>JAPPKD010000287.1 GCA_028820215.1 Spirochaetaceae bacterium | reverse complement strand
ACTTAGGCCCACGATCACGCCAGCCGATCGACTTGGTGAGCGAAGCGGGCTAGCCCCGGCCCGAGCGGCCGGCGCGGCGAGCTGCGGCTGGCCGTGACCGGGCGGCGCTGGCGGACCCGCCGCCGCGCGCCGCTGTTCGTCAACGTGCTGTCGCACTCGGGCGGCGTGCTGGCGGTGCCGGTCGACCAGGGAGGCGGCCTGCGCAACGGCGACCGCCACCTGCAGCGCATCCGGATCGACGGCCGGGCGCAGGCGACCTGGGCGCCTCCGGCAAGCACCCTGTGCCTGCCCGGCGCCGGCGAAGACCCCGCTCACCTGCAACTCGTGGCGACCGTCCGCGGCGCCAGCCACCTGCGCCTGGTGGGCCGGCCGCTGATCCCGTTCGCGGGCGCCGCCGTGGTCCAGTCCACGGTCGTCGGCACCGCCCGCGACAGCGCCTGCCTGCTGCTGGAGTGCGGGTGTCCGGGCCGCAGCCAGATGGGCGAGACGTGGGCGTTCAGGCACCTGGCCTACCACCTGACCGTCCTCCGCGACGGCGCGGTGGTCTACCGGGAACGCTACCACCTGCACCCGCCGGCGGTGCCCCTCGGGCCGGCCGGCTTCGGCGCCAACTTGGGCTGGGCGAGCTGCGTCGCCGTCGGCGCCCGCGCGGTGGCGGAGCTGGAAGCGCTGCGCCCGGCGCTGGCCGGCACCGGCGTGGTGAGCACGTACGGGCTCATCGCCGACGACGTCGCGGTGGCGCGCGTGCTGGACCGCGACGGCACCCTGATCAGCAGCATCGCCGATCTGGCCGTCGACGCGTTCCGGAACGGTCAGCCCTCCGGCTGGGAGCCCGCGGGATAGACCGTCTCCTGGTCCTCCGACGGCACGCTGGAGACCGCCCAGCGGACGTCCATGGTGAAGCCGACGTCCAGCGCCAGGTGGCTGAACTCGCCCGAGAGCTGCTCGAAGATCTCCCGCCTGATCCGGTCGTGCAGGCGCACGTCGATGGGCTCGGTGGAGTCCTCCGGCACGATCACGTAGAGGTGGATGTACAGGTAGCGTCCCACCTCGGTGGTGCGCAGGTGCGTCTCCGAGTGCGGCACGCGCGCGATGACCGACTCGACCAGCGCCGCGATCCGGTCCTGCACGGCCCGGTCCGGCGCCCTGCCCATGAGCTGCCGCCAGTTGGCGCGGATGGTCTTGATCGGCTGGGGCGCCGCGATGGCGGCGATCGCCAGCATGATCACCGGATCGGCGTACGGGGCCCACGCGGACAGCCGCGAGTTCTGGATGATCAGCGTCGCCACGAACGCCACACCGACCGCGCCCGAGATCATCGTGTCGATCACGGCGTTCTGGGCGTCCAACTGCACGATCGGGGAGCCCGACTTCCGGCCCAGCTTGCGCAGCGTCACCGCAAGGGCGACTCCGCCGGTCACCGCGATGGCGGCGTAGATGATGCCGCCGATGGCGGCCACCTCCTGCCCGCCGGTCATCAGCGCCCTGACCGCCGTCCACACCGCGTAGAGCAGCGCCGTCGTGATCAGGATCCCCTTGAACAGGTTCAGCATCGGTTCGAACGTCGCGTACCCGAAGGGATACTGCTCGTCCCGCGGGCGCTGCACGAGCTTGGACACGTACAGCGTCAGCAGTCCGACCACCGCGAAGATCAGCGAGAACAGGCCGTCCAGGAACACCGCCCCCGACCGGCTGGCCAGCGAGATCACGATGCCGATCAGCCCGAACGACACGCTCGCCACGATCACGATGACGATCGACCGCTGCTCGATTCTCTCTGCCGTCATGGGGCCGTCCTCTATCCTGCCGACTTCGGCCTCAGGTCGAGCGAGTCGTCGAGCTCGCGCTGGTAGGCGTCGACGCGGCCGTCGAGCACGTCCCGGACGCGGACCGGCGCCCCACACGCGCCCGACTCCAGCAGCGCGTAGTAGGTGGCCACGGCGCTCAGCCCCTGCGCGGCGTCAACCTCCGGCGGCGCACCGCCCCGGATCGCGTCGGCCAGCTCCGCGTACTCGACGGCGAGCAGCGCGGCGTCGGTGACCGGAAACGGCTGGTCGTAGCCGGTCAGCCGCTCCGCGCCGAACAGCGCCGCCGTGTTCGCGTCCAGGCGGAACTCCGGCACGTGATCCAGCAGCGCCTGGCCCTCGAGCCGCCCGCCGCCGTCGAGGTGCACGGTGATCGGGCCGCCGCTGCGGTCGCCCGGCAGCGTCATAGATCCGGCCGAGCCGAACACCGCGCGCCCGCCGAACCCGGCGCCGTGACCGGCGTGGTCCTGGATGATGTTGCCGACCACGCCGCTGGCGAACGTCAGCGTTCCGTACAGCGCGTCCTCGGCGGTCGCCTCGAAGTGGGCCGGCGTCTGCCGTTGCCACTGCGCGTAGGCGTTGCCGGGATCGACGGCGTCCTCGCCGGCACCCGCGGCCGGGTTGCGGCGGACCGGTTCATGCAGCCGGGTCACCGCGTAGGCGGTGTCGATGGGGCCCAGCAGGTACTCCAGCACGTCGGCGAAGTGGACGCCGACGTCCAGCAGGATGCCGCCGTGCTCGCGGCGGTGCCGCCACAGGCTGATCAACATCCGGTCGCCGCCGCTCACGCCGTGCTGAACGATCAGCCGCGGGGTGCCGATCACGCCGGAGTCCAGGAGTGCACGGGCCAGCCGGCACATCGGGTCGCGGCGGTAGTTCTCGGCCACGCTGAGGATGGCGGAGGATGCCGCCGCCGCGTCGCGGATCCGCCGGCACGAGGCCACCGTCGGCGCCATCGGCTTCTCGATCAGGACATGCAGTCCGCGCTGCAGCGCCTCCACCGCCACGACGTGGTGCGTGCGCGGAATGCTGGTGATGTCCACCGCCTGCACGCCGTGGGCATGCAGATCCCCGAGCGCCGCCACTACGGCCGGCCGCGTGCCGAAGGCCGCCTCCGCTTCATCCGCGAGCGATGCCGCGTTCGCCTCCACCGGGTCGCAGGCGGCGACCAGCTCCAGCGACGAGATCCCCGCGTCGCCCAGCGCGCGGAGCCCCCGCAGGTGACGGTGGCCCATGCCGCCGCAGCCGACGATCGCCAGTCTTATAGCCATGGAACGGCCAGTGTATGTTGCGAGCCGCGTCGTTCGCCAGCATATTGCTCGCGATGGACGCCGGCTCGACCGAAGCCTATCCCCGCGACCTGTGCGGGTACGGGGCCCACCCGCCCCATGCGGACTGGCCCGCGCGCGCGCGGGTGGCCGTGCAGTTCGTGATCAACTACGAGGAAGGGGCGGAGAACTCCGTGCTGCACGGCGACGCGGGCTCCGAGTCGTTCCTGTCCGAGATCCTTGGCGCGTTCCCGTTGCCCGAGCGCCACATGAGCATGGAGTCGATCTACGAGTACGGCAGCCGCGTCGGCGTGTGGCGCCTGTTCCGGCTGTTCCGCGAACGGGAGATCCCGATCACCGTGTTCGCGGTGGCCATGGCGCTGGAGCGCAACGCGGCGGTCGCCGACGCCGCCATGGACGCCGGTTTCGAGATCTGCAGCCACGGCTATCGCTGGATCGACTACCAGGACGTGGCCGAGCCGGTGGAACGGGAGCACCTGCAGCGCGCCGTCGAGATCATCCGCCGGCTCACCGGCGAGCGGCCGCTCGGCTGGTACACCGGACGCACCGGGCCCAACACGCGCCGGCTGGTCGTGGAGGAGGGCGGTTTCCTGTACGACGCCGACGACTACAACGACGACCTGCCGTTCTGGACGGTGGTCGCCGGACGGCCGCACCTGGTGGTGCCGTACACGCTGGATGCCAACGACATGCGTTTCGTCACCCCGCAGGGCTTCAACTCCGGCGACCAGTTTTTCACCTACCTGCGCGACACCTTCGACGTACTGTACGCGGAGGGGGCCGATACGCCGCGCATGATGTCGGTCGGGCTGCACTGCCGGCTGATCGGGCGCCCGGGGCGCTTCGCCGCCCTGCAGCGGTTCGTCGATCACGTGCTCGCACACGACGCGGTCTGGTGCTGCCGCCGCATCGATATCGCCCGCCACTGGCGCGCACACCATCCCCATCGAGAGGCTGATCGTGGCTGAGACAACGAACCGGGCGGACGACGGTCGGCCGCCCCTGACCACCAACCTGGCGGACGCGCGGCTCGGCGCCGCCGGCGTGTGGTGCACGGACGAGTTCTTCGCGCCCCTGTCGCGCATGCTGGAGCCGGCCGAGCCGGTGTTCATCCCCGACAAGTACGACGACCACGGCAAGTGGATGGACGGCTGGGAGTCGCGCCGCCGCCGCGGCGGAGGCCACGACCGCAGCGTCGTGCGTCTTGCGGCTCCCGGCGAGATCCACGCGGTGGACATCGACACCCGCCACTTCACCGGCAACTATCCGCCGGCCGCGTCGCTGGAAGCCTGCCTGAGCGACGGCGATCCTGGCGACGACGCCGCATGGGTCCCGCTGGTGCCGCCGGCAGCGCTCGGCCCCGACGACCACCACCTGTTTGCAGTCGCCGACCGCAGCACCTGGAGTCACGTGCGGCTCAACCTGCTGCCGGACGGCGGCGTGGCGCGCCTGCGCGTGTACGGCCGGCCGCGGCCCGACTGGACCGCCCTGGCGGCGCTGGGCGAGCTCGACCTGGCCTCGGCCGTGCACGGCGCGGCGGCGATCGCCTGGAACGATGCCCACTACGGCAATCCGGGCAACATGCTCCGGCCCGACCGCGGCCGCGACATGGGCGACGGCTGGGAGACAAGGCGCCGCCGAGAGCCCGGCCACGACTGGTGCATCATCGCCCTGGCGCATCCCGGCAGCATCGACCGCGTGGTGGTCGACACCGCCCACTTCAAGGGCAACTACCCCGACCGCTGCTCCCTGCAGGGAGCGTCACTGCCGGCGGACACCGGCGAGCTGCGCGCGTCGGTGGTGGCGCAGTCGATGTTCTGGCCCGTGCTGCTGGACGAGCAGCCGCTGCAGGCCGACCGCGAGCACACCTTCGCGGCCGGCGCCATGAAGAGCCGCGGGCCGGTGTCGCACGTGCGCCTCAACATGATCCCGGACGGCGGCATCAGCCGGCTGCGGCTGTTCGGCACACCGTCCTGAGGCGGCGGACGGATCGGAGACCCAGCCCTGACGCTCACGCCGGAACCGCTCACGCGGGCGGCCTTCGCGCCGTTCGGGGACGTGATCGAGACCGCCGGCGCCGAGCAGCGGATCATCAACGAGGGGACGACGGTGCGCTTCCACGACCTGGCCGCGATCGACGTCGCCGACGGAGGCGGGCGGCCGCTCGTCAACGTGTTCCGCGCTCAGCCCTTGCCGCTGCCCCTCACGGTCACCGTGATGGAGCAGCATCCGCTCGGATCGCAGGCCTTCATCCCGCTCGACCGCAGGCCGTTTCTGATCGTCGTCGCTCGGGCGGGACCGCCCCCGCGGGCCGGCGATCTGCGCGCGTTCGCCAGCGACGGCCGACAGGGCGTCAGTTACGCCAAGGGCGTCTGGCACCACCCCGTGATCGCCTGGCGGCGCCCCACCGACTTCCTGGTGGTCGACCGCGGCGGCCCCGGTGACAACCTCGTGGAGATCCGCCTGATCGGCGACCGGCCGCGGCTGGTCGCGGCATCGGACTGACGGCACGGAGCGAGACGTGATCGTCATCTACGGCATCGACGAGAAACTGAATCCGATCAAGGGACGGCTGTCCGACGTGATCCATGACTGCATGCAGTCGGTCCTGGGCCTGCCCGAGGACAAGCGGGCACATCGGTTCGTGCCCATGGCGCGCGAGGACTTCTACTATCCCGGAGGACGCACGGACGCCTATACCGTGATCGAGATCAACATGATGGCCGGGCGGCAGCCGGCAACCCAGAAGAAGCTGATCAAGACGCTCTTCACGGAGATCGAAACCCAGTTGTCGATCGACCCTGCCGACGTGGAGATCACCATCAGCGAGCAGCCGCCGCACTGATGGGGATTCCGGGGGATGACCGGCGATGAGGCGGCCGATCTCAAGTACCGCGTGAACGTCTGACCGCGCGTGCCCAGCACAGGCACTCCTCCACCAGCTCGCCGCTGCGCGCGTACAGCTCGTGGACGGCATCGTCGATGTGGCGGCTGAGCCGCGGCGGCAGGTCGCCCGGCACCTCGTCGCGGTCCAGGGTGACCGGCCGCCGCGCCGGCAGCGCCATGACGTCCACCCACAGGTCGCGCCAGCGCAACTCCGCGCGTCCCAGCTCCACGGCGTCGCAGACGTTGAAGTAGGCGCCGAGCACGGCGACTCGCCGCGCGCCGCTGCGCCGCATCCACAGGTACAGGTTGTACGGCCGGCCGGCCCAGAAGCAGCCGTACGATCGGGTTCCCGCCGGCAGGAAGACGCCGGCCACGGTCGCGGCATGGCGGATCGTGTACCCCAGGAGCTGCCGCCCCGGTTCGATCGCCAGGAGGTCGCAGGCGAAGGTGACCCGGCGGCCGTCGGGATAGCGCTTGACCTCCAGGCAGCGTTCGACGCGGGGGGCAGGTCGGATCATCGGACTGAGGGAGTCTGAACCATTCGGCCTGACGGCGTAAGATCGCCCATGCCCGCACCGAACGCATCCGCAGCGCACCGCCCGGTGTCGATGCGCGTCCTGTTCAGCCAGACCCGCCGGGAGAGCTCCGGCGATACCGATGTGGCCGGCCACCGCCTGCTGTTGCGCGCCGGGTTCGTGCGCCAGCTCGGCGCCGGACTGTTCAGCTACCTGCCGCTCGCTCAGCGCTCGCTGCGCCGCATCGAGACCATCCTGCGCGAGGAGATGGACGGCATCGGCGGCCAGGAGATCACCATGCCGGTGGTCAACCCTGCCTCCGTGTGGCAGGCAACCGGGCGCTGGCAGAAGATCGGCGCCGAGATGGCGCGCCTGCAGGACCGGGAGGGGCGCGACCTGGTCCTGGCGATGACCCACGAAGAGGTGATCGCGGCGCTGGTGCGGGACGAGGTGCGATCCTACAAGCAGCTCCCGCAACTCCTGTACCACGTCCAGACCAAGTTCCGGGACGACCCGCGGCCGCGCGGCGGGCTGATCAGGGTGCGCGAGTTCACCATGAAGGACTCCTACAGCCTGGACCGCGACGAGGCCGGCCTGGACCGCCAGTATCGCGCGCACTTCGCCGCCTACCATCGGATCTTCCGCCGCTGCGGGTTGCCGGTCGTGAACGTCGGCGCCGACGTCGGCATGATGGGCGGCTCGGGCGCGCACGAGTTCATGTACCTGACCCCGATCGGCGAGGACTCGATCCTGTCGTGCGATGCTTGCGGATACCGCGCCAACCGCCAAATCGCCCGCTGCCGCAAGCCGGAGCCGACCCCGGAGCCGCCCGGGGAGCCGGAACGGGTGCACACCCCGGGAGCGACCACGATCGAGGAGCTGAGCGAATTCCTGGGGATCCCCGCGGAACGGACCGCCAAGGCGGTGCTGCTGATGGGTGCGGGCCTGGGCGAGGGCGGGACCGAACGGCTGGTCTTCGCACTGGTGCGCGGCGACATGGAGGTCAACGAGTTCAAGCTGGCGCAGGCCACCGGCGCCACCGCTCTGCGCCCGGCGACGGAGGAGGAGATCCACGCGGCCGGCACCGTGGCCGGCTACGCCTCCCCCGCGGACGTGCGCGGGGCGCTCATCGTGGCCGACGACCTGATCCCTGCGACCCCCAACCTGGTCGGCGGCGCCAACGAACCCGACTACCACGTCCGCAACCTCAACCACGGGCGCGACTTCCACGCGGAGGTGGTCGCCGACATCGTCAGCGCCGACGCCGGTGCCGGTTGCCCGGACTGCGACGGCGCGCTGGCGCTGTCACGCGGCGTGGAGGTCGGCAACATCTTCCGGCTGGGCACCTGGATCAGCGACGCGGTCGGCTGCACCTACCTGGACGCCGACGGCACCGCCAAGCCGGTGGTGATGGGCTCCTACGGCATCGGCGTGGGCCGGCTGCTGGCCTGCGTGGCCGAGGAGCACCACGACGAGCACGGCCTGACGTGGCCGGTCACGGTGGCGCCGTTCGACGTCTACGTGGTCGCCCTGCGCGGCGGCGAGGAGGGGGCCGCGCACCTCTCCGGCGAACTGGCGGAGCAGGGATTGGAGGTGCTGCTGGACGACCGCGACGAGCGGCCCGGCGTGAAGTTCAACGACGCCGACCTGATCGGCGTGCCGATCCGCATGACCGTGAGCGCGCGCACGGTCGCCGACGGTGAGGCCGAGCTGAAGCTGCGCCGCGACCCTCAGCCGAGCCGTGTGCCGCTGCAGACAGCAGCGGCCGCAGGGGCGGAAGCCCTGGCGGCCCTGCACGCCGACCTCTGCGCAGACCGTGGCGAACGGCCACAGCCCACGTTCAGGTAGATCTAAACGCCCCGGACCAGCTCCACCGCGTTGCCGACCGCGACCGTGCCGCCGGCGACCACCGTGCAGGTGGCGCCGGCGCGCCAGTCCGGCTCCAGGGCACGCCGCAGGCCTGTGCGTTGCCGGTCCATGATCCCGCACGGCTGCGTCTCACCGGTGACCCGCAGGCGGACCGCGCCGATGCGCAGCTCGCAGCCGGTGGTGGCGTGCAGGTCGAGGCCCGTGACCAGCAGGTTGGCGCGCCGCGCCGTCCACGGCACCTCCTGACCAAGCTCGGCGCACGCCGACTGCCAGGCGTCGCGGTCGACCACGGTGACCTCGCGCGCCGGCGAACGGCCGGGCACGTCGCCGACCACGCCGACGCCGGGCCGCAACTCCGCCGCCTCGTGCTCGACCATCGGCGCACCGGGGGTGGGGTGGGTGGCGATCGCCGCCACCGTGCCGTCGATCACGGCCATCGCAGCCCGCCTCCGAACCGCACGGATGGGCCTTCGCCGTTGGCCGGCTCGATCGTCCCGATCCGGTAGGCGGCGTCTCCCGCCGCGGCCGCGCACGCGACCGCCTCCTGCTCCAGCGCCTCCGGCACGATGGCCACCAAGCCTACTCCCAAGTTGAACACGCGCAGCATCTCCCGGTCATCGATCCCTCCGCTCTCGCGCAGCGCCGCGAAGATCGACGGTATCACGAAGGCGCGCAGGTCGAGATCCGCGCAGGTCCCTGCCGGCAGGATCCGCGCCAGGTTGTCGCGCACGCCGCCGCCGGTGACGTGCGCCATGCCGTGCGCGGGCAGGTCGCGCAGCGCCAGGCACAGGCTGCGATAGGAACGGTGCGGGCGCAGCGCGGCCTGCAGGAACGGCTCGCCGTCCACGTCCCGGGCGGCCAGGTGCGCGTCGCGCTCCAGGAGCGCCCGCACCAGGGTGTAGCCGTTGGTGTGAATCCCGTTGGAGGCGACCGCCAGCACCGCGTCGCCGGGTTCGATCGCGGTTCCGTCGACGATCCGCTCGCGTTCGACCACGCCCACCATGCTGGCCGACAGCACGCAGGCGCCCTCGGCCACCACGCCGGGCTGCTCGCTGGTCTCACCGCCCACCAGGCTGCAGCCCTGTTCCCGGCAGGCCGCCGCAAGCTCGACGATGATGCCGTGAACGGTGTCCGGCTCGAGCCGGCTGCAGACGATCATGTCCAGCACCGCCAGCGGCTCGGCCCCCATCACGGCGATGTCGTTCACCAGGTGGTTGACCAGGTCGCGGGCGATGCCGTCGAAGCACCCCGCTCGCGCCGCCAGGAGCTGCTTGCTGCCGGGCTCCTCCGTCTTGAGCGCGAGCACGGGCTCGCGATAGCCCGCGAAGTCTGCCGCGAACAGCGACGCGAACGCGCCGCTGCGGGTAAGCACGCGCGCGTCGCCGGTGCTCAGGTCGGCGTCGAGCGTCGCGAATGCGTCCCGCTTGGCGTCCAGCGAGACGCCGGCGTCGGCGTAGGTCAGGCCGCGGCCGGAATCGCCGCTCAATCCGCGTCGGCCGCCGCCAGACGCACCGTGACGTTGTTGTTTTCGCGATCGCGCCGCATCCGAAACGCCTCCGAATTGCTCTGGATCAGCTTGGACAGCCGCCGGTTGCCGTAGGTGCGGGGATCGAAGTCCGGGTACAGCTTCTTGAGGTTGTTGGCGATCGTCCCCAGGTCGACCCAGTCGTCGTCGGCCTCCGCCATCTCCAGGGCATCCGTGATCACGGTGACGAGGTCGAGCGACCCGCGTTCGGCCTCGTCGGTCTCCGTGACCGGCTGCTTCCTGCCGGTGCGCCGGCGGCTGCGCTCCTCCGCCATGGCGAGGTTCTCAACGAATCGGAACTCGTTGCAGGCATTGACGAACGAGCGCGGCGTGTGGTCGCGGCCGATGCCGATGACCATGCGGCCGGACTCGCGGATGCGCAGGGCCAGGCGCGTGTAGTCGCTGTCGCTGGAAACGATCACGAAGCCATCCACGGCACCCCCGAACAGGATGTCCATGGCGTCGATGATCATCGCCGAGTCGGTGGCATTCTTGCCGACGGTGTTGCGGAACTGCTGGATCGGCTGAATGGCGTGCGTGGCGAGCTGGCGCTTCCAGCCCTCCATCTGACGGTTGGTGAAGTCGGCGTAGATGCGCTTGATGGTCACCACGCCGTAGCGGACGCTCTCCTTGAGCACAGCGCCGATGTGCCCGGGCTGCGCGTTGTCGCCATCGATGAGCACAGCCATCCGGCGTTCGGTAAGTTCGGTCACATCCGACAATATACTGCCACTACGCCTGCGAGCCCACCGGCGGGAACAGCGCTATACGAAGGTGATCAGCCGCACCAGCCTGGCGCCGATCGTCATCAGAATGCGGAATACGGGAACGCCCGCGATGCTGAGCAGGATCAGCCCGAACAGCGCGTACTGGCCGTAGCGGGCGTTGTAGTACCGGTACCAGCGCGCCGCCGCCTCCGGCAGCAGGTGCGGGAGGATCCAGTGGCCGTCGAGCGGGCCCAGCGGGATCAGGTTGAACAGCATCAGGATCAGGTTGATGCGCACCAGCAGCACCACGAACGTCTCCGGTCCCGGCAGGAAGACGAAGGCCACGCCGGCGCCACGCAGCGCCAGAAAGCCGTTCCAGACCACCGCCGCCAGCAGCAGGTTCATGGCGGGGCCGGCGGCGGCGATCCACAGGTCGGCCCGCGGCGACCGCAGGTAGCGCGGGTCCACCGGCACCGGCCTGGCGTAGCCGAAGCCTACCAGCACCACCATCAGCAGACCCATCGGATCGATGTGCGCCAGCGGGTTGAGGGTGAGCCGGCCGGCCAGCTCCGCGGTGCGGTCTCCGGACAGCTTGGCGACCGCGGCGTGGGCGTACTCGTGGAACGTCAGCGACACGATCAGGGCGATGGTGATCAGGGCGAACAGCAGGATGTCGCCGCGCAGCAACAGGGAGACCACGTGCCAACCATACCGCGGTGGACGGGTCGGATGCCGCGCACTACGGTAGCCGGGTGAGCGCCCGGGACCGCCGGCGACGAACGGCATCCGGAGACGGGCAGTCGTCGCTTGCCGCGACGCTGCTCGGCGCGCTGACGTGCGTATTCGGGCTGCAGTTCCTGCGCCTGCTGGTGGTGGCGCTGTCCGTCAACCTGGTGCAGATCAACGAACTGAGCTCGATGGTGGTGGGCGTCATGGGCCTGGCCGTGTTCGGACTCGAGTTCCTGGCGCCGGTCGTGCATCGTATGCTCGGCCGTTCCGGCGCGCCCGTGATCTTTGCAGGGCTCGGTCTCCTGCGAGTCGCCGAGCAACTCTCGCCGTCACTGCCGGCGGACCTGGCGCTGTCGATCGCCGGCACGGTGGTCTTCCTGTGGGCGCTCCCGCTCATGCTGCGATCGCTCCTCGCCGCAGGCCCCGCCGAGAGTGGACCACATGTCGGGGTTGCGCTCCTGCTGGCGCTGTCGATCGACACGGCGGTCAAGGGCGCGTTCGGAACGATCGACCTCTCATGGGCGGGCGGCTGGGAGGCGCACGTGGTCACCGCGGGCCTGGTAGCGGCGCAGTGGATCCTGCTGGGGCTCGCGGCGCCGGCGCGTGCGCTCGCGGCCGCACGACACGCGGCAGCACGAGTCTCCTGGGGCGCCCGCTGCCTGGTTTTCGGGCCGGCGCTGGTGCTGCAGTTCCTGACGCTCCAGAACGTCGCGTGGCTGACGGTGACCACCGGCTGGCCGCAGCCGCTGGTGCTCGCTTGGATCCTGGCCTCGAATCTGGCGGCGGTGGTGGTGGCGCTGTGGCTGGCCCGGCGCAGGGTGGCGCCTCACGGCAGTCTGCTGGCGCTGCTGGGCGGCGTATTGATCGCATCGGTGGCCGTGGCATGGACGGGACCCCTGGCGGCGATCGCGGTATTGGTGGGTCATGTCGTGAGCGCGGTGCTGATGGTCTCGGCGGCGCGGCCCGCAGCCGCCTCGGCCGGCAGGCGGAGCGAAGGGGCCGTGCCGGCATGGACCACCGTTGGCATGCTGGCGCTGTTGGTGCTCCTGTTCGTCCACTACGCCCAGTACGACATCGCGATTCCCGTTCCGCAGGGGATGGTCCGCCCGCTCGCCGCGCTGCTGGTAGCGCTTGCGGCGCTGCGCGCCGGCATGAACCGGTCGCCGGTGCCGGCGGGAGTGCCCCGCTCCGTTGCCCTCGCTGCCCTGCTGCTGCTGGCAGTGCCCGCCGTGCAGCTCGCGACCTGGAACGAGGTCCGAGCCGGCTCGGGCACCGGCTTTCCGGTGCGGGTGATGACCTACAACATCCACCAGGGTTTCGACGCGTACGGCCGCCACGGCATGGAGGCGATCGCGCAGGTCATCGAGGACGAGGACCCCGACGTCGTCGCCCTGCAGGAGATCTCCCGAGGCTGGCTGATCAACGGCTCGGTCGACACGCTGGTGTGGCTGTCGCGGCGCCTCGGCATGGCCTACGCGTTCGGGCCCGCGGCCGACCCGGTGTGGGGAACGCCGTGCTGAGCCGCCTGCCGATCCGGCGGGCCAGCAACCACCTCATGCCCAACAACGACGACATCGTCATGGACCGCGGCTTCATGACGATCGAGATCGACGTGGGCGGCGGCGAGGTGCTGGCCGTGCTCGCCACCCACTTCCATCACGAGGAGGAGGATTCCGTGCATCGGATGCCGCAGACGCGTGCGATTCTCGATGCGATCGAGGCGCACAACACGGTGCTGCTTGGGGACCTCAACGCCCATCCCGATCACCCCGAGATCGTGCTGATCGCCGACGCCGGCTTCGTCGATGCATTCGTCGCCGCCGGGCCGCCCGGCGACGGCTTCACCTGGCCGACCGACGAGCTGGAGAAACGCATCGACTACGTCTGGACGAGCCCGGACCTCACGGTCTCGGACTTCTCGCTGCCGATGAGCACCGCCTCCGATCATCTGGCTGTCGCCGTGACGGTCGATCGGTGACGCCGGCCTCGCCGCACGATGCCGCCGCCCGGCGTCTGCACGAACAGATCGAGTTCCTGTGCGCGATCGACGAATTGAAGGGCGTGCTGCGGCAGACGGCGCTGCTTGACGCCAGCCGGAGGGAGAACTCGGCCGAACACTCCTGGCACCTGGCCCTGTACGCGCTGGTGTTGGCCGAATACGCCGAAGACGACCTCGATTTGACCCGTGTCCTGCGAATGGTGCTCGTGCACGACATCGTCGAGATCGACGCGGGCGACACGTAGTACATCTACGACGACACGGGACGGGAGACCAAGGAGGAGCGCGAACGGCAGGCGGCCGACCGGTTGTTCGCGCTGCTGCCGGACGACCAGGCCGGGGTGCTACGCGCCGCCTGGGACGAGTTCGAGGAACGGCGGACGCCCGAAGCCCGCTTCGCCTACGCGATCGACCGCCTGCAGCCGCTGCTGCACAACCACCGCACCCACGGATTCGCCTGGCGGCGGCACGGCATCACGGTCGATCAGGTGTACGACAAGAACCACCCCATCGGCGACGGCGCGCCGCGGCTGTGGGAGCTGGCGCGTGAGCTCGTCGAAACGTCCGCGCAGCGCGGCGACCTGAAGCGCTGACCGGCGGAGGCGCGATTACAGGGGCCGGCGCCGCAGGAAGTACCGGTTCAGATAGTCGGGCAGGCCGTCGCGGTTGTGGTCGGCGGGATTCGCGCGGCGGTTCAGGTAGTCGGGTATGCCGTCGCCGTCGGCGTCGCCATGAACGACGATCGGCTGGAGGTGCCCGGACATGGCATCGACGATCCGCCGGGCAAGCTCATCGAGCGGGGACTCCGCCGTCCGCCGCGCGGGCCGGTCCGGTGGCAGCCGCTCCATTGCGAACGAACCGGCCCAGGTGACCTCCCCCGTCGCCACGTCGAGCAGCCGAACCTGCAGCCGTGCGGTGCCTTTCGCGGGATCGAGACGGTCCGGGCTGATCAGGATCGCGACCGCGACATCTTCGGAGGCGAACAGCCGCTGCCAGTCCGTTTCGCGCGGCGCCGGCGCGGCCTGCGCGCTCGCGGCGCAGGCCAGGATCAGCCCGAGCGCGCAAGCGGCGACCGTGCGTTTCGGCATCCGGCGCCTACTGCCAGGAGAATCTCTGGTTGCTGCCCAGCTTGACGATCACCTGCTCGAACTCCCAGTACGCCAGACCGGTCTCGATGTTGGTGGCGGTGAGCTGGAAGTAGTAGTCGACCTGCTGGGCGTCGCCGACGCGGTTGGTGCGCTGGATGATCTTGCCCGACAGGCTCAGGTCGGGAGCCACCACGGTGCCGTCCTTGGCGACGGTGTCCTGGTTGAACAGCTTGTCTTTCTGCAGCTCGCGGACCTTGGCGATCAACGGATCCTCGGGATCGTCCACCCCCACGGCGGTGGTGGCGATGACCCGGCCGCTCTCCAGCAGGTCGATCCTGATCTTCTTGACGAGCTGATCGGTATCGATGTCGAGCGCCGTGTCGTTGACCATGCGGCTGACCGCCATCACCCACGGCGCGTCGCTGCCCGGCTTGACGGACAGGGGACTGTCCAGGAACGAGGCTACCGCCTGCTCGGCAGCGAACTCGAAGTCGCGGTAGTCAAGGCCGAGCGTGGTCCGCTCGCCGACCTGCGGCGGATTGGGCTGCGGCTCGTTGGCCTGACGCAGATCGAGGTACACCGGGTCCTGCGAAGCGCAACCGATCAGCAGGGCGAGCGCCGCGCAGGCGCCCACGGCGAACTGGACGAGCGATTTCATCTGCATGCCTCCAATATAGTCCCCCTCCAATATAGTCCCATTGTCGGCCGAATTCAGCCTCCGAACGCAGCCGCATGCACGGTTGGGGGCGCGCCACGGACGATTGTCTTGACCTGGACCAGCACGAACCGTCCGCTCGGCAGCGTCACGTCCACCGTGTGGCTGCCGGCGGACACCCGGATCTTGCCGTCGGAAGGCCGCGGCAGGCTGGCGATTCCGATCGACTGCGGCAGCGCGCGCCAGCTTCGGATGTCGGCCTGGGTGGCGACTGCGGAGGCGATCGGCGTGACGAACCCGACGATCGATCCCAGCGTGCCGGCGTCCCTGGTCTCCTCCTGGATCGCAACCTGCAGGATGGTGCGGACCACGGTGCCGGCTACCGCCTTGGCGACGACGCCGTCGTACCCGGCGCGGAACTCCGTCGCGGCGTAGCGGTCGACGTTCAGGAGTGTCTCCGTTCGGTGTTCCTCTCCGCCGGCGCTGATCCGCAACGGACCCGCCGCCGTCCTGACCGGGCGCAGCTCGGGCAGCGCCATGGAGACGATGATGAAACGCTCCTCGGAGAGGAACACCGGCAGGTCGAACCGGAACTGGTCGAGGTAGGGTCCGGTGCCGTCCTCGTGTACGACCCACACGCGGTCACCGGCCGCGGCCGCGCCGCTTGCGGCTCGCTCCGCGACAGTCAGGTCGGCGACGACGTGGCGGTTGCGGGCGCCGTCCAGGGCGGCGGCGTTGCGGAGCAGGTCGGATGCACGGTTGGCCTCGCCGGTCGCGAGCCGGAACACGCCGTGCAGCCAGTCGGTGAATGGATTGCGCAGATCCCGGTACTCGCCGAGCGACTCGACCGCCTTCAGACGACGGGCGACCGCTCCGTCGGTTTCCATCGCCGCATCCAGCGACCGGTCGATGTTCTCGCGGTGCTCGTCCTCGTCTTCCTCTTGCCCGGCGCGCAGCGCCCGAACCTTGGCTCCAAGCTGATCGACCGCGTTCGCCTGCCGCTGGTGAGCGCGGTTGAGCTCCACGCGGGCGCGCGCCGCGTCGCCGATCATCAGCGCGTTGGTGGCCTTGTAGGTATTCACCAGCACACCCTCGTAGATCGTCCCCCGGTAGGACACCATGAGGTCGTTGCCCACCAGGGTCAGGCCGGCCGCCAGCAGGTCCTCGGCGCTGGCGATGGAGTCGGACTTCCACAGGAGCTGTGACTCGGCCCGGTCGAACGCGACCTGCGATGCTTCGAACCTGCCCGCGGCGCGCAGCGCCATGGCGGTGTGCAGCGAGCTCAGGAGTTGCCCCTCCGGGTAGTCCAGCCCGGTAGCACCGCCGACCACGGCGCTTGCGGCGTCATACTCGCCGACGGCGTAACTTTCGAGGAACGTTCGGGTCTCCTGGAGGTCCGAGAACCCGGCGCACCCCCAGAGCAGGGCCGCGGCGGCGATCACCGACGACGGACGTGACACGGCGGAAAGCAATGGCTTCAAAACCTCGACCTCGGCCAATCGTCGGCCATGCTTCAAGGCAGACGGCGACCCCGGCTATGATGCCCCGTAGCGGCGTGGCTGACCAAGCGGCGGATCCCTGGAAGGCCGCGGTCTACGAGGCCGCGGAGGTCGGGCGCTGGACGGGGCTGAAGCCGTCGCATGTCCGGCGCTGGCTGCGCACGAGCAAATCCGGGCAGAGGTCCACCCATGCGTCGTTCCTGGACCTGATCGACGTGCTGTTCATCGCGCCGTTCCTTGCGCGCGGACTGCGGTTGCGCCAGCTCCGCGCGGCGCTCGACGAAGCCGGGCATCTGCTCGGTGTCGACCACTACGCGTCGCGCGATTTCTTCACCGACGGCCACGGCGTCTTCCTGCGCACGCGCACCTACGGCGATGCCATGCTGCGGCTCCTCTCCGACGGCCAGTGGACGGCCGCCGCCGACATCGTCGACATCGGAGCCGGCATCGAATTCGATGCGGGGTCGGGTGCGGCCGAGCGCTGGTACCCGTGCGGCACGGACGGCCTGGTCGTCATCGACCCGTGCCTGGTCGGCGGACGGCCGTCGCTCGACGGCCGCGCGGTGCCGACCGCCGAGGTGCATGCCGCGTTCGTGGACGATGGGCGCAGCGTGGCGGCTGCGTGCGCACGCCTGGATCTTGACGCGGGCGAGGTCGAGGCGGCCGTCCTGTTCGAGGAGCGGGCGCGGTGAGTGAGTGCGCAGGACGGCAGATCAGCTATGTCTCCCGCGACGCGGGGGGGGGGGGGGGGGGGGCGGCGGGGCGGGGCCCCCCCCCCCCGCGCCCCGGGGGGGGGGGGGGCGCCCGGGGGGGGCCGGGCGGCCGGGGGGGGGGGGGGGTTGTGGTGGGCGCGCGCCCCCTTTTTTCTCCCCCCCCCCCCCCCGGGGTGGTGGGCGCGGGGGGGGGCGGGGGCCCCCCCAACCCCCCGCGGAGCCAGAGGAGGGGATGGGCCAGGAAGGCGGAGCCGCGGCTCCGGCTTCCTGGGGCGCTACTCCGTCGAAAGCGCGGCAGTGGCGAACACGACGTGGAACGGCATGCAGTAGATGACCACGCTGCCGTACTTGCTGACGTCGGTGCCGGCGTCGAGCGTGTAGTTCTGACTGCCGACGTTGCCCTTGAGCGAGCCCAGATCGATGTAGTCGCCCAACTCGTCGCGCCGTTTCGGCTCCGCGTTCTCGGCCAGCAGCACGTGCAGGTCCGGCCCGTTGGTGACCCGGAACTCCTCGAACCGCAGCAGCAGGCCGCCGTCCGCCAGACGGTAAACGAGAGCCTTGCCCGAGCCCTTGTGGAAGCGGTCGGCGTCCATGAAGGTACCCTGCGCCAGGCGCTCCGGGGATGCGCCGCCCGGCATCGCGTCATCCATGTCGGAATCGGGCATGGCGCCGGCGAAATCCATGACCCGGTCCTGGATCTCCTGCTGCGCGCGGCCGGACAGATCCTCCCACGCTTCGCCCTGCGGCAGGTTGGCCAGCGCCTCGCGTCGTTTTGCCTCGATCTCCGTGGCCGGCATGTCGTCCATATCGTCGGCGCTCGGCAACTCCACCGGGAACGCCTCGGAGACGGTGCGATTGATGAACAGGGGCGAGCCCAGGTACCAGCCGGCCGCCAGCACGGCGGCGCCCGCCACGGCGATGATGACGATCAGGATGGGTCTTTTCATGCAATGAATGTGCGCCTCACGGCGGCCCGTGGCTACTGGCGTGGCGTGCGCCGTTCGTCCAGCTCCTGCAGGCTGCGAGGCCAGTCGCCCTTGAGCAGCCGCGAGAGCGCGCGGTCCGCCAGCAGCTTGCCGCCGGTCTGGCACTCCGGGCAGTAGTTGCACTCGTTGTCGGCGTAGACGATGCGCTGCACGGGCGTGGCGCAGCGTGGACACGGCTGGCCGTACTTGCCGTGCACGGCCATCTCCGGCCGGAACGCCGTGACCCGCTCCGGGAAGCGGTCGCCGGCCTGCTCGCGCAGCCGCTCGATCCAGAGGGTCAGCACCTGACGCGTCGCGGCATGCAGCCGTCCGAGCTCCTCGTCCGTGAGCCGGCTGGTCCACTTCAGCGGCGACAGCCCCGCGGCGTGCAGGATCTCGTCGGAGTAGGCGTTGCCGATCCCGGAACAGAGTCGCGGATCGGTGAGCGCCCGTTTGACGGTGTGGTTCTCCGCCAGGAGCGCCTGGCGAAACGCGGGCTCGTCGGCGGCCAGCACGTCGATGCCGCCCCGGTCCAGCACCCGCAGCGCGGGCGCTCCGCGCAGCAGATGAAGCGCCGCGCGTCGTTTGGACCCCTGCTCGGTGAGGATCAGGGTGCCCGCGTCGAAGCGGAACGCCGCAAGCCCCACGCGCCGCGGGATCGGCGCGGCGGATGCTCCCTCCTTCCAGCGCAGGCGCCCGGCGATCATCAGGTGGAGGACCAGGTGCAGATCCCCCTCCAGGCCGAACACGATTCGCTTGCCGATCAGCTCGATCGACTCGACGCGCGCGCCGCAGGCAGCGGCCAGCGGAGGGTCGTAGGTCTTGAGGAGGCTGGGGCTGGCGACCGTCACCCGCTGCAGTCGCTCGCCCGCCACGCGACGCAGCACATGATCGCGGTAGAGCAGGAGATCCGGCAGCTCCGGCATCGTCAGCCTTCCGGCGACGGGGTCAAGGTTCGCCTCATGGTGGAAAGGAGCCTCCAGAACCGCTCCTTATCCTCCTGAACGGCCCGCTCTACATGATAATCGTTTCTCATATATAACCAGCCTATTCATCTATTATGATAATCATTTATCAATACATGCGAACAGGCTTGGAATTCGAGTGCCAATGCCCACCTCGCTCATACCATACCTCAGACTCGCGTCGCCGCGTGTTGCAAGCTCCCGCTTCGACGCGTATGAACTGCGAGTGACGTGAGCGACGAATCAGGTGCGAACGGGGTGAAGCAATCGCCCGCGGGCTCGCTGGCGCTGGGCATCGACACCGGCGGCACATTCACGGATCTGGTGGCGCTCGGCGCGGACGGATCCGTGCGCATCGCCAAGGCCCCGTCCACACCCGACGCTCCGCTGGGCGCACTGCTCCAGGTGCTGGACAAGGCCTCGGTTCCGGGTGCCGCCATCGAGCGCATCGTGCACGGCACCACGGTGGCCACCAACACGGTGCTGCAGCGCCGCGGGGCCGAGGTGCTGTACGTGACCACAGCGGGGTTCGAGGACATCCCGTTCATTCAGCGCATCAACCGCAAGAGCGAGTACGACCTGCACTGGCGGAAGCCGCGGCCGCTGGTCCGGCGCCGAAGCTGCCTGCCCGTGGCCGAGCGGATCGACGCCCAGGGCGAGGTGGTGGTGCCGCTGGAGGCCACGGCCATGAAGCAGCTCGCGGCGCAGATCGCCGAGCGCGGCGCCGACGCGATCGCGGTCTGCCTGCTGTTCTCCTATCTCAACCCGGCCCATGAGCTTGCGCTCGGCGCGTTCCTGGAGCGGCGCTTTCCCTCCATCCCGGTCTCCCTCTCGCACCGGGTCGCGCCGCTGTGGCGCGAGTACGAGCGCTCCAGCACCACCCTCGCCGACGCCTACCTGAAGCCGTTGCTGAGCGGCTACTGCCGAAGCGTCGGCGCGGCGCTGCGCGAACGCCACGTGAGCGGCCCCTGTTCGCTGCTCAAGTCCGACGGCGGCACCACCGGGCTCACCCAGGCGCCCGAACGGCCGGTCGACCTGCTGCTCTCAGGGCTCGCCGGAGGCGTGATCGGCGGCGCCCAATTCGCGCGCGAGGCGGGCTTCGGGCAGGCGATCACCCTCGACATGGGGGGCACGAGCTGCGACGTGGGCCTGCTGCTGGACGGCGAGCCGCAGTTCACCACCGAGTACGAGATCGAGTGGGGCCTGCCGGTGGCGATTCCCGTGATTGAGGTGCGCACGCTCGGCGCCGGCGGCGGGTCCATCGCCCGCATCGACAAGGGCGGCATGCTCAGCGTAGGACCGGAAAGCGCAGGCGCCCGGCCAGGTCCCGGCTGCTACGGCGCCGGTGGCGACGCCGCCACCGTGACCGACGCCAACCTCGTGCTCGGCCGGCTCAACCCCGAGTTCTTCCTTGGCGGAGAGCTGCGGCTGCACCCCGAGCGCGCGGCTGCGGTGATCGACCCGCTGGCGCGGTCGCTGGGACTGCAGCGGGAAGCGGCGGCGCGCGCCATCGTCGACCTTGCCGACGAGAACATGACCAACGCGATCCGCCTGTTGACCATCGAACGCGGGATCGATCCACGCGACTTCGTGCTCGTCGCCTTCGGCGGCGCCGGGCCGCTGCACGCCGCGGCCATTGCCGCCAAGCTGGGGATGCGCCGGGTCGTGGTGCCGCCGCATCCCGGTTTGTGCTCGGCGTTCGGAGCCGCGCTGGCGCGGCTGCGGGTGGAGCGGGTGCAAACCCTGGGTGTGCGCCACTCGGCGGTGGACGATGCGGAGCTGGCCGCGCGTTTTCGCGTCATGCTGGACGCCGCGCGAAGCGAGATCGACGCTGAGGGGCTGCGCGGCGCACCGCGCGAGCGCCTCGGCCTGAGCATGCGCTACGCGCAGCAGAACTACGAGCAGGACGTGGAGTACCGGTTCGCGGACGGGCTGCCCGCGGCGGTCGAGCGTTTCCACCGCCGCCACGAGGAGTTCTTCGGCTACCAGTTCCCCGAGCACCCCGTGGAGCTGGTGCATCTCAAGGTGTCGCTCGCCGAGACCGCGGCGGAACCACCGCCCCCCCTGGCGCCGCCCGCCGCAGCCGCCGCCAGCGCGTCAGGCGCCGCCAGCGCGTCAGGCGCAACCCGCGGTCCCGCAGGAGCCGGCTACCGCCGCGACCGGTTGCGGGCGGGCATCGAGCTGAGCGGTCCGGCCGTGATCGAGGAGCTCGATTCCACCACCTTCGTTCCGGACGGGGTGCAACTGACCGTGGATCGGCACGACAACCTCATCCTCACCCTGCCGGCCGAGGCGCCGGAGGACGGATAGGTCGTACGACCAGGAATCTCACTTCGCGGCGACGGCATCCTCCCCCGACGTGTGCATGAAGAACGCGACCACCACCGAGACGCTTGCGACCGCTGCGCCCAGGAGGAACGTGTCGCTGAGCGCTCCGCCCAGCGCCGTGCCGGCGTAGCCGGCGACCTCCTGCGCGAGCTCGGCGCCGCTGGAGCCCGAGGCCGAAAGCCGCTCGGAGAGGGTGGCGGAAGCGGATGGGTCCACGAGCAGCCGGGTGGCGTTCGCCAAGTCCAGCCATCCCTCCGGAAGTAGCTCGCGCACCCGTGCGGGCACCACCTCGGCGAGCCGGTCGGAAGTGCGCCGCGCCATCATCGCGCCCAACAGCGCGACGCCCACCGTACCGCCTACCGACCTCTGGAACTGCACGGCCGCGGTGGCCGCACCCGCATCCTCATGCGGGACGGCGTTCTGCACGACCACCCCGGCCAGCGCGAACAGTCCGCCGACGCCGGCCCCCATGAGCAGGACGTAGGTAACGGCCAGCACGGGGTTGGTCTCGGCGGACAGCGTCGAGAGCATGAAGATGCCTCCTGTAAGGAATACGGCGCACGCCACGGCAAGGAGCCGATGGTGCCCGGCGGTTCTGGAGACCAACTGTCCCGCCGCCACGGCGCCTATCGTGACGCCGACGATGATCGGCACCAGAAACGCGCCGCTGCGTCCGGCGGAGGCACTCTGCACCGCCTGGAAGAAGAGCGGGAGAAACAGAATGATGCCGTACAGGCCGAAGCTTCCCAGGAAGGTGGCCGCCACCGCGGCCGGCACACCGCGGTAGCGGTAGATCGCCAGCGGCACGATCGGGCACGGCGAACGCAACTCGACCACGAGGAACACGGCCGCCATCCCCAGCCCGCAGGCGAGCAGGGAGACGACCTGCCACGAACGCCATGGGAACTGCACCCCCGCCACCGACAGCGCGACCAGGGTGGCGACGGTCGCCGGCACGAGGGTGGCGATGCCTGCATGGTCGATCCCGCGCGCGCTTGCGGGCGCGAGGTCGCCCGGAGCGGCGTCCGGCCGGGACGCTGCCAAAGCGGGGGGACGCGGGAAGAAGCGCGCGATCAGGATCAACACCGGTATGCCCAGCGGCACGTTGATCAGGAACGCCCACCCCCACCAGTGGAAACGATCGACGACGATCCCGCCCACCACCGGCCCCACCACGGTCGCCAGGCTGAAGACCATCCCCATGAAACCGTGGTACTTCCCGCGGTCCTTGGCGGGAGCCAGGTCCGCAATGGCGGCGGTGCTGTTGACCATGATGACACCGCCACCGAGCCCCTGCAGTGCGCGGAACAGGACGAGCTGCTCCAGCGTGCCGCTCAGCGCCACCGGTACGGACGCCCCCATGAAGATGACGACACCGATCAGAAAGAACGCCCTGCGCCCGTAGAGATCGGCCAGCCTGCCCGCGATCGGCATGGCGGTGGTGGCGGCGATCAAGTAGGAGGTGGACGCCCATGCATACCGGTCGAAACCGCCCAGGTCCGCGATGATCGCCGGAAGCACGGTGACGACCACGGTGTTGCCGAGTGCGACCAGGAACAGCGCCGCCATCGCGCTCCGCCACGCGAGCTTCAGGCTCGGGCCCGGGCCGGTCATCGGGAGGACCCACCCCTCGCGGCCCTTCCGGCCAGCCAGGTGATCACCCGGCCAATCCCGCTGCCCTGGCAGCCGACGACGCCGGTCCAGGCGTCCTGGCCATGGATCGCCGCCACCGTTCGCCGCAGGCACCGCACCGCCAGCTCGCGGGCGCGATCATTCTCGATCCCCGAGGAACCCGCCACGATCACCATCCTGACCAGACAGGCGAGGACGCACGCCCGATAGAGCTGCCGGCACGCGCCGAGAGCGAAGTCGCGTACACCGGCCTCTACGAGCGCCGCATGGTACGCCTCCACCAGCCCGCTCTCGACGCGCCGCCGGACCGTCTCGGTCAGGCTGGTGCAAATGAAATACGCCACGTCGTACAGTCCGCTGCCGAGGGCGCTGGCCTGCCAATCCACCACCGCGAAGCGGCCGGCGGCCTCCGGCAGGAAAAACATGTTGTCGAGCCGGTAGTCGCCATGTATGAAGGTGCGCGGCCCTTGGCTCAGGCTGCCGAGCAGCGCCGCCACCGACGGACCGAACGCTTCGACCAGCTCCAGTTCCTCCTCGGACAGCGCGCCGGGATACTCCCGTCTCACCCTCGGCACGTTCCTGACATAGACGTACTGCAGGGCGAGCCGCACGGCGGGGCGGAAGATGTCCTGGTAGCCTGCCAACTCGGGTGCGCTCGGCGCCCGGGGACCCCCGTGCGGAGTGCGCCAGTGCGCCGCGTGGATGCGCGCCGCCGCCCGCACCGCGGTGATCGCCTCGGCTTCACTCGCACCGGAGAGTTGGTCGCGACCCGCTGCCGGTCCGCCGCACCGGTTCGCCAGATCCTCCATGACCAGCACGAACCGGTGCGTGCGGTCGTCGAACTCCCGGTAGAGGATCGACGGTACCGATACCGGCACGGTGGAGGCCACGCGCTGATAGAAGCGGTCCTCGCGCCGGTACAGTGCCGTGCGCCGGCACATGTGAAAGATTCGCTGGTCGGCGCTCGGCAGCTTGACGACGACGCTCGGCGGACACGAAGGACTGCCTTCGATGTGTACGCGCAGGATCCTGCTGAGTTGCCCCACGCCGGCTCCAAGGTCCTGGACGTGCACTCGCCGGACCGCCACCGCACCGGCGCCGACCTGCGACAATGTTTCCTGCATCCACTTGGGCGTGATCGACGCCGGATCGTCGACGATCCTGCCCTTCACGGCGCGGCGCCCCCGTCGTGTCTGAGTCGCACCACCTGAAAGCGGCATCTCTTGTGGGGCCGGATGGTCGGGTAGGCGGTCACCTTGATGCGGCGGTCGCCCGAGGGAGCCCGGTCGAACTCGGCGTAATGCAGCATCGTGGCCAGGGTCGCCGCCAACTGGACCTCCGCGAACGGGCCGCCGATGCACGTATGCGGTCCGATGCCGAAGGGCACGAACGCACCCTGCCGGTTCGATTCGAGCCGCGGAGGCAGGTGCCGGTCGGGATCGAAGCGCTCGGGACTCGGGTAGTAGCCGGGATCGCCATGCACGACTCCGGTTGCGAGGAGCAGCGTGGCGCCGGCGGGCACGAAGCACCCCTCGAACTCGAACGAGTTGCACGCCGTTCGCATGAGCACGGGCGTGATCGTGTGGCAGCGCATCACCTCCTTCACGAACGCGTGGGTCTTCTCCAGCCCTCGAATCTGCCTTCCATCGGGCGTGCCGCCGGCGAACGCCGCATCCGCCTCGTCCCGGAGCGACTGCTCGTATTCCGGGTCCTGGAGCAGGCGGAGCAGGGCGAAGCCGAGCGTGCCGGCCACGGTGTCCAGCGCCGCGATGTAGGGGCCGATCACCGCGGACATGAGGTCGGTCTCCGGCAGGAACTGCGGTTCGCGATGGTGGAGCTCCAGGAACGCGTCGATCAGGTCGCCGGGGCATCCCTCGCGGAGCTCCGGGGCGTGCAGCTCCATCACCTGACCGTAGAGCTCCTTGATCCTGGGCCGTACCTTTCGCAGCCGGCGCTCGCGCAGGAACTTCGGGCGGTCGCGCCGCACGGCGAAAATCAGCGAATCGAACCAGTACTTCAGGTCTTCGACGTATCCGGTCGGCGAGTGGCCGGTCGCCAGAACGCCCAGGTGCTCGGCCACGATCTGTTGCATCGAGCGGAAAGCCGGCAAAGGACGGCCCACGGGCCACGACGCGACTGCGCGCCGCACGATCTCGACGGCGGTGCCCATGCTGCCTTCGATGACCGACCGGGAGTAGCCCGCCTGCGCGGTGCGCCGAAGCTGCATGTGGTCGTGGCCGTCCATGGAGATCATGGCCCGGTCGGTCTCCATCGCGTGGCAGAAATCCGTGAACGACCGGTTGCTGCGCAGGTGGGTGCGCGCGTGTTTCTGCACGAACGCGTTCGCCTCCCTGCCTCCCATGACGATCATCGTGCGGCCCGGCACGGAAATTCTGCAGATCGGTCCGTAGTCGCGGTACAATCCCGATACGAACTCCTGCAGGTCGCCGTTCATGGCGAGGCCCACGCCGATGAGCGGCAACCCGCGGGCAGCCGGAATCTGCCGGTACGTGCGGCGGGCGGGCGCTCCCGCAGATCCTGGCCTATCACCTGGGCGGCCGTGCGGCACAGCAGGTTGAGCGACTTCACCAGCTCGATCCGGTCGCCCACCCGCTCCCGCTCCGCGCGGCTCAGGATGCGGGTGAACACACCGCATGCCTCGGCGAGACCGATCAGGTCGGCGTCCCTCGGCTCCGGGATCTCGTTGCTGAACAGCACCTTCATCAGCCGGACGCGAACCTCGTCCGTACTCTCACCGTCCGCGGCCGGATATCGCCGCGCGTGCGCCACCGGAGCGGTGAGGAAGTAGTGGTTGCCGGGCGCCGGCTCCAGGATGCCGCGCTCCACGAGCCGGCCCAGGGCCGCATCCCCGATCTGTGCGCCGAGCTGCACGCCGATACGCCGGACCCAGTACTCCGGCGACCGTGTCTCTTCGCTGGCGGCGATCTGTTCCAGCGCCGCATCCGCCGTCGGGTCTCCCAGCGGCGAAGCATTCACCAGGTAGAGGGAATCCAGGTCGGTGTCGATGCGGTCGCCCTCCGTGAGCTCGAGCAGCGAGGCGGTCGCCAATCCGAAGTCCAACGTCCGTCCGGGAAGCGGGTAGAGCAGGCCCGACGACTCGTCGAGCAGCAACAGGCTGAGATCTTCCGCGAAGCTGAGCGCCCTCAAGGCCGGTACTGCCACTCCTCCACCGCGAACCCCCAGTGCTCCTCGACCTGACGCCGGACGTGTTCGGCGCCGGCGTAGCGATTCTGCCGGTACGAGCCCAGCGTCCCTGCGTACGCCTGAACCGGTGAACGGGCGCTCTCCCAGTCAAACCCGAAATGACGGTACACGCGCTCCAGGACCCCGAGCGGGTCTGCCCTCAGGTCCTCGAACCGGATCTCGATGAAGCGATCCTCGGGGATCAGATGGCGTTCGGCAAGATACTTGCGCATGATTCGCTGGTACATGCGCACCGCTCCGTCTTCCAGCTCCTGCGGGGCGATGTCCTGCATGCCGTAGTTCCTGGTGAGGGTGGAGATCAGGTGGATGTACGAAGGATAGAGCTCGTACGGGTTGCGAATGATGTGGATGTAGAGGGCGCCCGGGAACATGTCCATGATCACCGGGATGCGCCCGAGATTGGGCGTCGCCTTCTGCACCACCCGCTTGCCGCCGTGGATGTAGGTGGCCTTCTTGATCACGTGCAGGTAGCCCTTGCGCCATGCCTTCACCTCGGCGTCCGGCGCGTCCATCAGCACGTACTTCCGGTGCAGCTCGGGCATGAGGGCGGGAAAGGTGAACCCGTGTGCGGAGGAGCGGTGGGAGTGCATGGCGAGCGCGAACACCTCTTCCTGCGGCAGGTCCAGGTCGGCCGCCACGTTGTCGATCCCTCGACTCTCCGGCACCCGCGAAGCCAGGCGCCGCTTGAGCCGCTCGCCGCCGAGAAGGCAGAACGGAATGGCCGCCTGGTAATTGGAGCAGTAGCCCAGGTCGGGGTCCTGCGCCAGCAGGTTGTGCAGCAAGGTGGTCCCGGAGCGAGGGAACCCGAGGATGATCACCGGAGGCTTGGTGATCCGCGTGCGCGCGATCGGCAGGCCGTAGATGGCCCACTCGAGCCAGCGCGGGATCGCCGTGATCGCGCTGGTGATGAGGGCTTGCTTCAACCGCCGCCGATACGGCCGCCGTACTCCCCCGGCCTGAGCGACGAGTCGCAGCCACACACGCAGGGGAGCCATCGACATGGGGTTGAATTCTTCGCGCTGCGCCATCGTCCCGGCCTCCGCCGCGGAAATCTGCGGGTATCGTCCCGCGTGCCGCCATCTCGCCCGCAGGTCGTGGTTTCATCCAGGACAATAGATAAAATGGCGGTTCTTCCACTATCATGCATGAAACCGCAGGGTGCAACGCATGCGGGAAGGGGGTAGTGCGTCAGTCGAACTGACGCACTGCCTGGAAGGGTGAGAGGGACGCGATGGCCTCACGACCGTGCATGACGCCGTGGCTTTCCGAGCTGGAGGCCGAGGCTATCGAGATCCTGCGCGAAGGCGTGGCGCGCGCGCGGCGGCCGGTCATGACCTACTCGGTGGGGAAGGACTCGTCGGTCCTTCTGCACCTGGCGCGCAAGGCGTTCTGGCCCGGCAAGCCGCCCTTTCCCATTCTCCACGTCGACACCACGTGGAAGTTCCGGGCGATGATCGAGCACCGCGACGAGATAGCCGCGCGCTTCGGCCTGGAGTTGCGGGTCCGCATCAATCACGAGGGGGCGCGGGAGGGGATAACCCCGTTCAGCCGCAGTCCGCACAGCTACACGGTGGCGATGAAGACGCGTCCGTTCCTGGCGGCGCTCGACGAGGGGCGGCACGACGTGATATTCATCGGCGCCCGGCGCGACGAGGAAGCTTCGCGCGCCAAGGAACGCGTCTTTTCGCTGCGCAACGCCCGCCACCAGTGGGACCCGAAGCGCCAGCAGCCGGAGATCTGGCGGCTCTACCCGACCCGGCTCGCCGCCGGCGATTCGTGGCGGGTGGCGGCGCTGTCGAGCTGGACCGAGCTCGACGTCTGGCGCTACATCGAGTGCGAGGACATCCCCATCGTGCCGCTCTACTTTGCCGCCGACCGCCCCGTGGTGCGGCGCAACGGCCAGTGGATCGTGGTGGACGACGATCGGATGCAACTCGAGCCCGGTGAGAAGCCGCTCCTGAAGCGAGTCCGCTTCCGGACACTGGGGTGCTATCCGTTGTCGGCGGCCGTGGAGAGCCAGGCGGAAACCGTTGGCGAGATCGTCGCCGAGATCGAGGGGGCGCGCAGGTCCGAGCGCGAGGGGCGGGTCATCGACCACGACGAAGAGGCGTCGATGGAGCGCAAGAAGCGGGAGGGGTACTTCTGATGGGCGGCTCGGCGGCCTCAAAGCCCCTGAAACTGGTGATCTGCGGGAGCGTCGACGACGGCAAGAGCACCCTCATCGGTCGGCTGATGTACGACTGCGACCGCGTGTTCGAAGACAGGCTGCTTTCGGTCGAGAGAGACTCCGCCCGCTATGGGACGCAGGGGGACGCCATCGATCTCGCGTTGCTGGCGGACGGACTGAAGGCGGAACGCGAGCAGGGCATCACCATCGACGTGGCCTACCTCAACTTCTCGACCGGCAGGCGGCGGCTCGTCGTCGCCGATGCTCCGGGACACGGGCAGTATACGCACAACATGGCCACCGCGGCGTCGACCTCGGACCTGGCGGTGATCCTGGTGGACGCGTCCAAGGGCGTGCTGCGGCAGACGGCCCGGCATACCCGCATCGCGGCGGCGTTCGGGATCCGCACGGTCGTGCTGGCCGTGAACAAGATGGATACGATCGAGTGGAGCCAATCGCGCTTCGACGCCGTAGCCGGCGACTTCCGGCGGCTCGCGGCCGATGCGGGGATACCGAATGTCACCGCGATCCCGACCTCGGCGCTGACCGGCGCCAACCTTCGGTGGCGCACGGCCGACGCCCCGTGGCACACAGGGCCGACGCTGCTGGAATACCTGGAGACGGTGGACGCGGACGGGCCCGCGCGCGCCGAGGGCCCCTTCCGCATGCCGGTGCAGTACGTCAACCGGCCGAGCCCGGACTTCAGGGGCTACTGCGGGCGCATCGCCTCGGGATCCGTTCGGGTGGGAGACAAGGTCATGCTCGCTCCGTCGGCCCTGGAGACGCGGGTGGAGTCGATCGTGGCCGGGATGGATACGCGCGAAAGCGCCGTCGCCGGGGATTCGGTCACCCTCACGTTGTCCGACGACGTCGACGTCAGCAGGGGCGACGTGATCACCGCGGCCTCCGCTCCGCTCGAGGTCGCCGACCAGTTCCGGGCCACGCTCCTGTGGATGGTCGAGGAACCTCTCTACGTGGGCCGTGCCGTAACGCTTGTGGTGCATGGGATCGAGGTGGGCGCCGCCGTGACCCGAATCAAGCACGTGCTCGACCCCGAGGAAGGGCCGCGCCCCGCCACGAAGCTGGGACGGAGCCACATCGCCGAGGTGGATGTGTCCACCAACCGGCGGGTTCCCCTTGCCCCCTACGAAGAATCGAAGGTCCTCGGCGGTTTCATCCTCGTCGATCAGCTCACCGCCACGGTGGTGGGCGCCGGCATGGTTCAGTATGCGTTGCGCCGCTCTTCGAACATCCGTTGGCAGCGTTTCCAGGTTACGCAGCACCTGCGCAGCGAAGCGAAGCACCAGTCCGCGCGGTGTCTGTGGATGACGGGGCTGTCGGGCTCGGGGAAGTCGACGCTCGCGAATCTTCTGGAGCAGCGGTTGCACCTGGAGGGCCGGCACAGCTACGTGCTGGACGGCGACAATGTCCGGCACGGCCTCAGCAAGGACCTGGGATTCACCGAGGACGATCGGATCGAGAACATCCGGCGCGTGGCTGAAGTGGCGCGCCTGATGGTCGATGCGGGGCTCATCGTGATCGTAGCCTTGATCAGCCCCTTTCATGCGGACCGGGCTGCGGCGCGCCGTCTGTTCGCGGAGGGCGATTTCGTGGAGGTATTCGTCGACGCATCGATCGATACCTGTGAGGCCCGCGACACCAAGGGCCTGTACGCGAAAGCGCGCCGGGGCGAGCTTCCCAACTTCACCGGCATCGGCAGCCCGTACGAACCCCCGGAGGATCCCGAGGTCCGGGTGGACACCAACGCGCACCCGGCCCAGGAGTGCGTCGACCAGATAATGCGCCGCACCGGTATGATCGGGACGGCATAGACGACCCATGGCGCGGATTCTGGACAGCGTGACCCTCACCATCATCAACAACTACTTGGTCAACACCTGCCGGGAGATGGGGCTGGCGATGATGAAGACCTCGTACTCCTCGATCTTCAACGAGGGGCTGGACTTCTCCTGCGTGGTGTTCGACCGCGACGCGCAGATGGTCTCCTACGCCGAGTTCTGCCCGGCCTAGATCGGGGCGATCCTCTACACCATGCAGTGGACGATCGCCGAGGTGGGACTGGAAAACTTCCGCCCCGGCGACGTGGTCATGCACAACGATCCCTACCGCGGCGGCTGCCACCTGCCCGAGCACACGGTGATCAAGCCCGTGTACCACCGCGGCGAGCTGTACGGCTTCGTCGGCAACATCGCCCACCTGACCGAGATCGGCGGCAAGGCCGTGGGCGGATTCGCCGCCGACGCCCGCGAGATCTACCAGGAGGGCCTGCGGCTGCCGCCGGTGAAGATCATGCGCTCAGGCGAGTACGTCGACGACATCTGGAAGATCATCCTCATCAACCACCGCACGCCGCGCACCTCGTGGGGCGACTTCCACGCCATGATCGGCTCGCTCACGGTCGCCGAACGCCGCCTGCACCAGCTCCTGGACCGCTACGGCTTCGACCCCGTGCTCACCGCCGGAAAGCAGCTCATGGACTACGCCGAGCGGCGCATGCGCGCCGAGATCGCGGAGATCCCCGACGGCGAGTATGCGTTCGAGGACTGGATCGAGAACGACGGCGTGGTGAAAGACGAGCGCTACCGCATCCACTGCACCGCGGTGGTGCGCGGCGAGCGCATCATCTTCGACTACAACGGCTCCAGCCCGCAGGCGCAGGGCCCCTGCAACTGCACCTACGGCGTGACCGCGTCGGCCACCTACAACGCGATGCTCAACCTCACCGACCGCACCATCCCGCGCAACTCCGGCTGCTACCGCCCCATCGAGCTGATCGTGCCGCCCGGCACGGTGGTCAACGTCGAGCACCCCGGTCCCAGCGTGGGCGGCAACTCCGAGATCCACGAGCGCATCGTCGACGTCCTGTTCGGCTGCCTGTCTCAGGCGCTGCCCGATCGGGTGGCGGCCGCCACCGGCGCCAGCTCCTGCAACTTCCTGTTCGGCGGCACCCATCCGCGCACGGGCGAGTTCTATGCCAACTACCACATCGAAGGCTGCGGCTGGGGCGGCAAGGCGACCGGCGACGGCAACGACAGCCAGTGCCCGATCAACGGCAACTGCCGCAACACGCCGGTCGAGGTGTTCGAGACCCGCTACCCGTGGCTGACGCACAACTACAGCCTGGTGGCCGGCTCCGGGGGCCACGGCCGAAGCCGCGGCGGCGCCGGAAGCCGCCGCGTGATCGAGGCGCGGGCGCCGGAGATCACGGTGTCCAGCTTCATGGACCGCCACGAGACAGGCGCCTGGGGGCTGTTCGGCGGGCAACAGGGACGCCCGGGAGCGCTGCGCATCCGCCGGGACGGCGACGATTCCTGGCGCACCTTCAGCGAAGCGTTCGGCACCGTGTCGCCCAACAAGTTCGCGGACATCCGGGTGCAAGGCGGCGATCGCATCGAGATCGTCAGTCCCGGCGGCGGCGGGTACGGACCGCCGGCGGAGCGCGACCCCGGGCTGGTGTGCGAGGAGGTGCGCGACGGGGTGCTCGGCCCGGATCAGGCCCGCGCGGTATACGGGGTGGTGCTGGCGCGGGACGCCGACGGCGGCTGGCGCGTCGACGCGGCGGCAACGGCGCAGCTACGCTCGGAGCCGTGAGCGCCGCCGACGGGCACGCCGCCGAGGGACACGCCGCCGAGGGACACGCCGCCGAGGGACACGCCGCCGAGGGACACTGGGAGCCGGTCCCCGACGCGCTGTACGCCACCACCACCGCGCGCTGCGACCTGTGCGGCAAGATGATCGTCGGCCGTCTCTGGCGGGCGCGGCACGGCGAGCGTCGCTTGAGCTTCTGCGACCGTCGATGCCAGCGCACGTGGCTGGAGTACTGGCTGCCGCGCTATGGCGACGTCAGGTGATGAACTCGAAGATGGTCACGATCGTCGCAATCAGCCCGAAGCCGACTCCGATCAGCCACTGCATGCCGTTGAAGCGACTGTTCATGTCCTCGAACCGCTTGTTCGTGTCCTCGAAACGTCTGTTCATGTCCTCGAACCGGACGTCGACCGCGTCGAAGCGAGTCTCCATCAACTCGCGCTGTGCCTTGAGCTCGTGCCGTTGCGCCACGAGTTCGTGCCGCTGCGCCACGAGCTCCTGTTCGAATCGCTCCATGCGCTCCAGGATCTGCGGCCCGGCGACGACCTGAGGCGCCACCTCGACAAGCCAGCCGTAGATATTGCCCTTCACGTAGTCGCCGATGCGCGTCAGATCGGTGTCGTCGAGCGCCATGCCCACCTCGCTCATATCATACCCTCGTACCTGGACAATGCGCACGCGGCCGTGGCGCTTTCAGCCGGCCGCGCATGAAGGCCGCGCCGGGACGCGTCTTTGGCTTCGCCCACGCGGATCGCTATGCTCGGCACCATGAAAGCGGTTCTGTACGAGAAGCCGTGGGCGATGCGCCTGGTCGATCTGCCGCAGCCGGAGCCCCGCGCCGGGGAGGTGCTGCTGGCCGTCGACGCGGTCGGCATCTGCGGCAGCGACATCCACGGCTTCACCGGCGAGAGCGGCCGGCGCGCGCCGGACATGGTCATGGGCCACGAGGTGGGCGCCCGCATCGCCGCGCTGGGTCCGGGCGTCGACGGCCCGCCGGTGGGCACGCCGGTCGCCCTGTACAACATCATCGCCGACCACGCTCCCAGCCCGGAAGAAGGCGACCCGAGCTTCCTGAACAAGCAGGTGATCGGCGTGAACCTCGCCCATCGCGGCGCGATGGCCGAGTACGTCACCGTCCCCGCCGCGAACGCCATCCCCATCCCGTCCGGAGTGGGGCCGGACATCGCGGCGCTGGCCGAGCCGGCTGCCGTGACCGGCCATGCGTTCGACCGCCTCGCTGCCCACGACCGCCGCCCCGGACCGCTGGCCATCCTGGGCGCCGGCACCATCGGCCTGTGCGCGGCCACGGTCGGCCACCTGCGGGGCTTCGACCCGATCGTGGTGCTGGATACGGTGGCGGAAAAGGCGCAGGCGGCCTCCGACTTCGACGCGGCGCCCTATCACCTGCAGGCCGCCGAGGAGCCGGCCGCTACCGCCGCGGCGTTGCAGGCCGCGCTCGGCGGGCACCCCGCGGTGGTGATCGACGCCGTCGGTACCGCGCCGTCGTTCGCGCTGGCGTTCCAGCTCTGCCGGCCGGACGCCACCCTGCTGGCCATCGGCAACCTGGCCAAGGAGGTGAGCCTGCCGCTGCAGGACATGGTTTCCGACGAGGTCACGGTCATCGGCAGCTACGGCTTCGACCGCCCCTCCTTTCAGGCGAGCGTCGATGCCCTTCCGGAGCTCGCCGCCCGGCTGGCCACCTTCATCGAGGCGCGGTGTACGCTGGACGACGTGCCGGAGGTGATGACCGCGCTGGCGCGCGGCGAGCGCCAGGAGCGCAAGGTGATCATCGATGTCGCCGGTGCGGAGGGTTGACGAGCATGCAGGAGATACGTGTAGGCCTGATCGGGTGCGGAGGGCGCGGGCGCGGCCACGCGCGCCACATCGCCGCGATCGACGGAGCCGTGATGACGGCCGTGTGCGACCTGGACGAAGCGCGGCGCACCACGGCAGCCTGCGAGCTCGGCGGGGTTGCCACCTATGCGGCGCCGGAGCGGATGCTCGAAGCCGAGTCCCCGGACGCCGTGGTCGTCGCGGTGCCCCCGGAGTTCAACGCTCCCGTTGCGCAGATCTGCCTGGAGGCCGGCGTCCATACCCTGCTGGAGAAGCCTCCCGGACTCCACGTGTCACAGACGCGCGCCCTTCTGGAAATCTCCGAGCGCACCGGCGCCCGCTGCATGATCGGCCTCAACCGCCGCTTCAACCCGGCGATCCGCGAGGCGAAGCGGCTGATCTGCGAGCGCGGCCCGCTGACCACCATCGTCGGCGAGTTCCACAAGAACCTGGTCGACATCGAGGAACGTGGCATCCTGAAGCCACCGGTGCTCGACCGGTACTTCTACGAGACCCCCGTGCATGCGCTGGACTGCGTGCGCGCACTTGCCGACTCCCCGGTGGCGGAGGTGCACAGCCTCTCGGGGAGCTTCTTCTCCGGGTACCGCGACGTGTATGGCGGACTCATCCTGTTCGAGAGCGGCTGCGTCGCCCACCTGGTCGCCAACGTCACCGCCGGCGCCCGGCTGGAGCGCTACGAGATGCACGGCCGCAGCGCTTCCGCCTACCTGGAAGGCGTGCGCAGCGGCCAGGTGATCATCGACGGACAGGTCACGGAGCTCACCTGCTCCGGCGATGACAGCACCCGCGAACAGAACCGCTACTTCATCGACCGCGTGCGCGACGGCCGCCCGTTCGGCCCCCCCGCCTGCGACCTGCACGAAGCGATCCTGTCCATGGAGCTGATCGACCGGCTGTTCGGCTGAGGGCAAACAGCACGTTTTTCGGACGTATTTCTGCCATTCTAGCCAGAAATACGTCCGAATAATCGCCAATTCCGGTCATTCCGGTCTATGGTCGCCCCATGCGACGCGACGCCTACGATCGCCTGCTCACCTGGAAGCGAGCGCCGGGACGCAAGCCGCTGGTCATGCGCGGCGCGCGCCAGACCGGCAAGACCTACCTGCTGCAGGCGTTCGGCAGGGAGCAGTACGCGGCGACCCACTACTTCAACTTCGAGAGGACGCCCGACCTTGCCGCGTTCTTCGAGCGCGATCTCGATCCCGCGCGCATCCTTCGCGACCTCGCCATCTTCGCGGACGAGCGAATCCTTCCCGCGCGTTCGCTGATCATCTTCGACGAGATCCAGGCCTGCAATGCCGCACTGAACGCCCTGAAGTACTTCGCGGAGGACGCCGGGCAGTACCACGTCGCCGCCGCCGGCTCCCTCCTCGGGGTCACGCTCTCCACGCCGCGATCGTTCCCGGTGGGCAAGGTGGACTTCGTCGACCTGCACCCGATGACCTTCCCGGAGTTCCTCGAGGCGCTCGGCGAGGGACGCTACCGCGGTGTCATCCAAGACCATGCCGAACCGGCGCCGTTTCCCGAGCCGTTCCACCGCGCGCTGGTCGATCTGCTCCGCGCCTACTACTTCGTCGGCGGCATGCCCGAGGTCGTCGCCCACTACGCGGCCAACCGTGACGTGGTCGCCGTCCGAGCCGTGCAGCAGGCGATCGTGGATGCCTACGTGCTCGACTTCGCCAAGCACGCGGCGGCGGCGCAGGTCGCACGGATCATCGCCATATGGGAGTCACTGCCGAGGCACCTGTCGCGCGAGAACAAGAAGTTCATCTTCTCCGCCATCCACAAGAGCGCGCGGGCCCGCGACTATGAGGATGCGCTCGTGTGGCTGGAGCGCGCCGGCCTGATCCACCGGGCGTTCGCGGTCGAGACCGCGCGCCTGCCCCTGCGCGGTCATGCGGACCGCCGATCGTTCAAGGTGTACGCGCTGGACGTCGGGCTGCTCGGCGCGCTCGCGAACACCGCCCCCCAGTTGATGGCTCACCGCGATCGCCTGTTCGCGGAGTATCGCGGCGCGCTGGTCGAGAACTACGTCGCGCAGCAACTCATCGCCTCGTCGGCGGGCGAGCTTCACTACTGGCGCAGCTCCGGGGGCAAGGCCGAGGTGGATTTCCTGCTGGAACGGGACGGAGAGATCCTGCCGCTGGAAGTGAAGGCGGGCGTGAACCCGAAGAGCAAGAGCCTGCGTTCGTTCGACGCCCGGTTCGCCCCGCCTTTGCTGGTCCGCAGCACCCTCTTGAACCTCAAGAGGGACGATCGGGTCCTGAACGTTCCGCTCTACGCCGTTCCCGATGGACTGCGCTTCACCCGCAGCCCAGGATAGCCGAAACCGCGCTCAGCCTTCGGCGCGCAAGCCCGAGCCGGACACGCGGTACAGCTCGCCTCCGAAGAAGGTGACGTAGAGGTCGGTCAGGTCGGGGCCTCCGAAGGTGCAGTTGGTGGGCCGGTCGGCCGGCGTCGGATGGGTCGAGAGGGGAAGGCCATTGGCGTCGAACACATAGATCGCCGGCCCCGGGCCCCGCTCCCGGTGGCCCGCCGTCACCACGATCAGCCCGCCCGATGCCCGGCACATGCCGTCCACGCCGCGGCCGGCGCCGAAGTCGTGCAGCAGCGTGTAGTCGCCCAGGCTGCCGTCGGCCTTGATGGGATAGGCGCGGAGCTGGCGCCGCTGGTCGAGGCGGCGCGGGCTCTCGGCCACGTACAGGATCGACTGGTCGGCCGACAGCAGCACGCCGTTGGGGCGGTTGGTGTCGGTGGTGACCTCGATGACCGTCCACCTCGAGCCGGCCGGGTCGCAGCGGTACACCGACTCGCGCGCTTGCGCGAGCGGACGCTCGCCGTAGTTGGGGTCGCTGAACCAGACCCGGCCGGCGGCGTCCACGGCCAGGTCGTTGGGCTCGTTGAAAGGCGCGCCGGCATGCGCGTCGGCAATCACCTCGGTCGGCTGGCCGGCAGCGTAGCGCACCACGCGCCGCGCGATGCCCTCGCAGGCGTAGTAGCGTCCGGCGGCGTCGAAGATCGTGCCGTTGGCGCCGCCGGTCGACTCCCGCCACACCTCGCGCCGAGCGTCGGCAGGCGTGTAGCGCCAGAGCCTGTTCGCGCCGATCTCCGTGTAGCGCAGCCCTTCGCCGTCCCATGCCGGCCCCTCGGTGATCACCTCGTGTCTGGTGATCAGTTCCCACGTCCACGTGTCCGTCATCTTCCCTCCTCGGCCTGATTCGGGGCCCCAGGCGTGGGCGTGCTCACGGTCCGGAATTCGCCGCCGACGTCCGGCACGCGGGCGAAGCTGGTGCCCGCGTCGCTCTGACCCTCGTCCCAGTCGACCGCCGCAGCCAGGGCGCCGCCGGCCGTCCAGACGCCGATCTCCTCATCCTTGCCCAGGGCAAAGCCGGGCCAGCCGTCCTTGTCCAGCTCCACCCGGAGATAGCCGCCCGCCGGGATCACGAGGTCCGCCGGGAACGGGACGCGCTTGCCGGCGTCCTTCAGGTCGTCGGCGATCACGAAGTCCGCCAGGGCAAGGTCAGCATCGGCAGCATTGTACAGCTCCACCCAGTCGAGCGGGTCGCCCTGTGCGGCCACCTCGTTGATGACCAGGCCGGCGTCGATTTCCACGCCGGCCTCCGGGTCGGCAGCGCGTTCCTCCACGGGTGGAGCGCCGAACCCGAAGGCGCCTGCGAGCCGGCCCGAGATCACCGCTCCCCGTTCCGTACCTGCCGCGGCCAGCTCCAGCGTGCCCGCCACGATCGGGACGTACGCTTCCGGGGCGGCGGCGCCCGGCGGCATCTTCCATTGGACGCCGCCGACGCCGCCTTCGCCGATCGTCAGCTCGGTTCCGGCGGACAGCAGGTCGACCGGGAGCCACACGGTGAATCCCTCGATGGAGAAATCCGCCTCAAGCCTCATCACGGACAGGAACGCGCCGTCCTCGAGTCCGACCTCCGCCGCTTCTTCGGGGTTCGCGAGGCCGGCGGTCGCCCCCGCCGTCCCCGGCGGCTGGTCGGTCCCGTCCAGGGCCAGGCTGGTGATCGTGCCGGTCTCGAACGGATTGGGGCTGTCCTTCGTCCCCCAAGTGGTCTTGAACGCCACCTCGAACGTCATGGCCCCGCTGCCCTCGCCCCAGCACACGTCGGCCGCGTCGACCAGCGGCCAGGGCCAGTCCGGCGGCTCGGGCTCCAGATCCGCCAACAGCTCGCCGCGCCGCTTGAGGATGAAGCGCCGCACCCGGACGGTGTCATCGGCTGCCTCCTCGCGCGCTTCGGGCGATGCGTGGGCCTGCACGATGGCCGCCAACTCGCCGGCGCTGCGCAGCAACTCGTCCTCGTTCCAGGCGGTGTCCAGCAGTTCGCGGAGGCGGCCGGCGTACGCCGCGCGCCCGGCTTCGTCCCGGTACAGGCGATGCGCCAGGACGCCGTGGGCGTTCACCGACGGCGGCGACACGAAGTCGTCGAACGGGACGTCGGTCGTTTCGAGCACGGCGTCCATGCCCCAGGGGATGAACACGAAGCGTCCGCCCGGCTCCCGATAGAAGTGGTAGTTGTTGCGATTGCCGGCGTACCCGTCCCAGTGGCCGACCATCACCTCGGTCGCCCAGAACGACAGGAACCGGTCGACGTCGACGATGGCGTCCAGCTCGTCCAGGCCGGTGGGGGAGAGGTCCTGCAGCGCGGCGATGACGGCGTCGACATCCGACCAATCGTCGGCGTCCTCGTTCGTCTTCTTCTCGAAGGTCCCGCGCCAGCCGGGATCGAAGTCGCTGAGGGTGCCTTCGTACAGGTTGCCCGCCGCGCTGGCGAAGTGGCGCGCCAGGAACGGCGGCTTGATCTCCTCCACGTGCACGTAGAGGCCAAGGTCGGCGCCGTTCACGGTCACGGTGGCGAAGTTGCAGCGCGGCGACGGCAGCCCGGCGTCGGCGAACACCTCGTAGGCCAGACAGGTGCTGATCATCGACGCGTCCTGCAGGCTGTTGTTGAGGGTCATGCGGTCGATCGCGCCGCCGAGCAGGCGGCCGTCCACGTACTTGTCGAAGCGCAGCTTGAGCGACGGCTTCTCGGTGCTGAGCGAGCCGAAGAACCCCTTCTTGCGGACACCGACCTCGGCGTAGGCCGCGCCGTCCACGGTCACCGTGGCCTCGAACCAGGTGAAGATCCCCTCCACGGGCTCGGCCAGGCAGTCGTCGCCCCCCAGGATGTCCTGCAGGGTGCGCGTCTGGGCGCTCAGGTCTTCCCAGTCCGCCTGCGCCATCTCGATGGCGATGTCCAGCACGTCCTCGCGAGCGAACCAGGGAGCGCGTGGGTCCGGGTCCGCGTCTGTTTGCGCAGCCGCACGGGCGCCGGCAACGAGCAGGCAGACACAGCACAGGGCCGCGCATCGTCCGGTCAGTCGACCCATGGATGTCCTCAGGTGATGAACTCGAAGATCGTCACCATGGTCGCGATCAGCCCGAAGCCGACGCCGATCAGCCACTGCATCCCGTTGAAGCGGCTGTTCATGTCCCCGAATCGCTTGTTCATGTCCTCAAATCGGCTGTTCATGTCTTCGAATCGCTTGTTCGTGTCTTCAAACCGCTTGTTCATGTCCTCGAATCGGACGTCGACCGCGGCGAAGCGTGTCTCCATGAGCTCGCGCTGCGCCTTGAGCTCCTGCCGCTGCGCGACGAGCTCCTGCTCGATCCGTTCCAGCCGCTCCAGGATCTGCGGGCCGGCGACGACCTGCGGCGCCACTTCGACCAGCCAGCCGTAGATGTTGCCCTTCACGTAGTCGCCGATGCGCTGCAGATCAGTGTCGCCGAGCGCCATGCCCACCTCACTCATACCATACCCTCATGCCATTCCCTCATGCCATTCCGTCATGCAAGGACACGACCCGCGCGGCGGCGGCACTTCAGCCGGCGCGTGCTCTCGGCCGCGTAGACACACACCGACGACCTCACCCAACTCCACGTGTCCGCCGGAGCCGCGGATGGTACGATTCCGGGCGTTGAAGAAACGGGTCGATCTGGCATACGGCCGCAACGGGCTTTCCATTGACGTCCCGGCCTCCGCGCAGGTGGTGACGCCCCGCGACGTGGCCGGGGTCGGGGACGAGGCGGCAGCGATCGAGGCGGCGCTGGCCGCGCCCACCGGCTCGCCGCCCCTGGCCGAGCTGGCGGCGGGCAAGCGGCAGGTGGTGGTGACCCACTCGGACATCACGCGCGCCACGCCCAACAACCGCATCCTGCCGGTGCTCCTGCGGGCGCTGGAAGACGCCGGGGTGGCGCGCCGCGACATCACCCTGATCAACGCCCTGGGCACGCACCGCCCGCAGACGGACGCGGAGCTGCGGCAGATGCTCGGCGACGGGGTCGTCGACCGCTACCGCTGCCAGCAGCACGACGCCTGGGACGACGCGGAGCTGGTCGCCGCCGGTACCACCAGCCGTGGCAACGCCATCCGCCTGAACCGAGCGGTGATGGAGGCCGACCTGGTGATCTTCACCGGCTTCATCGAGCCGCACTTCTTCGCCGGCTTTTCCGGCGGCCCCAAGGGCGCCCTGCCGGCGCTGGCCGGCAGCGAGAGCGTCCTCACCAACCACGGCTACGCCATGATCGGCGACCCGCGCGCCACCTGGGGGATCACGGACGGCAACCCGATCTGGGAGGAGATGCGGGAGGCGGCGGCGCTCATCGAGCCGCTGTTCCTGCTCAACGTCACCCTGAACACGGAGGGCCGGATCACCGGCCTGTTCGCCGGCGACGTGGTGGCCGCCCACCGGCGCGGCTGCGACTTCGTGCGCCGGAGCGCCATGGTGCCCGTGGACGAGCCGTTCGACGCAGTGGTCACCACCAACAGCGGCTATCCGCTCGACCAGAACCTGTACCAGACCGTGAAGGGCATGCAGGCCGCGCGCGGCATCGTGCGTGCCGGAGGCGCCATCATCATGGCCGCCGAGTGCTCGGACGGGCTGCCCAGCCACGGCCGCTACGCCGAGCTTCTGGCCGAGGCCGGCTCGCCGGACGCGATCCTGGAGATGTTGCGGCAACCCGGCTTCTCCGCACACGACCAGTGGCAGGTGCAGATCCAGGCCCAGATCCAGCGCCACGCCGACGTCTACGTCTACAGCGACGGCCTCGGCGACGAGGAGATCCGCGCGGCCCTGCTCACCCCGACCCGCGACATCGAGTCCACCCTGGCGGACCTCGCCCCCGAGCGGCTCTGCGTGCTCCCGCAGGGCCCCCTCACCATCGCCCACCTCGACTCCGGCTGACAGTTTCAAGGCGTCACTTCGCTGTCCTCACCGGCCTTGACCTCTCCGGGTATGCCAACGCGATGATGGGAGGATGAGAACAACCAGTCTGACCCGGGGGCGTGTTCTGGCGGGCGCGGTCCTACTCGCCCTCCTCGCCTTCGGCATGCCGGTTGCCGCCGAGCAGTCGCTGACCGTCGTGTCCTTCGGCGGATCGTATGCGCGTGCGAGCCAGCAGGCGTATCACGAGCCGTTCACGGCCGCCACCGGGATCGAGGTGAAGCTGGAGGACTACAACGGCGGTCTCGCGCAGATCCGCGCGCAGGTGGAGACCGGCAACGTGTACTGGGACGTGGTCGACCTGAACGTGGCCGACGCCGTGCTGGGCTGCGACGAGGGACTGCTGGAGTTCATCGCCGTCGAGGACCTGCCGGCGGCGGCGGACGGCACCCCTGCGGAGGAGGACTTCGTCACCGGGACTCTGACCGACTGCGGGTTGGGGACCATCTTCTTCTCTTCCATCTACGCCTACCATCCGCAACACTTCCCGGACGCCAAGCCGGCCACGATCGAGGACTTCTTCGACCTGGAGCGCTTCCCGGGACGGCGCGGCATGCGGCGCGTGCCGAGCGACAACCTGGAGATGGCGCTGCTGGCCGACGGCGTGCCGCTGGAAGAAGTGTACGCCACGCTCGACACGCCGCAGGGCGTGGATCGGGCGTTCCGGAAGCTCGACACGATCAAGGACCACATCGTGTGGTGGGAAGCCGGCGCGCAGCCGCCGCAGATGCTGGCCGACGGCGAGGTGGTGATGAGCACCGCCTACAACGGGCGCATCTTCAACGCCCAGGTGCGGGAGAACCAGCCGTTCGTGATCGTCTGGGACGGGCAGATCCTGGACAACAGCCAGCTCGTCATCGTCGCGGGCGCCCCAAACCTGGAGGAGGCGCGCCGGTTCATCGCCTTCGCCGGCAAGCCGGAGTCGATGGCTGCGGTGAGCCGCTACATCTCCTACGGACCGGTGCGCCGCTCCGGCACCGCGCTGGTCACCGAGCACGAGGAGACGGGGGTGGACATGGCGCCGCACATGCCGACGACGCCCGCCAACATGGAGCACGCGCTGCACCACGACTGGCGCTGGTGGAGCGACCGCGGCGACGAGATGAACGAACGCTTCAGCGGCTGGCTGGCTCGCTGAGCGCGGTGCCCGCGGCCGCGCGCGCGGCGGTGCTCCGTGCGGTCACTCAGCGGCCGGGGAAGGGGCGGAACAGGTCCAGTTGCGCTGCCGTCAGGCGGGCGCGCGTGGCATCGGTCAGATACGGCGGCTCATCCATGGTGGCGATGTTCTGGGACATCATGAAGTAGGGGCCGTACCCCACGTGCAGGGTCTTGCGGACCTGCGCGGAGCGATTGGTCAAGCCGCCGTGGCGGAGCGCTTCGGTGAAGAAGATGGCGTCGCCGGCCTTGACTTCGAGGCCGACCACTCCGGGCTCGATGTCCGGGTCCCTGCCCTCGTAGGGGCAGTCGAAGTTGCCCTTGTGGGTGCCGGGGACGACGCAGAACGCTCCCTGTTCACGCCTGACGTCGTGCAGGAAGTACACCATGCGCACCATCATGCAGTCGATGCCGTTCCGGTTGACGTCGTAGCGGTATTTCGCGGAGCGCGTGCCACCGTGGTTGCCGGTCTGGTTGCCGCGATAGCGGATGCGGATCTCCGAATTGTTGATCGTGGGGCGGCCCCGTATCACCGCGCACACGCAGTCCATGGTCGGCGGATGCCCGATGAGCAGGTCGAAGACGGGATCGGCGTTCCAGAAGTCCTCGATGATGACGGTGGCTCCCTCCTCACGGGAGCCCTCGACGTGATACCCCCAGATCGGGGTCGGCGTGATACTCGCTCCCCCGCGAGCTGAGCTTGCGCGGCGGCGCGTCGATGCGGGCCACGGCGTGCTCCTCCAGGGAGTCGACCGCCTCCGCCAGGCGTGCCACCTGCCCTGCGTTCAGCATGCTCTCGATGACCAGAAAACCCTGCCGGTCGAACTCGTATCGCTGGATTTCGTTCACGTCAGCTCCTTTCCTCCGTCATGACGGAGCGTCATCCCGTACGGCATCGCCGCCGGCGCGCTTGGCAGCGTACATGGCGCGATCGGCGTCGGCGATCAGGCGTTCCGGGTCGCGGGCGCCCGCGCATGCGACCGCCACGCCGATGCTCGCGGTTACGCGCACCTCACCCGCCGGAGTAGCGATCGGCCGGCCCCGCAGGCCGGCGCCGATCGCCGCGGCCACCCGCGCCGCGCCGCGCTCGGCGCCCGCTCCGGCGATGATCACCAGGAATTCGTCGCCGCCGTAGCGGCCGACCGGATCGTAGGGCCGCACCACCGCGCGCATGCGCGCGGTCGCCTCGCACAGCACCGCGTCGCCGGCGGCATGTCCGTGCCGGTCGTTGATCCGCTTGAAGCGGTCAAGGTCGATGAACAGCGCGGCCACGCGGCTGCGTTCCCGCCGTGCGCGCTCCAACTCGCCGTGCAGCAACTCGACGATGGCGCGCCGGTTCCACGCCTGCGTGAGCGGGTCCAGACGTGCGAGCCGGCGCGCTTCGGCCAGCTCCGCGCGCAGGCGCTCCAGCTCGCCGGCCACGGGCGCTGACCGCTCAGCCGGCCAGTCGCTCGGTCACCCGCTCCGCGAACTGCGCGCTCGACAGCGCGCCGCCGATGTCCGGCGTCCCGGCGCCGCCGGCCAGCGCGGCCTCACAGGCGGCGCGCATACGTTCGGCCGGCGCGGCGTGCCCGAGCCACTCGATCATCATGGCCGCGCTCAGGATGGCGGCCGTGGGATTGGCGATCCCCTTGCCGGCGATGTCCGGCGCCGAGCCGTGCACGGGCTCGAACATCGACGGGGCGCCGCGGTCGGGGCGGATGTTGGCGCTCGGCGCCATGCCCATGCCGCCGACCACCATCGCCGCCAGGTCCGAAAGGATGTCCCCGAACAGGTTGGAAGACACGATCACGTCGAAGTCGCGCGGGCGGCGCACCAGGTCCATTGCCGCGGCGTCCACGTACAGCCGGTCCGTGCGGACGTCCGGGTACTCCGGGACGAGATCCTCCAGCACCTCCTCCCAGAGCACGAAGCTGTACTTCTGGGCGTTGGACTTGGTCACCATGGTCATGTGCTGGCGCCGGCCGCGCGCCTGCTCCAGCGCAAAGCGCAGGATGCGGGTTACGCCTGCGCGGGTGTGGATGGCCGACTGCACGGCGATCTCGTCCGGCTCCCCGCGGCGGAAGCGTCCGCCCTGGTTGACGTACTCCCCCTCGGAGTTCTCGCGCACCACCAGCAGGTCGATCGCCCGCGGCTCCATGCCGGCCAGCGGGCTCTGCACGCCGTCCAGCAGCAGCGCCGGCCGCAGGCAGGCGTACTGGTCGAACGACTGGCGGATCCGCACCGGCGGCTCCAGCGAGACCGGATCCGGCATCTGGCCGGGCGCCCCGACCGCGCCCAGGTAAATGGCGTCGAAGCCTCGGAGCTGCTCGATGTAGTCCGGGGGGGTGGGCGAGCCATGCTCCAGGTAGTAGTCCACGCCCCACGGGAACTCCGTGCAGTCGAGCTCGATGTGGTCGCCGATGGCCCGGTTCAGGACGTCGAAGGCCAGCGGCGTGACCTCCCGGCCGATGCCGTCACCCGGGTAGACGGCGATCCGATAGCAAGGTTTCTGACTCATACGGCCCCGATTATAAAGACCCTTCGTCGGTGGTAGCATCGGCCCGATGCCGCGGAAGATCGTCGTGGTCGGGGCCGGCAGCACCGGCTTCCAACTCGCCAGGCAGCTCATCGCAGACAACCAGGACGTCACCCTGGTCGAGCGCAACTCCGATACCGCCAAGTACGCGCTCAATCACCTGGACTGCATGGTCATCACCGGAGCCGGCAACGACCTGCGCCTGCTCCGCCGGGCGGGGATCCAGGACGCGGAGTTCTTCATCGCCCTGACCGATTCGGACGAGTTCAACATGGTGGCCTGCGGGCTGGCGTCGCGCGAGTTCTCCGTCCCCTTCAAGATCGCGCGCGTCCGCAACCAGCAGTACCACGCCCGCTCGCACCTGTTCGACGGGTCGATGCTGGACATCGACTACATCGTCAATCCCGAGATCGAGGCGGGGCGCGCCATCGTGCAGACCGTCGAGCACGGCGCCACCAGCGAGGTCGTGACCCTCGGGGACACCGACATCGAGATGCGCGTGCTGCCGATCATGGGCGACTCCGCCTTCTGCGACCGCACCATCGCGCAGGCGCGCGCCGAGCTGCCGCTGGAGTTCCTGGTGTGCGGGTTGCTGCGCGGCGAACGGTTCTACCTGCCGCGCGGCGACACGCGGGTCCGCGAGGGGGACGAGCTGTACCTCAGCGCGTCCGAAGAGGTGCTGGACCAGCTCTTCGACCGCGCCGGCCGGCCGAAGCTGCGGATGCGCCAGGTCATCCTGGTCGGAGGCGGGCGCGTCGGCAGCTTCGTCGCCGAGTCTCTGATCGAGAGCCGCGAGCGCGGGGGGCGGCTGCGGTTGCTGCGCGCCTTCGCGCGCAGGCGGCGGCTGAAGATCATCGAGAGCGACACCGCCCGAAGCAAGGCCCTGGCGGACCGCTTTCCGGGCGCGATCGTGATCAACAGCGACATCTCCGACGAGGGATTCTTCGAGGAGGAGTCCCTCAAGGACCATGACCTGATCATCACCACCACCGCCAACCAGGAGCTCAACATCCTGGCGGCGATCTACGCCAAGACCTACGGCATCAAGCGCTCGATCGCGCTGGTGAACCGGTACAACTACCTGACGCTGGCCAACCGCCTGGGCGTGGACGTGATCATCAGTCCCAAGAACAGCGTGGTCAGCGCCGTGCTCAGGATCGTCCGCCGGGGGAGGGTGCGCAGCGTCGCCAGCCTGTTCGGCGGCCAGGCCGAGGTGATCGAAAGCACCGTCGAGGATGCGTCCCGCATGGCCGGCCGGCGGATCCAGGAACTGAACCTTCCGGAAGAGTCGCTGATCGTCTCCGTGCGCCGCGACGGCGAGGCCCTGCTGCCGCGTGGCGACCTGGTCGTGCAGGACGCCGACCGGCTGACCATCATCGCCCGCACCGACGCGATCGGCCGGGTGGAAGAGCTCTTCGATTCTTGAACGTCCGCTCCATCCTCAAGACGGTCGCGGCGCTGCAGCTCGTGATCGTCGGCTGCATGGCCGGCTGTGCGCTGCTCGCGCTGGCGCTCGGCGAGCCCGAGCAGGTCGCCGCCTTCCTGGTGCCGGCCGCGTTCGTCGGGCTGCTCTCGGCGACCGTGCTGGCAGGCCTCCGGCACGTGGCACGGGAAGTCCTGCTGACACGCGAGGGGTTCCTGTTCGTGACGCTGAGCTGGATCAGCGTGTCGCTGTCGGGGTCGCTGCCGTTCGTGCTCTCCGGCGCGATCCCGGACTACGCCGACGCCTTCTTCGAGGCGATGTCCGGCTTCACCACCACCGGCGCGACGATCCTGACCGACATCGAGGCGCTGCCGCGCTCCATCCTGTTCTGGCGCTCGCTGATGCAATGGCTGGGCGGCATGGGAATCGTCGTCCTCACCGTCGCGATCCTGCCGCGCATGGGGATCGGCGGGCTGAAGGTTCTGCGCAGCGAGGCGCCGGGTCCGACCGTCGACAAGCTCACGCCGCGCATCGCCCAGACGGCCAAGATCCTGTGGCTGTTGTACCTGGGCATGTCCGCCCTGGAGGTGGCGCTGCTGATGGTGGCGGGCATGCCGCCGCTGGACGCCGTGATGCACACCTTCAGCACGGTGGCGATCGGCGGGTTCTCGCCCCGCAACGACAGCATCGGCAGCTTCCAGTCCGGGTGGGTCGACCTCGTGGTCATCGTCTTCATGCTGGCCGCCGGCGTGAACTTCTCCCTGTACTTCCGGCTCGGGCGCGGCGGACTGCGCGTGCTGGTGTCCAACGTGGAGTTCCGCGTCTACCTGGCGATCGCCGCGGCCGCCATCCTGGTCGTGACGCTGACCCTGTACGGGAGCGTCTACGACTCGGTCATCGACAGCCTGCGGTACGGCGCCTTCCAGGTGGTCTCCATCCTGACCACCACCGGGTTTACCACCGCCGACTACAGCCGCTGGCCGGAGTTCGGCAAGGCCGTGCTGATGGCGCTGATGTTCGTGGGCGGCTGTGCCGGATCCACCGCCGGCGGCATCAAGGTGGTGCGCGTCATCACCCTCTTCAAGCTGGCGGCCAACGAGATGCGCTACCTCATCCACCCCCGCGGCGTGTTCCCGACGCGGGTGACCGCGCGCCCGCTGAAGAAGGACATCATCCATCCGATCGTCACCTTCTTCTTCCTGTACATCGCGATCCTGATCGTCACCATGCTGGTCGTCGCGGCGGCCGGCACCGACCTGCTGTCGTCGTTCTCGACAGCGCTCTCCACCGTCGGCAACATCGGCCCCGGGTTCGGGGCGATCGGCCCGGCTGAGCACTACGGCCACTACCCGGCGGGCGTGAAGCTGTTCCTCTGCCTGGCCATGCTCACCGGCCGGCTGGAGCTCTACAGCGTGGTGGTGCTGCTCACGCCCGCGTTCTGGCGAAAGTAGGGGCTACCAGGTCACGACCACGGCCTCGCCCGCCATCTCGAAGCGAGCGGCGCGGCGGCCGCTGGCAGCCAGCGTCCGCTCGATCAGCTCGTCGTGGCGCAGGTGGCGCCGGCCTCCCAGACTGCCGGTCGCGGTGGAGATCACCACCACCGGCGCGGCGGTGCGGCGCACCAGGTCGACGCCCGCGCCCGGCTCCAGCCGCTCCAGGGTCGGCAGGGTCTTCAGCATCAGCACCAGGTCGTCCCCGCCCGGCGCCGCGGGAGGCTCCAGCACGTCGCCCACCTCGACCTCCGGCGGCTCGCGCAACGCGTGCACCTCCAGATGCGGCACGGCCGCCCGCGCCAGGTCGACGACACGGCCGTCCGCGTCGACGCCCCGGTAGCTGCTGCTGGGCGCCAACCCCATCCACGGCAGCGCGAACGGGCCCAGCCCGCATGCCAGGTCGAGCACCCGCACCGGCGTGTCGCGCGGCAGGCCGCGAACGTCAGCGGCAGCCTGCCAGATACGTTCGTACAGCTCCTCGATCACCGGCAGCCGCTCGGCGCTGGAGGCGTGCAGCCCCAGCACCGCCCGGCACACCTGCCGCCGGCCCTCGGCATCCGCGACCGCCATCGACCGCACCAGCCGCTCCGCGCGGCGGCAGGAGTCCGCGTCCAGGAAGGCGCCAGCAAGCTCGTGCAGCGCACGCTTGGCCGCCTTGAGGGCATCGCGGCGCCCGTGGGTGGCCAGCGAACGGCGAGCCACCCGTCCCAGCACCTCTCCGTGCACCCGTCCGTACTTGCGCGTCGCCCGCAGTGCCCGGAGCAGTTCCTGCTCCGCGGCGAAAGGATGCGCCCCGCTCATTCCGCCACCGCGCCGACCACGCGGCTGTAGACCCGCAGGTTGTGCAGGGAAGCGAGGCGGGGACCGAGCGCGTCGCCGATGCGAAACAGGTGGTGCAGGTAGGCGGCCGGGTAGGTCCGACATGCCGTGCAGTCGCAGCCTTCCACCGCCGCTTCCTGCCGCCGCGCGAACCGCTCGTCCCGGATCGACACCGACCCGCCGCCGTCGTCGTACAGGCGGCCGTGGCGGGCATCGCGCGTCGGCAGCACGCAGTCGAACAGCCGGTAACCGGCGGCCGCGGCTTCGCGCAGCGCGCCCAGGCTGCCGATCCCCAGCCCGTGCAGCGGCACCTCGGCGGGGGCCAGCTCTGCCACCGCGCGTACCATGTCGTCCAGCCGGCCGTCCGTGATCGGCCAGCCGCCGAATCCCAGCCCGTCGAACCCGAGCGCCAGCAGCTCCTCCACGCAGCCGGCCCGCAGGTCGCGGTGCGGGCCGCCCTGCACGACCGCGAACAGCAAGGGCACGGCGGCCCCGGCCTCCGCGGCGCGCGCCAGCTCGTGCCGGCACGCGGCGGACCAGAGTACCGTGCGCCGCACGCTCTCCCGGTGCGCGGCGTAGTCGGCGTCCGGCCGCGGACAGTGATCGAGGCAGAAGGCGATGTCGACGCCGAGCTGAAGCTGCCGGCGCACCGTCCGTTCCGGCGTCAGGTGCAGCCGGCCCGATCCCCGGCCGGTGACGCTCAGTCCCCGGTCGGTGACCCGCACGCCCGCCATGGACAGCGCCTGGAACCCGCCCGAGTCGGCCGCCAGCGGGCCGCCCCAGCCCATGAAGGCGTGCAGTCCGCCGACACGGGCGATCGTCTGCGTCCCCGGTGCCCGCGCCAGGTGCAGGCAGTTGACCATGAGCGCCGTTACCCCCGCGGCTGCCAGGTCGTCGGGCGCCAGCGTGCGCACCACCCCGCGGGTCGCGTCGGGCAGGAACGCCGGCAGCCGCAACGCTCCGTGGGCGGTGTCCAGCCGCCGGGGGCGCCCGTCAGCGGACGAGCCGCCGGTCGTTGCCGGCGATGACAACGCACACCTCCCCGCGCAGATCCATCCCGTCGACGCGCTCGATCAGCTCGGTCAGGTAGCCGCGGTGCACCTGCTCGAACCGCTTGGTCAGCTCGATGCACACCGCGGCCCGCCGATCGCCGAGCGCGGCAGCCGCCGCCTGCAGCAGCGCCGCGACCCGCCCGGGTGCCTCGAACAGCACCAGCGTATGCTTCCCGTCCGCCGCCCCGGCCAGCAGGGTCTGCAGGCGCCCGGCCTTGCGCGGCGGGAAGCCCAGGAACAGGTGGGAGCCGGTCGGCAGCCCGGAGACGATCAGGGCATGCGGCACGGCGCTGGCGCCCGGAATCACCTCCACGCAATGGCCGGCCTCGATCGCCTGCCGGACGACCAGGTGGCCGGGATCGCTGATGCACGGATAGCCGGCGTTGGACACCAGGCCCACGGACTCGCCGCGCGCGAGCAGCGCCAGGATGCGCGCCCCCGCAGCGGCCTCGTTGTGGCGGTGATAGGAGAAAATGCTCCGCGGCCGCGGCAGGTCGTAGTGCTCGTAGATGGCGCGGGTGCGCCGCGTGTCCTCGCAGGCCAGCGCGTCCAACTCGCCCAGCACGCGCATGGCGCGCAGGGTGATGTCCTCCAGGTTCCCGATCGGTGTGGCGATGACGAAGAGCGAACCCGCCTCTGCGGCCACGGCGCCGATCATCCCCGCCGGCCACGCGCACGGTCAACGTCGTCCTTCCCGGTGGACCCGCGTCGGATGAAAGCGCTGCCGCCGGAACGCCTGTTATGAGGATGATACAGTCATGCCCGTTCAGATCGTCATCCTGCTGTCCACCCGGACCAACGAGGAGGGTATGCCGAAGAACCAGCTACACATCACGTTCGAAGGGCCGCGCGTCGGCGAGGACGGGCTGGCCGTTGGAGACCTCCAAAAGACCCTGACCCATGTGCAGCGCGCCCTGCGACTCATGGTGGGCCATCTGATGGGCGCCGATCCTTCCCGTCAACGCAAGCCGTCGAATCTCGTGCGGGATCACAGCGCCTTACGGCTGGTGCACACGTCGCCGGGCTCCTTTGTCACTGTGCTGGAGCTCTCTCCTCCGCCCGGCACTCAACACGACCTGACGAACTGCGGTCCTCGGGCCGTGAGTCAACTTCTGAACTGGGGAGGCGATCAAGACCGGTCGCTGCCGCAACGAGTCGCTGAGGAGCTGATGGCCGTGCGGAATGAGCTGTCGGAGGAAATCGACCTGATACGGCTCAGAGACCCCGACACCGACCGTTCCTTGACCCTGACCCGAATGAGCCGTGTCCGCGACCGCGCCACGTCAGAGGAAGTCGATGCCACCCTGCAGGGACGATTGATGATGGTCGACTGGAAGCGGCGGACCGCTCAGCTCCACAGCGACGGCCAGCCCAGCGTTCGGCTCCGATTCGATGCCTCACTCGATGAAGAGATGCAGCGTCTCGCCAGGAAGTATGTCGAGGTCAGAGGCCGCGGCCGTTTCGATCAGGATGGCAACTGGGCCGACGTTCGCGCCGAGCGAGTCACCGAGACGCCCTCCTGGTCGGAACCGTTCGATCTCGACAGGCTCCTGAACGACCCCCCGAAGATCTTTGACCCCGAGAAGGTGGTCAGGGCAAGCGACCCAATCGACGTCGACCAATTCATGCGAACCATCCGCGAAGGCCGCGACGCCTGATGCGGGGCATGCCACGTGTGGTCGTCGATACCAGCGTCGTTTCGATCATCCACAATCGCGACGATCGAGCTCCGTACTACGAGCGCCACCTCGTCGGCCGAAGCACGTTCATATCGTTCCAGACCCTCGAGGAACTGTGGTACGGGGCATACAAGGACAACTGGGGGGAGAAGCGCCGCGCCGAGCTGGCCCAACATATCGAGCAATACCACGTCGTTTGGTCAAACCCTGACTTGATCCGCCTCTCCGCTCGCTTGCGTAGCGACCGCAGATCTGCCGGCCGGGAACTGAAGTCGGCCGACGCTTGGATTGCGGCGACCGCGCTCCTCCTGGAGTGTCCTCTCGCATCGCATGACGGCGACTTCGCCGACATACCAGGCATCGAGCTATTGCGCCGTAACCACGGGAGCACGCGGTGATGGACGCAACGGGACCGAATTCTGATAGGATCACCCACACTCAGATCCTCCGCGACCATGTAGTTCTCTCGGTAGAAGAGAGGAATGATGACGAAAATCTCAAGCGGTTGTCTGAAGCTGTCGATTCCCTCCATCCGTCGACGAGCAGGAGCCGTCTTGACGCCCTCACCATCGAGATCATCGACTTATTGAAAGAAGCCAGGGAAGACAATGATCCGGTTACTGGCATCGAAATGATGGACTTCTTTGGTCTTGGACCGAAGAACATGGGACCTGTCATTGAGACAGCTATCGAAGATCACAGGGTTTGGATCGAAGACAACTCGGACCGGGAAGCCGATCTCACCAAAATCACCTACCATATAGTCGGCGAAGACGCGGAACCACAGGACTGGACCCGCTCCGTTACTCCCAAGCTGAATAGCGATCAAACCACGGCAACTCCGAGAGCAAGAAAGATGCGAGAGAAGCGGCTTCACGTCGCTTTCCTGCGGGCGTATCCATCACTCGCTCCAAAGCGGAGGGTCGCGAAGGAGAATGTGGGACGGTTTACCGCTGCTGTCGAGTATCTGCATGGTACGTCGAAAACGGAGTCTCGTAGGCCGCGTCAGACGGCGGAAGAGACTGAAGCTCAGCGAGCCGTCGTGAGGAAGCAGTCGACAGACCCCGAGCGGCTCCTGGCGGCGGTAGGTAACAAAGGGAGGCTGCTCTCGCGGCTCTCTCATTTGTTGACGGGAGACGAAATCCTGGATCTTGTGACGAGGCCGGACGTCCAGATCGCCGAGTACTTCATCGCAGTTCACGGACCGGACGCACTCTGGCAATGTCGGGAGGCGTTGGAACACTTGGACCCACCATCCAGATGGGCAGGATTGAAGCCGGCCGTCGGCTTCGTCCGATCGCTTGGATTCTCCGCAGAGTGGGCGGGGGAGCCCAACACCAAACCGCCGGAATACCTTGAGGTCGAAGGTCCGTACACGCTGCCGGAACTTCATGGCTATCAGAGATCCGTCGTCAGAAATGTCCGCAACATGATTCGTGTAGCGGGCGTTGACCGCCCGCGGAGACGCGGGATGATCAGCATGCCGACCGGATCGGGCAAGACGCGCGTTGCCGTGCAAGCGGTTGTCGAAGCCATGCGTGACGACGGCTTCGACGGCGGCATCCTTTGGGTCGCGGATCGGGACGAGCTATGCGAGCAGGCGGTTGAGGCGTGGCGGCAGATATGGTCCAGCATTGGAACCCAGGCGACACCGTTACGCATCTCCAGACTTTGGGGCGATCAATCCAGGCCACAGCCGACGAATAGCGGCCATGTCGTCGTTGCGACCATCCAGACGCTCAACGCCAGACTCAAGAAAGTCCCCGACGAGTACGAGTTTCTGGCGGACTTCACCCTGATCGTCTTCGACGAGGCGCACCGGTCCGTCGCCCCTACGTCCACATCGGTGATGCAGGAGATCGGCTTGACTCGCTGGCAGAGGTCGAATGAGCCCTTCCTGCTCGGCCTGACCGCAACGCCGTACCGCGGCCGCGATTCGCGCGAGACCCGCCGATTGGTCAATCGGTATGGTAGCAACCGGCTCGATGCCGGCGCGTTCGCCAGCGACGATCCACGGGCCGTCATCGCCGAGCTACAGGAGATGCAGGTGCTTGCGCGAGCTGATCACGAGACCATCGACGGCGCCGCGTTCTCCCTTGACGCCAGAGAAAGGAAGCAAGCGTCATCCGCGCCATGGTTGCCCCGACGGGTGGAAGATCGCATTGCAGCAGATTCCAGCCGGACAAGGCGCATCATCGAAGCATACGAGAGTCACGTGAAGTCGGATTGGCCCACGCTGATCTTTGCAACATCTGTCGATCATGCGCACACCGTTGCGGCGCTCCTCAACGTACGCGGCATTCGAGCAAGAGCCGTGGTCGAAGACACGAAATCGGCCTCGCGGCGAAGGATAGTGAACGATTTCCGGCGAGGACAGATCAAGGCCCTCGTGAACTACAACGTATTTCGCGAGGGATTCGACGCGCCCAGGACCCGCGCCATCATCGTTGCTCGGCCGGTCTTCAGTCCGAATCTCTACTTTCAGATGATCGGCAGAGGTTTGCGCGGCGTGAAGAACGGCGGTAATGACCGATGTCTCATCCTCAATGTTCGGGACAACATCGAGAATTACCAGCGAGAGCTAGCCTTCGCCGACCTCGATTGGCTTTGGGATAGCCACAGAGATACGTGAGGGTCGTCACGTGTCCTAGCCAGCAAGCGGCTCTCATGAGCCGTCCGCGGTGCTGAGCCAGACACGCCCCCATGATAGACTTCCACCCGTGACGGGACTCCGCGACCGCTTCCACCTCCTGCGCCAGAAGACCCGCGGCAAGGCGACACGCCTGCAGCGGTCGCTGGTCATGCACGGGGTCACCTTCGCCGGCATCAACGCCCTGCTGCTGGGAATCAACGCGGCCACCGGCAGAGACCCGTGGTTCCTGATCCCGTTCGCGTGCGGGGCGACGGCCCTCGTCCAGCACGCCGTGCACGCCGCCAACCGCCGCCGCGCCGCCGACGAGCTGGACGCGGCCGGCTACCTCGGCGAACAGCGGCTGGAGCTGGTGCGGGCGATGCAGAAGGCGCGCGCCCGCCTCCGTTCGCACGGAGCGGCCGCCGCGGCGGTGAGCGCTGTGTTGTTCATGATCAACGTGGTGGCGGGCCCCGGTCCGTGGTTCCTGATCCCGTCCGCCATCCTCGGCGTCGGGTTCGCACTGCATGCGGTCCGATCGTCCTACCGGCGCACCGCGCTCCAGGAGCAGATGGTACAGTCGGGCCTGGACTGGCAGAAGATCGAGGCGGGCGCCGCTACAGCGGCCCCGTCAGCTCGTCGCGAGGAGCGGTCGCGAAGGATCGTCGATTCGAGGACTGCTCGGTAACCGGCCGCCCGCCGCGCACGGGGATCTTTGCATGCGACCTGTTTCCAGTCCATATTCAGATGGAGTCCTCCCCATGAACCTTTCCGCCCGGATCAAGCCGATCAGTTACCTCAAGTGATCATCACCCAGAACGGCGAGGCCAAGGCCGTCATACAGGACATCGACAGCTTCGAGGAGATGCAGGACACGATTGCCCTCCTCAGGATTCTGGCGCTGGGAAGCCGGGAGATCGAAGCGGGGCAGGTGCAGCCTGCGGCTGAAGTCATCGCGCGCCTGCGGGAGCGTCGCGCCCGGGGCTGATGCGTTCCACGGAATCCTGATGGAATCCCCCGACGACAACGCGGACGTGCACCGCAAATGCCCTCAGTGCGGCGAATACTCCGTCACGACACACTGGCATCACGACACTTTCAAGTACGGCTCGGGCGACTCCGCACCCATTCTTCACGTCGATCTACCCGTTCGTCGCTGCGAAACCTGCGACTATGAGTTCCTCGATCATGAAGGCGAGCGACTGAGACACGAAGCCGTATGCCGGCATCTGGGTGTGCTGTCTCCGGCCGAGATCTCCAACATTCGGAAGCGTTTCACGATGACAAGAGCCGAGTTCTCCGAGGTTACCGGCCTCGGTGAGGTATCACTCCAGCGCTGGGAGAACGGCGCTGCGGTCCAGAATCTCGCCGACGACCGCTATCTTCGGCGTCTTGCACTTCCCGGCGTCATGGAGAGCTTCATGCGACTGTCTGCGCCTCAACGTACCTCCGTTTGAGCCGCGCGTACGTACCGATCGGCAGTTCCGTGTGTTGACCGTTTCCGCAAGATCCGAGTTCCGCCCCCGAATGAACTGTGTAGCACCGGAAGCCGCGCGACCGTGGCGTCGGTGCGGCCGCTCACAACAGTCTCAGAGTGAAGTCGAACGACCCTGCTGCCAGGTGTTCGCGAATCAGTTCTACCGACCAAGGCTCTACCAGCTTCTTCGTCTCGATGTCTCCGGCAAGCGCCTCCACCGTAGCAAAGCTCCCGCTGAGAGACGTTCCGCGCCTCTCGAAGAACTCGGACCGGCTGAGTACCACGGCGACATCGTCGGTGGACGCGCGCCACTCGTACGCAATCCCCACATGCTTGGACGTACTCCCGCCACTATCCAGGTACACCGCACCTACCATGTGCAGAGACGCGATATCCACCTGAAGTCGTAGCTCCTCTTCGAGTTCCCGGACGGCGCAATGGATCAGTGGATCTCCATTGACGGAGTCCTCACGCCGGACGTGTCCTCCAGCCCAGATGACGATCTTCTCATGGAGCGGATTGTCAGCCCTTTTTTCTCGGCGCCGAAGACGAAGTACTTCTCCGCTTGCGTTCCGAATGATGACAATCGGAATCGCTTGGACACGTCCATCATCCGCCTCTACCTCCTCCCTCGGTCGGAAGCCCGTATCGTCAACTTCGCAGAATCGTCGGGCCAAATCGGCCGCCTGCGGCGCCTGAAGAAAGCGCTTGCCCGCAAAGGATCGCACCACCGATTCCTTAGGGCACGACATGATGTCTTCGGCTACCTGTTCCTCGATCAAGCCGAGAATGGCTTCGACAACCACTTCTGCCGTCCGTGTGGGGTTGCCTTTGGTATCACCGACAGATGTGTCAACGGGATAGATCCTGAAGTCGTCCCCAAGATGCTCGACGCATTGCTTGTTGACCTCCCTGATCTGGCTGAGAACCTCGGGATTCATGATCGATCCCCCCGTTCCCTTGACCGGGAGAACCCCTTGCTCTCGTTTCATCGCATCCTGCGGAGACGCGAGCATCGCGAATACCGCCGAGATTCTCTTGCGCCAGTTGTCGATCATCAGGAACTTCTGTATGAGCTCCCTTTCGTCAGGTCGGATTCTCGAAATCCGCTCCATCATCGTGATCCAGCAGATGGAGTCGAACAGCCCTCTATCAAGAAACAGAATCTGTGGGTCGTCTGCACGCGGAGGCGTCTGCGTCTTCTCCAGAATCTGCGCAAGAGTCGTACATGCGGTCCAGACATTGAACGTCGCGTGCTTCTTGTCTTGAATCGGGCAGATGGATGCGCGTTCTATGACGACCGATGTGCGGAAGCCACAGCGCTTGAGAAAGGTGGAGACGTTCGTCAACGTCGTGGTCTTGCCTGCCTTCGGGACGCCGGCGAATTCGATCACCAGTGGTTTGCGAGCCTTTTCGGCGAATTGAGTTGCCGCTCGCTGCGCTCGATCTTGAAGACATGACGTCATGGCCTCGGGTCCTTTTCGGTACTTCTCATCATTTGACTGCTGCTTCACGCTACAGCGTCCGCATCAGCTCGTCGAGAGGAGTTGTCGCGTAGAAGCGGCGGTAGAATGCCGTCTCGGTGAGCAGTTCGCGGACATCGGCTTCCGCACGGGCGGTGGCCTCAAGGTCGGCCTCACCGCCGTCGGCGAGCGTCACCGATTCGCCGTCCTGCCGCACGATCGTGAGGTCGCCGCGGGCGGCGAGCCAGGCGAGGCCGCGGTGCACCGTCGCTTCCCGGTGGGCGCTGGCCGCAGCCAGCCGGGCGATGGCGACACGGCCGTCGTGGTGGGCGACCGCGTGCTTGCACAGCCCGGCCAGGCACGCCAGAAACCGCTCGGCCCGTGCGGTCTCGGGATCGACCGCGAACAGGTGCAGGGTGCGGGGCCGAGCCCGCCGCAGCACCTGCTGCAGCTCGTGGCGCCCCGGCGGCGTCGTCCACACCACCAGCGTCTGTGCCGAACCGATCCGGTCCCGTCCGCTCGCCGGTTCGGAAACGCCGTCCTCTCCCCAGATCACCGGCGGCTCCGCCAGCTCTTCCACCAGCTCCGTCAGCATGGCGGCAGCATCACCGGCGCGGTGGTCGACGATCGCCGGCTGCTCGCCCCCGGAGACGATGACCGTGGGCGCGACGGCCGGCCTGGCGTCGATCCAATCCACCTGCAGCGACCGGCTGCCGCGGTAGTCGTGGGCGGAGATGCGATACGCCAGGTCGATGTGGCCTTCGGGAGGCAGATCGCCTCCTGACTGCCACCACATCACCGATCGGGTCGCCCCGGTGCGGTCGGCGACCAGCATCTTGCGGTGATCGCCTCCTCTCCCGACCTCGGTGACGCCCTTGATGGTGACGCCGTGGCTGGCGAAGGTGAGCGCCCGGTTGCCGGGACCGAACGGGCCGAGGCCGGCGAGCGCGGCCACCAGGTCCAGGTCGGTCTGCCCCAGGTCGAGCACGCCGTCGATCGGCAGGCGCGGCGCGGGCGGCCCGTCGCCGATCTGCTCGCGCAGCGCGGCCTGCAGCTCCCGGCGGAACGGTTCCAGCCGTTCCGGCTGCAGCGAGACGCCTGCCGCCATGGGGTGTCCGCCGTATCCGTCCAGCAAGTCCGCGCAGGCGGCGATCGCAGCGGTGACGTTGCAGCCGGCGATCGACCGGGCCGACCCGCGCACGGGGCCGTCCGGCGAGGCGAGCAACAGCGTGGGCCGGTGGAAGCGCTCGACCAGCCGGCTGGCGACGATGCCGATCACGCCGGGCGGCCAGTCCGCGTGGAAGAGGACCAGGCCGGGATGGTCGAGGGTACCCGGGTCGGCGTCGATCTGGTCGCAGGCCGCGTCGAACACCTGATCGGTGAGCAGGCGCCGCCGGGCGTTCATCCGCTCCAGCTCCTCCACCTGCCGGCGCGCCGCCTCGCGCGAGTCGGTCGTCATCAGCTCGACGATGGGGTTGGCGTCACCGAGCCTGCCGATGGCGTTCAGGCGCGGCCCCAGCGCGAAGCTGATCTGCTCCTCGGCGAGCGTCTCCCGGTTCAGCTCGGCCAGCTCCATCATCACCTGCAGGCCGACCCGCCCGGTACGGCGCAATACCATCAGCCCCACCTGCAGCCAGAACCGCGTATCGTCGACCTGCTCGGCCAGATCGGCCACCACCCCCAGCGCCACCAGGTCGAGCAGATCGCGCGACTCCTCGATGCGGCCGGCGCGGCCGAGCAGCTCGCGCGCCACCTGGAACGCCACCCCGACCCCGGGCAGGGTCCGCAACGGGTGAGGCCCGTCGATCCTCTTCGGGTTGATCACCGCCAGAGCCGGCGGCAACTCGGGGGGCAGGTCGTGATGGTCGGTGATGATCACGTCCACCCCGCGGCCGGCCGCGTACTCCACCGCTTCGTTGTCGTCCACCCCGGTGTCGCAGGTGAGCAGCAGCGTCACGCCCGTATCCAGGAACCCGCGCAGGACCTCCACGCCCACGCCGTGCGATTCGGTCGCGCGCACGGGGATGTGGTAGGCCGGATCGGCCCCCAGGCGCCGCAGCGTCTCCACCAGCAGAGTGGTGGAAGTCTGGCCGTCGACGTCGAAGTCCCCCCACACGCCGATCCGCTCGCCGTCGCGCAGCGCCCGCTCGATCCGGTCGGCGGCCGGCGTCATGTCCGGCAGGTCGGCGGCCGGCGCCGGCCGGTAGTGGCGGGGTTCCAGGAACGCCAGAGCTCGCTCCGGCGTGTCGTGGCCGCGCCGCACCAGGGTCTCGGACAGCACGGGGGGACCGCCGACGGCGTCCCGCAGCGCGGCCGGCACGTCCACCGGCGGCGGCTCCTCCCAGTGTGGCGCGATCCTGCCGGCAGCCATCAGAAGGACACCTCGCCGATCTCGCCGAAGTCGAGCCCGATCGCCTCGTCGCCATCGTCGATCGACAGCGGGTAGTCGGCCGCCGCGTCCTCGTCGACGTCGCCGTCTCCGGCCTCCCGGCCCCGGCCGCAGAACGATCGATACGTGCACAGCCGGCACCGCCGGTGATCGTCGGTCCGCTCGAATCCGTCGGCCGGACGCCCGGCGATCTCCTGCAGCAGTCCCGCGAGGTACGCGCCGTCCGCTTCGAACCGGTCGCGGTCGTAGCGGATGACGGTGGGCTCGTTCGGGAACGCGGCGTACCAGTAGCGCATCTCGATCCGCTCGGGCGCGAACGGCGTCCCGCCGTTCAACGCGCCTCCGGACAGCGCCAACAGGTAGGGATACACGCGGGTCTGCAGCCTTCCTTCCACCGTCGCGTCCCGCGGGCGGCGGCCGGCGGTCTTCCAGTCCAGGATCATCGCGCCGCCCCCTTCCTGCACGACGACCAGGTCGTACTTGGCGGCCAGCCGGCGGCCGGCCACTTCCGCCGCCAGCGTCACCTCCGGATAGCGCTCCCCCGGCAGGTCCGCCGGCCGGTGCTCGCTGAACGACCGCCACCAGTCGGCCAACCCGTGCCCGTCCCCCGCGGAACGGTGCTCGGCCAGCGCCCGCAGGCGCTCGGCCGGCACGCCCAGCAGGTACTGGTGGACCATGCGGTGGAACTCCGCACCGTCGCGGCGCAACCGCTCGTTGCGGCCGGCCGGCGCCGCCTCCACGGCCGGCCACTCCAGGCGGTCCAGGTAGCGCAGCCGGAACCGGTACGGGCACTCCACGTAGTCCTGCAGGCTGGCCTGGCTCAGCATCAGGCCGTCAGCGATCGCCATGGGTCTCCTTTTCCCGATCCGTCCACCACGCGGCCAGGGCACGGAACGCCTCGGCGGGCCCGATCTCACCGGACTGACCGGTGTTCCAGGTAACGATCAGATCGCGCCGGGCGCGCGTGATGCCGACGAACAGGAGCCGCAACCGCTCCCGAATGTAGTCGATACGGGCCCGGCGGGTCGCCTCCAGCCGGCGGTACCCGGTACCGGCCAGCAGGCAGCGCGCCTCCTCGCACGCCTCCATGGCGGCGTTGAGGCGGTCCGCCAGGTACCATTTCTCCGGGATGAAGCGGTCGGCGTCCGGATCGGCCGGGTAGTCGTATGCGTTCACGGAGGTCAGGTAGACCCGGTCCCACTCCAGGCCCTTGGCCTTGTGCATGGTGGCGACCACCACCGCGCCGCGGTGCGCGGCGGGGTCGAAGCCGGACTGATCCGGCGTGAAGCCGGCGAACCGGCGCCGGTTGCCGGCGATCGCCTTCAGCTCGTCGACCATCTCGCGGATGCCCCAGCGCGGATGCACCCGTCCGGCCTGCCGCAGGCTGACCGCCAGCTTGAAGGAGACCGCCAGTTCGTCGGGCTCCTCGAACAGGTCCTGCGAGACGGTCAGCACGAGCTGGTCGATCGGCAACGCCGCCGCACCCTGCCAGCGACGCACCAGGTGGGCGAACTTCGTCAAGAGCTCCCGCTCCGCGTCGGCCATGTCCTGCTCCGCCAGCCAGTCGCGGCCGAGGCGCGGCCAGAGGTAGTCCTCCAGCGCCTCGCAGCCCCGCAGCAGCCGCGCGCCGGCTTCCGCCGCCGCCCACCTCTTCGGCTCGTCCCTGTCAGCGCGCCGCCACGAGAGGTAGCAGTCGGCCAGCGCGAAGGCCGACGCGGGTTCCGCCAGGGCGCGCAGCACGTGGCCGACCACCTCGGCCACCGCTCGGGTGGCGCCCGTGCTGGCCAGCAGGCTCTCCACGCAGCGCACGCCGCGCGCGCGGATGGCCTGCACCAGATCCGCCGCGCGGTGGTTGCTCGGCGCCAGCACCGCCACCGTCGCGTCCGGGTTGGCGGGCAGGAAGCGGCTGACGGAATCGGCGATCGCCGCCGCCTCGCGTTCCGGCGCGAGCGGCTTGTCGATGAAGGCCACGGTGGCCTGCCCGTCCGACGGGTTGGGCTGCGGATCGCCGGGCGGCGTCGGGCTGACGTGCGGCAGGCCGAGCGCATCGCGCGCCCCGGCCACCGGGTGGCAGCCGGTGGTCCAGTCGATCATGTGGTTGGCGACCGCGATGATGCGGGGCGCGGACCGCCCGGACTCGGGGAGCTCCCGGGCGGCCACGTCGTCGCGGAGCAGGAACGCGCGCAGGAAGCGCGGGTCCGCGGTGGTGAAGGTCTCGAAGATGGCCTGATTGGGGTCGCCGACGCGCACCCAGTTGCCCTGCTCGCCGGCCAGCAGGGAGAGGATCCGTTCCTGCACCTCGCTGGAGTCCTGCGCCTCGTCCTCCAGGATGAACGGCCACCGCTCGCGGAGCCGGCCGAGCAGCTCCCGGTCCTGCTCCAGCAGATCGAGCGCGCGCCAGATCAGGTCGTCGAAGTCCAGGGCGCCGCGGTAGTCGAGGGCGCGCTGATAGTCGGCGTACAGGGCCGTGCCGATCTCCGCCAAGCCGGCATCCGGTTCACCGTCGCCCGCGCCGGCGCGGCGATCGCCGAGCACCGCCTGGAGATGATCCGGCCGCACGCGCTCGCCCTTCGCGTAGCGGATGAAGTCGGCGCCCAGGCCTTCGATCAGATCGGGCAGCCGCTCGCGGCGGACGTACGCCCGCCGCTCCTCCGGCAGCTCGGGATCGAGCAGCCACTCGCAGCGGGACACGTTGCCGCGCAGCCAGGCGACGGCGACCTGCCGCCGGATCTGGTCGCACTGTTCCTGGTCGACGATCCCGAAGGCATCGGTCAGCCCGACCGCTTCCGGCCGCTCGCGCACGATGTCGGCCGCAAGCGAGTGAAGCGTGCGCACCCGGTAGCCGACGCCGGGCATCAGGGTGCGCGCCGCGGTGGCCTGATCGACGCGGCGCGCCAGGTTGTCGCAGGCGGCGTTGACCAGGGTGACCACCAGGATCTCCTGCTCGCCGTCGAGGGCCTGGAGGTCCAGGATGCGGTCGACCAGCATCGAAACGGTCTCGGTCTTGCCGCTGCCGGGCACCGCGGCGATCCCCATCAGCCCACCGTCGTAGGACAGGACCGCGCGCTGGCTGGGCCGCGGCGTGAACCCGCGCGGCGTCTGCCACGCAGGAGCGGCGGTAGCCGCTGCCGGCTCGACCACGGATGCGCTCATGCGGCTTTCGCCGAGCGGAGCACCTCGTCGATGGCCCGCAGGAACCGGCCGCGATACTCGGAGCCCTGCTCGTTCACGTCGCAGAGGCCCAGGTGAATGGCCGTGCGGCAGCGGCGGACCAGCCCGACCGCCAGCCGATACAGGTGATCCCGGCCCTCCCTCGCCTCGTCCTCCTCCCCCCAGATCCGGCCCGCCGGCCAGCCGCGGCTGAGCACGTACGGCTGCGTCAACGGCTGCCGCAGCGGCTCGGACCATCCGCGCGCGCCCACCTCGATCCAGAACTGGTGGTCGACACGCCGGTTGCTCATCAGGAACGTCCAGGCAGGCGTCAGCAGCACCGCTTCCTGCGCGTCCGCATCGCGCGCATCGACGTACTGCGCGGCGATCAGGCCGTCGGCCACCGTGGCCACATACTCCCGGTCGGAGGAATCGCCTTCCCCGGCGAGCTGCCGCTCGGTCACCCACCGGAACTTGCGGACCGACTCGACCAGTTGTGCCGCGATCTGGCCGTGGTCCCGGGCCTGGGCGTGGGTGTGGTGAAAGCCGTATCCCGGCTGCGACAGCAACTCTCCGAACAAGCGCCGCAGGAAGTGGTCGAGCCGGTCGATGGCCGCCGCGGACCGGTAGTCGTCGATCCAGACCCGCAACCCCTCGTAACGCCCGCCGACGGTGTGGGTGATGCGTTCGTGCACGCCGGCCGGAGCGGACGCGAACGGCCGCAGAGCGCCACCGGCCTCCAAATCCGATGCGGCCAGACCCGATGCGGACTGCGCCGGGTCGAACAGGGCGTCGGCCAGGACCCGCGCCCGGATCAGGTCCAGCCCGTCGATCGCGTCGACCAACGCGTGGGCGATCTCGGCCGCCGCGACCGGGAGCCGCCACGACGGATGGGCCAGCGCCGCCAGCGTCAGCAGGCAGCGCGTCGCCCGCTCCTCCCTCAGCGCGCGCGACGGCCGGTGCGAGTGCGCCGGAACCCCCCGCTGGTCCAGCCGGTCGACCAGCGCGAACCGCAGCGAGTCGGACAGGAACGGCGCCAGCACCACGATCTGGCCGGGAGCGACGCCCTCCTCGATCAGCCCGGCGATCCGTGCCGCCACCCAGTCGAGCATCTCCGGGTAATAGCGGTGGTGGGCGAACCGCAGCACGCCGTCGCCGCCCACCGGGAACGGGCCGCGCCCCGGGCCATCCGCAGGCCGGCGCGCCGGCGGCTGCAGGTGCCAGGCGAGCCGGAGCTCGAACGCCGGCAGCGACGCGTCGGACTCCGGGAGGCGGTCCATGCGCACCCCGCTGTCGCAGGCGTCGCGCAGGCGCAGGCCGTCCTCGGGGTCGGCGCCCAGGAAACGCCGGTAGCCGGCGTCGTCGTCACAGATCACCACGGCGGAGGCGAAATCGCCCAGCCAGGACAGCAGCAGGTCGTGCGCCACCGGGGTGTCTTCTTCGACATTGTCCGCGATCAGGTGGCGATGCAGCTTGGCAAGGTAACGCCGCGCCGGTTGCACGTCCATGAGGTGGCGCGCGAACACCTCCATCTGCAGCGAGAAGTCCAGCAGCCCGTGCTCAAGGCAGAAGCGGCGAAAGGCGGTGGCGCAGGTCTGCACGTCGCGGTAGACGCGCTCCTGCACCACGTCATCCCCACACGCCGCGCGCAGCCGATCGCCGATGGTGAGGTGGTCGAAGCCGACCACGGCCGACTTGTTGAGGTTGTCGAGCACCTGGCTGTAGATGCGGTTGCGGTCGATCTCCAGCGAATCGAAGCAGCCGTCGCGCAGCAGCGGCTGCATGACGCGCGCCATGTAGTACTGGGCGGTCTCCATGGTCAGGAAGACCGGCTCCCGCTCCGGCTCCGCGAAGCCGGCGTCCCCGGCGACCAGCGGCCAGAACAGCTCCACGACCCGCTTGGCCAGCCCCCCGACGGTGGCAACGGCCACCGCCGCCCCGGCCGCCAGACCCGGGTCACGAAGCGCATCACGGTAAGGCCCGACGAGGGTCCGTTGCGGCAGCAGCACCAGGATCGAGTCGGCGCGCACGCCGGCCTCGAGCAGGCGCCGCAGGCGATGCACGGCCGCGGTGGTCTTGCCGGCACCGGCAGAGCCGGACACGAACAGGCTGCCGCGCAGCGCCGGATCCGCGATCTGCCGCTGTTGGTCGGTCAGCACGAGGGACGCGGTCGGTGCCTCGCCGGCCTGACCCGTCCCCTCCCGCGCCGACATTCGGCGATGCTACTTCCCTGTCGGGGCGCCGCGCCAGCGGCAAGACCTAGTCAGAGCCCGCGAACACCGCGTCCTTGCCGAGTCCTTCCGGCCCCATGCCGAGGTAGCCGCCGTCGATCCGCAGGTCGGTCGCGGAGATGAACGACGCGTCGTCGCTGAGCAGGAAGAGGATCGGCCCCGCGCACTCGATCGGCTCTCCGCAGCGCTCCAGCATGTGGTACTGGCCCCACACCGGCTCCCACTTCTCCCGCCCGCCGCCGCCCAAGTCCGCGGCCTTCAGCACCTCGCGGGTCCAGATCCAGCCGGGGCTGACGCTGTTCACCCGGATCCCGTACCGGGCCAGGTCCATCGCCATGCACTTGGTCAGGGTGTGCACGGCGCCCTTCGCCGCGTTGTAGGTCCAGCGGTCCGGCTGCGCGATCCGGGCGGAGATGCTCGACACGTTGACGATGGCGCCGCCGCCGCTGTCGCGGATGGCGGCCGCCGCTGCGTCGGCCATCGTCGCGTAGGCGACCGGCCCCGCCTCCAGGCTGCGCAGCCACGCCTCCCGGTCGGTGCCGAGCCCGGAGGCGATGAACGAGAACGCGTTGTTCACCAGGTAGTGCAGCCGGCCCCAGCGTTCGGTCGCCTCCCGCACGAGCCGCCGGCAGAAGGCCTCCTCGGCATGGTCGCCGCAACACGCCGCCACCTGGTGCCCCTGCCCGACAAGGTCGCGCACGGCCTGCTCGACCAGATCGGGCTCGATCCCGGAGAAGGCCACTGCCGCGCCCTCCGCGCAGAGCTGCTCGACGACGGCGCGGCCGATGCCGGCCGACCCGCCGGTCACGACCGCCACCTTGCCGGCGAAGCGCCCCTCGATCGCCTTTCGCTCCTTCATACCATCGTCTCCATGCGAGGATAACCCGAGAAGGAGTACGCGATGGATCTGCACGTCGACCTGCGCGGCCGCCGCGCCCTGGTCACCGGCGGCGCCACCGGCATCGGCCGCGCCATCAGCGAGGCGATCTTGGACAACGGCGCCGCGGTCGCGATCGGCTACCGCTCCAGCGCGGACGCCGCCGCGGAGCTCGCCGCGCGCGCTGCCCACGCGCCGGTTGCGGCGATCGCCGCCGACCTCACCGACCCGCGGCAGGTCGAGCATCTCTGTACGGAGGCCGCGGCGCGCCTGGGCGGGCCGATCGACATCCTGGTCAACAACGCCGGCGATGTCCTCGACATGCGGCCCCTGCTGGAGGCGCCGCTGTCCGCCTGGCACGACACGCTGGCGCTCGACCTCACCGCGGCGATGCTGACCAGCCGCCTGCTGGCCCCGGCCATGCGCGAACGCGGCTGGGGCAGGATCATCAACATCTCCTCGATCTCCGCCCATACCGGCGGCGGGGGAGGGGCCACCGCCTACGTGGCCGCCAAGGGCGGCCTGTCGGCGATGACCCGCAGCCTGGCCAAGGAGTTCGGCCCGGCCGGCATCACCGTCAACAGCGTCGCCCCCGGCGTGATCCTGACGGCCATCCACGAGCGCACCAACACGCCCGAGACGCTGGAGGCGCTGCGCCTGACCACGGCCGCCAAGCGGCTGGGCCAGCCCGCCGACTGCGCCGGGGCGGTACTGTTCCTGGCCTCCGAGGCTGCCTCCTATGTCACCGGCAGCACCCTGGCCGTCAACGGCGGCATGCGCATGGACTGAGTCGGGCGCGCCGCTTGCATGCCGCGCGCCGAGCGGGGAGCATTGCCGCATGGACCCGATCTCTCCCGAGGTACGCGGCTACCTCGACGACCTCGTTCCGGACCGCCCCGCGGAGCTCGCCCGCATGGAGGAGCACGCCCGCGAGGTCGGCTTCCCGATCGTCGGGCCGGCCTCCGGCCAGCTCTGCTACCAGATCTCCCGCATGATCGGCGCCCGCTCCGTGTTCGAGCTGGGCTCCGGATTCGGCTACTCGACCGCGTGGTTCGCGCGCGCCGTGCAGGAGAACGGCGGCGGCACCGTCCAGCACGTCGTCTGGGATGAGGGGCTGTCCGCCCGCGCCCGCCGACACCTGTCGGCGCTTGGCTACGACGGCATCGTCCGCTACCACGTGGGCGAGGCGGTGGCCGCCCTGCGCGAGGCCGACGGCCCCTACGACGTGATCTTCAACGACATCGACAAGCGCATGTACCCGGACTCGCTCCCCGTGATCGAGGAGAAGCTGCGGCCCGGCGGCGTGCTGATCATCGACAACATGCTGTGGTTCGGGAAGATCTTCGACGACGCCGACCGCTCCGAGGACACCGAGGGGATACGGCGCTTCACCGGGATGATCACGGCCGACCGCGGCTGGACCGTCTCCCTGGTGCCGATCCGCGACGGGCTGATCGTCGCCTACCGGAACCCTTCGTGAGCGATTCCGCCAACACGCCGGCAGCGGAGGCCGCCGGTGCTGACTTCGTCCGCGCCGCGGTCAGGCGCGACGTGGAGTCCGGGCGCTACGACGGCCGGGTGCAGACCCGCTTCCCGCCGGAGCCCTCCGGCTACCTTCACATCGGCCACGTCAAGGCGATCTGCGTCAACTTCGGCGTCGCCGCCGAGTTCGGCGGCGTGTGCGCCCTGCGCTACGACGACACCAACCCCGAGCGGGAGGACACCCACTACGTCGAGCAGATCAAGACCGACATCCGCTGGCTGGGCTTCGACTGGGGTGAGCGCGAGTACTACGCTTCCGACTACTTCGAGCGGCTCTACGAGCTGGCCGTGCAGCTCATCGAAGCCGGCCAGGCCTACGTCGACCACCTGACCGCGGAAGAGATCATCGAATACCGCGGCGTCGCGCAGTCGGCCGGCCGCGACAGCCCCCACCGCGACCGCCCGGTGGCCGAGAACCTGGACCTGTTCCGGAGCATGCGCGCCGGCGAGTTCGAGGAAGGCGAGTGCGTCCTGCGGGCGAAAATCGACATGGCCGCGCCCAACGTCTACCTGCGCGACCCGGTGATGTACCGGATCATGCGCACCGCCCATCACCGCACCGGCGACCGCTGGTGCATCTATCCGACCTACGACTGGGCGCACGGCCAGTCCGACTCGATCGAGGGGGTGACCCACTCCCTGTGCACGCTGGAGTACGAGACGCACCGGCCGCTGTATGACTGGTTCATCGAGGCGCTCGGCATCTTTCCGTCGCGCCAGATCGAGTACAACCACCTCTACATCTCGCACGTCATGACCGGCAAGCGCCGCCTCAAGGAGATGGTGGAGGCCGGCGACGTGACCGGCTGGGACGACCCGCGGCTGCCGACCATCGCCGCGCTGCGCCGGCGCGGCGTGCCGCCGGCGGCGCTGCGCCGCTTCGCGACCGACGTGGGCCTGAGCAAGACGCAGGTGCTGGTGCAGATAGAGATGTTCGAGTCCCGCCTGCGCGAGCACCTCAACCGCACCGCGCCGCGCGTGATGGGCGTGCTGGACCCGATCCGGCTGGTCATCACCAACTATCCGGCAGGGCAGGTCGAGGAGGTCGAGTGCGAGAACAACCCCGAGGAGGCGTCGGCCGGCACCCGGATGGTCCCGTTCAGCGGTGAGCTGTACGTCGAGCGCGACGACTACCGCGACGATCCGCCGCGCAAGTGGTTCCGGCTGGCGGTGGGACGGGAGGTGCGGCTCAAGCACGCCTACTACGTCACCTGCGACGAGGTGGTGCGCGACGCTGACGGCCGCCCCACGGAACTCCGCTGCACCTACGATCCCGCCTCCCGCGGCGGCGGCACCGCCGACGGCCGCAGGGTACGCGGCACCCTGCACTGGGTGTCCGCCGCGCACGCGCTGGACGCCGAGGTCCGCCTCTACGACCGCCTGTTCACCAAGGAGGACATGAAGGACCTGGCCGAGGGTGAGGACTGGCGCGACCACCTCAACCCGGACGCGCTGCGCGTGCTCACCGGCTGCAAGCTGGAGCCGGGCCTGGCCGAGGCGGAGCCGTCGGCTCCCGTGCAGTTCATCCGCAACGGCTACTTCTGCCTGGATGCGCGCGACGCCACGCCGGAGCGGCCGGTGTTCAACCGCACCATCGGCCTGCGCGACACCTGGGCCAGGATGGAGCGCGCGGGCAAGGGAGGCTGACGCGGCACCGGCGAGCGAACGCTTCACGTTCTTCGTCTCCCACACCTGCCACGCCGACCACGGCTATACCGACCGGCTGGACGCGGTGCGCGCCGGCTGGGCGGACGGTCTGGACCAGGCGCTGCAGGCGGTCGAGCGCGGCTTCCGCTGGACCCTGGAGGCGTCGATCTTCTTCCAGGCGTACCGCGAGCTGCGCGACCCGGGCCGCGTGCGCGCGCTGGCGGAGGCGGTGCGCGCCGGCCACGTCGAGCTGTGCGCGACCTACGCCAACCTGGAGTACGAGCAGATCGACGGCGAGGAGATGACACGCGTCTGCACGCTCGCCAACCGCGTCCTGGCCGACGAGTTCGGCATCCGTGCGCGCACCGCGATCCTGAGCGACATGCCGGGCGTGACCTGGGGCCTGCCGCAGGTGCTGGCCGCAAGCGGCGTCGACTACCTGATGTTCTGGCGCGGCGCCTACAAGGACAACCTGTACCACGCCGACGTGCCGCCCATCTTCCGGTGGGAGTCGCCGGACGGCTCGGGCGTGCTGGTCAACCTGTACGGCGGGCCGGAGCTGCACGACTTCTACTACGACAAGTCCGCGGCCTGCTTCCTGCAGCGCGACACCGTGGCGGAGCGGCTGCGGGAGATCGCCGCCTGGCACCGCGCGCTCGGCGACCGCTACCCGTACACGGCCGTGCACCTGGTGATCGGCTACGACAACGGACCGGTGCTCACCCACCTGCTGGACGGGGTGCGCTGGTACCGGGACCACGTCGACGAGCACGACGTGGTGCTGGCCACGCCGGCGGCGTTCATGGACGAGATCGCCCGAGCGCGGCCGGCCGCCTCCGTGCCGGCCGTGCGCGGAGACTTCACCGGTGCGTGGGCCGACGACCCCCTGACCTACGCCGACGCCTTCATCGCCAAGCGCCGCGCCGCGGCGACCTGGAACGTGGCCGAACGGCTGGCCGCGCTGCTGCCGGCGGCGCGCGCCGACGCGCCCCCGTATCCGCGCGCGGAGCTGGATGCGATCCAGGAGAACCTGCTGCTGTTCACCGAGCACACCTACGGCAGCTCGCAGTGGCAGTGGGAGCGGTTCCAGCCGCAGGCCGACGCGCGCCGCTTCGAGCGTGCCTGGGATTTCTCGCGCTCCACGTGGGCGGACAAGCGCGCCTTCGCGCAGGCCTCCGACCACGGCTCGCGCCGGTTGCTGACGCGGCTCGTTGCGCTGCTGGGCGCAGGCCCCGACGAACGCGGTCCCGCGATCCGGGTGCTCAACCCTTCCGGCTGGGCGCGCGGCGAGCACCTCACCGTGTTCGTCAAGGACCGCGGCTGGCGGCAGGATCAGCGGCGCGAGGTGCGCATGCTGCACCCCGCCACCGGAACGGAGCTGCCGGCGCAGGTCACCCGCGGCGATCACATGGGCTACGAAGTCTGCTTCCGCACCCCATGCGTGGAGCCGCTGGGCTGGGACACGGTGGTGGTCGTGCCCGACCGGGGCTCCGGCACCCGGGAGGACGGCGAGCTGCACGCCTCCGAGGGGACGCTGGAGAACCGCTGGTACGCGATCGGCGTGACGCCGGAGCGCGGCGTGACGTCGATCGTGGACAAGGAACAGGGGCGCGATCTGCTCTGCCCCCAGGCCGGGCACGGCGCCGGTCAGTTCATCTACCGGCGCGTGGCGCCGCGCTTCCACGACGACCTGTACACCATGCGCGGACGCCTGCTCGCGCACGATCCGACATGGACGGCATTCGGCGGCGAGCGCACGGTGATGGGCCGCATCCCGGAGCGCGACTGGCTGGTGCGCTCCGCCCGCACCCGGGTGACGGCCTGCCGCGTGCGCCACGCGGGGCCGGTGATGGCGGCGCTGGAGCTGGAATCGGAGCTGGAGCTGGACGGGGTCTCCTGCCGGCTCATCCAGGAGGTGAGCCTGTACGCCGGCGAACAGCTGGTGCGCTTCCGCAACCGGCTGCGCAAGGAGGAGACCCTGGGCAAGGAGGAGGGCTACCTGGGCCTGCCCCTGGCGATCCCGGACCCGGCCGTGCACTGCGAGGTCGCCAACGCCGTGATCCGCCTGGGACGCGACCAGCTCCCCGGCTCGTTCACGGGCTTCACCGGGCTGAACCGGTTCGTGGCCGTCGGCGACGACGGACTCACGGCGGTGGTCAGTCCGATCGGCCCGGCGGTGGTGGAGGTGGGCGGCATCCGCACCCACGCCTGGGAGGACGTCTGCTACGAGCCGCGCGACGGGGCGCTGTTCTTCTACGTGCTCGACAACCTGGAGAACACCAACGCGCCGCTGTTCCAGGGAGCCGAGAGCTGGCAGGACGGCTTCCTGGACCTGGACTTCTGCCTGACCAGCCACGCCGGCCCGTTCGACCCGGTGCGGGCGACCCGCTTCGGCCTGCGCTGCCACCAGGAGCTGCCGGCCTGGGTGACGCCCCCGGCGGGCGATTCGACCGACCTGCGCAATGAGGACAAGGTTCCCGACGCGGAGCGTGACGCGGCGCGCGACGTGGACGCGGAGTCGGGCGGGCCGTCGATCGACCGCCGCGCGCCGGCCGGGCGCCTGATGGAGGTCGACACCGATCCGTCGGTGGTGGTGCAGGCGATCAAGCGCGCCGAGGAGTGGCCGGGCGACCGTGACCGCGGCCTGGTCGTGCGGCTGCGCGAGGTCGCCGGCCGGCCGGCAGCGGCGCGCCTCGGCGGGCCTACGCGTCCGGTCACAGCCGCGTGGCGGTGCGACCTGCTGGAGAACGACCGGGAGCGGCTGCCCGTGCGCGACGGGGTGGCAGAGGCGCCGATTCCGCCGTACGGTCTGGTCACCGTGAGACTACACGTGGAGGGTTTCGATGGCTCGATCTGAGTCGTGGCGCTACGAGAAGCTGACTTGGCCGGAGATCAACGAGGCGGTGAAGCAGGCGCGGGTGGTGATCTGCCCGGTGGGATCGACCGAGCAGCACGGGCCGCACCTTCCCCTGGACGTGGACGTGGTGTGCCCGCGCGGGGTCGCCGAGGCGGCGGCGCGGCTGATTCCGGATGAGGTGCTGGTCATGCACCCCTTCGTGCACGGGTACGCGGCGCACGTGATGGACTTCCCCGGCACCACCAGCATCCACTGGGAGCACTTCATCAAGTGCATCGTCGACATCGGCGCCAGCCTCGCCTACCACGGCTTCAAGAAGATCGTCTTCCTCAACGGCCACGGCTCCAACATGCCCAACCTGGACCTGGCCGCGCGCCGGGTGAACCTGGAGACCGACGCCGAGTGCATGGCGCCCTCGTGGTGGCAGCTCCTTTCGGTGGATCCGGAGTTCATGCCGAGCTGGCGCGAAAGCCGCTTCCCGGGCGGCATCGCCCACGCCTGCGAGCTGGAGACCTCCGTCTACCTCTACCTGGCAGAGGATGACGTGCGCAAGGACCTGATCGCCGACGGGAAGATCGCGTACCACCGTTACGAGTCGGATTTCCTCTACACCGACCTGTACGGCCACGGACCCGGCAACGTGACCTCGTGGACCGCCTCCTACAGCGACACCGGGGTGCTGGGCGAGCCGACGCTGGCCACGAAGGAGAAGGGCGAGCGCGCCGTGCGCGAGGCGTCGCGGCAGCTCGCGCGCATGATCAGCGAGTTCCGCGCCCGCCCCAAGCCGCCGCGCGGCGACCACCACGCGACGCCGCCGACCATGCCGATGCCGTGGAGCCAGTCGGAGCGGCCGAGCGCCCCCGGCGACGTGCATGGAGGATCAAGCGAACCTGCCCGGTAGCCGCCTGCACGGCTTGTGACGGACGCACTCGATTGGGAGGTTGTGACTAGGGAGCCGGAGTCGTGCTTGGGATGTGCTCGGCCATGAGATCAGAGAGTCGATATACCGTGACCTTGGCGTAGCGATCGATTCCGGCCACGAATGGTGCCGGCGTCTTTGCCGCGAATCTTCTGATCCGATGTCGCCCCGTCAGCAGCACGTCGGCGATGTCCGTCGCGGTCGCATTCTTCACTCTGATCACCACGACTCGCGCCGAATGCGCCTTGATCGCCTCGATCTCGGCAGCCCTGTACGGATGTTCTTGTCCTTGGTGATCACGACCCATCGCTCTCGTCCGGCAAGGGCGATCCACTCGTCGTCCGGAGCATCTTGAGCAAGGTGATCGTCATGAACCTCGACCGTCACTCCTTCCGCGCGAAGCCGGTCTGCGATCACGTGCCGGCCGAGATTGCGATCCAGAAAGAGGGTCGGTTCTTCATGCCGCGAGGGCTTCGCACCGGATCGCTTCTTCGATTTCGGCGTCTGAACGCTCATAATCGTGAGCCAACTCTTTGACTGATTCACCCGCCTTGTAACGCTCGAAGATGACCTGAGTGGCGAGACCGGTGCCGGCAATGACCGGACGGCCCGCTGAGAGTCGCGGGTCGATGACGATCATCGCGGGCGCGTTCTCGATCGCCTCACGAGTAAACGGATAGAGCTTGACGGGTATGCCTTCGGGGCCGCGTTCGATACGTCTCAGGGCGGCGCGGACGACGTCCCTGATGACTGTTTGTCCCTCCCGGCTGATGTTGATCAGTCGTAACTGTTCAGGCGTAGGGTAGTTCGTTCGGCAGATTTCGGCAACGGGTCGA
>JAPPKD010000381.1 GCA_028820215.1 Spirochaetaceae bacterium | reverse complement strand
GCCACCGCCAGCGCGGCGACGCCGGCCAGCGCCGGCCGCCACCAGCGCAGCGGCACCCGGATCGGATCGCCTACCTCGCGCAGCTCCGGGAGGTCTTCCGCAGCAGCCGGCGACTTCCCGGCAGCCGCCGCGCCGGCATCGCCGAGCACGGAGCTCACCTGCACGGTCAGAGCCCCGGTCGACAGGCCCGCGGGCTCCCCGCCGGGCGCAAGCCAGCCGACGGCCAGCTCCGGGATCGAGTAGTCGCCGGCCAGGAACGGCTCGAGCCGGAAGCGGCGCAGGTGCCGGGTGCGACCGTCGCCGACGAGGGCCGGCGGCTCCGTGCGGGGCGCGACCTGGAACCCCGACTCGGCGAACTGCTCGGGGTCCGGCAGCCGCACCAGCACCCCTTCGGGAGCGTCCACCTCGACCTCGACCTGGACGGTCTGGGCCGTGGTGATGCGCAGCCGATCCACGCGCAGGCGCACGGCGACCGGATCTTCGCCGTAGGCATGGTCGATCTCCCACGCCGAGGCCGCGCCCTCAGCCACGCCCGACGTGCAACCGGTGATCAGCGCGGCCGCGATGACGGTCGTGAGCGCGCCCGCCCCGATCGCTGCGGCCCGCCCCCTCAGGCCCAGGCTGCCCTCCTCTCCCGCATCCGGAAGAAGCGCACCAGCCGATCGACCCAGCCCGCGTCGGTGCGGATCGGGATCTCGTCGATGCCGAGCTCGCGGAGCTGCCGGCTGAGCGCCTCGCGCCGCTCGCGCGCGCGCCGCTCGTAGTCGCGCCGCACGCGCCGGCTGCCGGTGTCGAGCAGCGCCAGGCGCCCTGACTCGGCGTCCTCCAGCTCGACCATGCCCGCCGAAGGCAGCTCCGCCTCGCGCGGGTCGAAGACGGACGCCGCGATCAGGTCGTGGCGGCGTGCGGCCATGCGCAGGTCGGTGGTGGAGGCGATCGGTGCCGCGCTCCCGCCGCTCGCTTCCCGGCCGACGGTCAGCCGCGACCGCCACGGCGGTCGGGTGCCTGCCCGACCGCCGTCCAGGAAGTCCGAGATCAGGAACACCGTCGCCCGCCTGCGCAGCACCAGGTTCAGGTAGCGCATCGCGCCGGCCAGATCGGTGCCGGTTCCTGCCGGCTGGATCGACAGGATCTCGCGCACGATGCGCAGCACGTGCGTGATGCCCTTCTTGGCCGGCACGAACAGCTCGATGCGGTCGCTGAAGGCCAGCAGCCCGACGCGGTCGTTCTGGCGGGCGGCGGCGAAGGAGACCACCGCGGCGAGCTCGGCCGCCACCTCGGTCTTGGCCCTGCCGGTGGAGCCGAAACGGCCGGAGGCGGACACGTCGACCACGAAGAAGACCGTCAGCTCCCGCTCCTCCACGAACCGCTTCACGTGCGGCCGGCCGGTGCGGGCGGTGACGTTCCAGTCGATCGAGCCCACGTCGTCGCCGGGCTGGTACTCGCGCACCTCCTCGAACTCCATGCCCTGCCCGCGGAACACGCTGCGGTACTCGCCGGCGAACGCGGTGGTCACCGTGCGGCGCGTGCGAAGCTGGATGTAGCGGATCTTGCGGATGAGCTCGGCGGAGATCATGTGCTGGAACGATCAGGGCACCGGCAGCGATTCGAGGACGAGGGCGATCAGGTCGTCGGAGGTGCGCTCCTCGGCCTCCGCCTCGTAGGTGACGATCACCCGGTGGCGGAGCACGTCGGGCGCCATGGTCTTGACGTCCTGCGGCGTGACGAAGCCGCGGCCCTGCAGCAGCGCCCAGGCACGAGCCGCGAGCGTCAGGTAGATGGTGGCGCGCGGCGAGGCGCCGTACTCGATCAGGTTGCCGAAATCGAGCCCGCCAATTCTGAGGTCAAGGCCCGCGGGCTCCCGCGTCGAGCGCACCAGGTCGACGATGTACTCCTCCACCTTCTCGTCGAGGTAGATGGAGTCCGCGAGCGCGCGCAGGCGCGCGAAGTCGGCCGGGTCCAGGATGCCTTCCACCGGCCGTGGCGCCTCGGTACGGGCCACGCGCCGCACGATGGCCAGCTCCTCGTCCCGGTCGGGGTAGCCGACCACCACCTTCAGCATGAAGCGGTCGACCTGCGCCTCCGGCAGCGGGTAGGTGCCCTCCTGCTCGATCGGGTTCTGCGTGGCCAGCACCATGAACGGGTCGTCGAGCGGATGGGTGGCGTCGCCGATGGTCACCTGCCGCTCCTGCATCGCCTCCAGCAGCGCGCTCTGCACCTTGGCGGGGGCGCGGTTGATCTCGTCGGCCAGCACGATGTTGGCGAAGATCGGCCCCTTCTTGGTCGTGAACTCGCCGGATCCGGGGTGGTAGACGAGGGTGCCCACCAGGTCGGCCGGCAGCAGGTCGGGCGTGAACTGGATGCGGCGGAAGCTGGAACGGATCGCCTGCGCCAGGGTGGTGACCGCCAGCGTCTTGGCCAGGCCGGGGACGCCTTCGATCAGCAGGTGGGCGTTGGAGATCAGGCCGATCAGCAACCGGTCGAGCAACCGGTCCTGGCCGATGATCTGCTTGCGCAGCTCGCTGCGTACCTGCGCGAGGGTGCTCCCCTCGCGCTCCACCTCGGCCGTTATCTCGCGAATGTCCACGTCAGGTGCCATCCTCCAATGATTCAGGTCTCCATGTTCAGCAGCCGAGCCAGGTTGCCGCCGAAGAACAGGTCCAGGTCGGCGGCGGTCATGAACCCGGCGTGCCGCAGCACGTAGTCCATCGACTGGCGGTAGGTGCACGAACGCAGCGCGGCCGGCATGTCCGAGCCCCAGATCAGCTTGTCGGGCCCCAGCTCCCGGTAGAGGCGCTCCAGGATCGGCATCGCCCACGCGTACGGGTACTCGGTGTCGGGCGCCATGAGGTGCAGCATCACCTCCAGGTGCACGTTGGGACGTGAGCAGCACGCCAGAACCTCGTCCGGGATCCGGAACCGCTCCGCCCGCGGGCGGAGGACGATCGACTCGATGCCATGGGTATAGATGCACGGTATCTCCGGGTGGGCCTGCGCCCAGCGGTCCAGGCGGCAAACCTGCTCCAGGTAGGAACCCAGTCGGTCGCGCTGCGAGGTGTACAGATACCAGAACACCGGCACGCCGCGCTCGGCTACCAGCGCCCATACCGGCTCGAAGCAGGGGTCGTCGAAGGCGCGCCGGAAGTCGAGCATGGCAAGCGCCTCCACGCAGAAGTAGAGGCCCACGCAGCCGCCGTCGAGCTGGCGGCGCAGGCGCGCCGCCTCGCCTTCCAGGTCGTCGCGCCACTCGTCGATCTGCGCCAGCGGCAGCAGGCGCGGAAAGCGCCGCCGCACGTCGGGCAGGTAGTCGTCCAGGCGGCCGTAGAGGTGGTCGTGCTGGATGACGGCCCGGTCCACCCCGGCGTAGTCCATCTGCGCGATCAGCGCCTCCGGCGTCGCCTCCAGCTCGTCCAGCGACGGCGGATACCACGGCAGGTAGTACTCCTCCCCGTGCACGCGGAACTCCAGCCGGCCGTGGCGGCCGACCCGCACCTCGGCTTCCGGCATGTCGTCCAGACCGTCGCCGTCGGGAGCGATCGGCGATGCCGAGAGGCGGGCCCCGTCGGCCGCGCGCCGGAACCCCTGCGGGTGGTACTGCACGTGGTGCTGCAGGAGGCGAAGCTGCAGCCCGGCCAGCTCCGGCGTGGCGGAGCCGATGCGCGGGAAGACGTGTGCGTGGCCGTCGATGATCATGCGTGCCTGCCGCCCCGCGAACGTACCAACTCCATGTGCCTGCTCCTTTACGGCGATGTTACAGGTTCGTAACCGGTCGCTTGGGAGTCTGTCGGATTTGCCGCGCCAGCGGGAAGACCGACAGACTCCGCGTACGGTGGGGCTGGGCCGAAAGCGGAGCCAAGGGCGACGGTTTCGGGGCGCTAGCTCGTTCGCCCTCCGGAGACCAGCACCACCTCGCCGGTGATGTAGCGGGAGATCAGCAGCCCGAAAATGGCGTCGGCCACGTCTTGCGGCTGCGCGATCCGGCCCATGGGGATCTGGCCGGCGATGGCCTGGATCGTCTCCGGACTGAAATCGTCGATCCAGCGGGTCTCGACCAGCCCGGGCGCGACCGCGTTCACCTGGATGTCCGGCGCGTGACTGGCCGCCAGACCCTTCGTGAGCGCGATCGCGGCGGCCTTGCTGGAGCCGTACACCAGCGAGCTGCCCTGCCCGTTGAACCCGGCCAGGGAGGCGACCGTGACGATGTGGCCGGCGCCGGCGCGCCGCATGTGGCGGATCGCCGCCCGGCAACACCAGAACACCCCGTACGCGTTGATCGCGAAAATCCGCTGAAAGTCCTCCGGCGTGATGCCGTCCAGATCGGCCAGCGGCACCGGCCGCGTGGCGCCGGCGCTGTTGATCAGGAAGTCCAACCCGCCCAGCTCGTCCACCACCGAATCGACCATGCCGGTCACGGCCGCGTCGTCCACCACGTCTGCCTGGCACGCCATGGCGCGCACGCCGTGCGCCCGCGCGTCGGCGGCCGTGCGTTCCGCGTCGTCGCGCGAACGCGAGTAGCTGACGGCCACCGCGGCCCCTTCGGCCGCCAGCATCAGCGTCGTCGCGCGGCCGATACCCGTGCCGCCGCCGGTGACCAGCGCCACCTTTCCCTCGAAACGTCCCATCGTTCCTCCCGCGTGCAGGATACGACATGACGACACCGCGGGTATCGCGTACGGTGCCGCCATGCCCGACCTCCGCATCCGCGAGCTCCAAGCCGGCGACCTGCGCAACGGCTTCTTCGAGACGCTGGACGCCCTCCGACCCACCCGCGACGTCGATCCGGGCGTGGCCGCGGCCATCTTCGCGCAGATCCGGCGGACCCCGGACACGGTCGTCGCGGTCGCCGAGCAGGACGGCCGCATCGTCGGCACCGGCACGCTGTACCTGCTGCGCAAGTTCCTGTACGGCGGCAGCACCGCAGCCCACATCGAGGACGTGGCGGTCGCCGCGGACCGTCAGCGTGCGGGCGTCGGCCGGGCGGTGATCGAGTACCTGCTGGCGCGCGCGGAGGCGGCCGGCTGCTACAAGACCGTGCTGTACTGCGAGGACTCCGTGCTCCCGTTCTACCGCAGGCTCGGCTTCCGGCACACGACCAACGGCATGCGCTTCGACCACGCGCCGGCGCCGGCACGGGAGGCGACGTGAAGATCACGGACATCAGCACCACGGTCACCTGGGGCGGCCGGCGCAACTGGGTGATCGTCAAGGTGAGCACCGACACCGAGCTCTTCGGCTGGGGCGAGGCCACCCTGGAAGGCAAGGAGCGGACGATCCAGGCGGCGATCGGCGAGCTGGGCGCCATGCTGATCGGCCGCGATCCACTGCCGGTGGAACATCACTGGCAGCGCCTCTACCGCCACGCGTTCTGGCGTGGCGGGCCGGTGGTCAACTCCGCGATCGCCGGCCTGGACCAAGCGCTGTGGGACCTTCGCGGCAAGGCGTGGGGCGTGCCGGTGCATCGGCTGCTCGGCGGTCCCACGCGCGACCACATCCGGCTCTACACCCATGTCGGCATCTACGACCCGGACGAGATGGTCGCGGACGCCCAGCGCGATGTCGCGGACGGCTTCACGGCGATGAAGACCGGCTCCTGGCGCGACGACATGCTGCTGCCCGAGACGGAGCGGCTGCGCATCTTTACCGAGCGGCTCACCCTGCTGCGCGACACCATCGGGCCGGCGGTCGATATCATGATCGACGACCATGGCCGGGGCCGGCCGTCGAGCGCGGCGCGGCTGATGCGCGCGCTGGCTCCCTTCAACCTGCTGTTCCTGGAGGAAACCACCCAGCCCGACGACCTGGAGAGCCTGATCCGGCTGCGCCACGCCGACCCGCCGATGGACATCGCCACCGGCGAGCGCCTCTACTCCAAGTGGGACTACCGGCCGTTGCTCGAGCAGCGGCTGGTGGACGTCATTCAGCCCGACCTCTGCCACGCCGGCGGCATCTCCGAGGTCAGGAAGATCGCCGCGCTGGCGGAGGCCTACTACGTGCAGCTTGCCCCGCACAACCCGCAGGGCCCGCTGTCCACGGCCGCCGCCGCGCACCTGGGCATGGCGATCCCGAATTTCCTGATCCTGGAGTTCGTCCGCCAGGACACCTACCGCGACACCGCCATGCGCGATGCCTGGACGATCGAGGGCGGCAACCTGCTCGTCCCGGACATCCCCGGCCTGGGCGTCGACCTGGACGAGGACGCGCTTGAGGCCAGCCCGTTCCGCCGCGTGCCGCGCGGCGACGGTCCGACCCGGGCGGACGGCAGCATCGCCGACCCCTGAGCGCCCCGAGAAAACGGCGCCTCCGACGCCGGTTTCTTGGCCCAGCCCCTCCTTGGCAACGGAGTGCCCCGGCTTGCCGCTCCGCGCCAATCCGGCCCACTCCGTCGCGGAACGCTTCTCTGATAGAGTCCGGCCATGCAGGTACGCGAGCGGCTCTCTCCGGCAACGTTCATCGGCGTGCGGGGCGGCGACATCATCTCCTTCGGGTCCGGCCAGCCGGATCTGCCGCCGCCGCCGGAGGCGTTCCGGGTGCTTGCCGACTACCGGGACTTCAAGTACGGCCTCATCTCCGGCAGCGCCGAGTTGCGCGAGGCGCTCTCCCCGATCTACCCGGGCTCGACGCCTGACAGCTTCGTCGTCACCAACGGCGCCAGCGAGGCGCTCGACCTGGCGCTTCGCCACATCGGCCGCACGTGCCCGGCCGACCGCCGGCGCGTGCTCATGGCGCGCCCCTACTACTACTCGTATCCGCCCGCGGTGCGGTACGCCGGCCTGGAGCCGGTATACACGGACACGGTCGACGGCTGCATCGACATCGAGGATTTCGCCGACAAGGTGGGCGACTGCGCGGCGGTGCTCATCAACTCGCCGGCCAATCCCACCGGCCGCGTGCAGCCGGTGGAGACGCTGCAGCGGATTGAGGAGCTGACCCGCGACCTCGGCGTCTGCCTGCTCTCCGACGCGGTGTACAAGGACCTGATCTACGTGAGCGAGACGCACACGTTCGCCGGACCTCACGTCGTCACCATCGACTCGTTCTCCAAGACCTACGCGATGTGCGGCTTCCGCGTCGGCTACCTGTGGTCGGAGGACGCGGAGTTCGTGCAGGGCGTCATCGAGATGAAGACGCACACCTCGATGAACACCAACATCCTGGGCCAGCAGATGGCGCTGGCCGCCCTGAGCGCGCCGCCCTCCTACGTCGAGGACCAGCTCGTCATCTGGCGCGAGCGCCGCGACCTGATCTACGCCGGGCTGTCGGATCTGGGGCTCGACCTGTGGAAACCCGAGGGCGCGTTCTACGTGCTGCCGAAGGTCGACGACCCGTACGGCTTCGTCAGCGAGATGTTCGAGCGCCACCAGGTGATCACCTATCTGGGCGAGTGGTTCGGCGCCCCCGACCGCGTGCGCCTGTCGTACGCGCTGGACGCGGACAAGATCGAGGCTGGCCTGGAGCGGATCGGCACGTACCTAGCCGCGCGGTGAGCCGGAAGCCGTTGCGCCTGGCCGTGATCGGCGCGGGCGTGATGGGCTGCAGCCACATCGAGCGAATCCGGACCAGCGCCGAGTGCGCCCTGGCCGCGGTCTGCGACCCGGATCTGGCCCTTGCGAGGCAGGCCGCCGGCGGCGAGTGCCCGGTACACGGCGACCTCCGGGAGCTGCTGCGGCGCGAGCGGTTCGACGGAGCGATCATCGCGACGCCAACCGCCCAGCACCGCAACTGCGGCGTGCTCTGCGCGGAAGCCGGGGTGCCGATGCTGGTGGAGAAGCCGATCGCGGCGACGACCGCGGACGGCAGCGCGCTGGTCGAGACGGCAGCGCTCGGCGGCGCACCCCTGCTGGTCGGCCAGCACCGCCGGCACAGCGCCTACGTGCGCCGCGCCCGCGAGGTGCTCGAGCGCGGCGAGCTGGGCCGACTGGTAAGCTTCACCGCGCTCTGGTTCGTCCGCAAGCCGGACGACTACTACGCGGTCGGCTGGCGCACCCGCCCCGGCGGCGGGCCGGTTCTCACCAACCTCATCCACGAGATCGACCTGATCCGCCATCTCGGCGGCGAGATCGAGAGCGTATACGCGGCCGGAAGCTCCGCGGCCCGCGGATTGGCGGTCGAGGACTCGGTGGCGATCACGTTGCGCCTGGCCAGCGGGGCGCTTGGCTCGATCGCCGCCTCCGACGCCGTCGTGTCGCCGTGGTCGTACGAGCTGACCACGCATGAGAATCCGCTCTACACGCGCACCGACCGGAACTGCTACTTCCTCCTCGGCACCTCCGGATCCCTGGCGTTCCCGCGGCTGACGCTCTGGCGCCACCCCGGCGAGACCGGCTGGCAGCACCCCCTCTCGGCGACCCCGCTGGCGGTCGACGCGGTCGACCCTGTCGCCGCCCAACTCGCCCACTTCTGCGACGTCATCCGCGGTCGCGCAGAGCCGCTCGTCTCCGGCCTGGACGGCCTGGCGACCCTGGCCGCCACCGAGGCGGTGCTGCAATCCGCCCGCGAAGACCGCCCGGTCAGGCCGGCGAGTCCTTGACGACATGCCATCGCCTGCACGACGTGGAGTAGCCGCCCGTCTGCCCGGTTCGCACTGGTGTCACTCCCGGCCTGTTCTCACGAAATTGCCGGTATGTTGACTGAATCTCAACATACCGGCACATTTGAGGAATGCGAGTGGAGCTGCCAGTCGATCACCCGTTCGACTATCAACTCGCCATGGACCGGGTGGCGCGCTATCGGGCGCCCCGCAACAAGATCCGCAACCTGTGCGTACACGGTGATCTGCTCCAGATCAGGAAGGGACTGTACGTCGCTCCTTCGTTCCCCGGACGGCCGCCGACCGTCAGTCCGCTTGCCCTGGCGGCGCTCATCTACGGACCGTCCTACGTCTCGCTCGAGTCGGCCCTGAGTCACCACGGCCTGATTCCCGAACGGGTCGACGAGATAACCAGCGTCACCTGCAAGCGCGCGAAGCGGTTCCAGACCCCGCTCGGCCGTTTCACATATCGTCCCGTGAACGAGTCTGCATTCAGCTACGGGGTGGCGCTGCAGTCCGTTGCAGGCGGCTCTTTCTTCCTGGCGGAGCCGGAGAAGGCGTTGTGTGACCGGATCGCCTGCATCCGCCATCTCACCGCCATGCGGGATGTCCCCGCGGCGCTGGAAGACCACCTGCGTGTCGACCTGGACGCCGTCGTTCGGATGCGCCTGAACGTCGTGCGCCACATCGCGAAGCGCTACAGGCGACGGAACGTCGATGCGCTCCTGCGCTGGCTGCAGCGACATGGGACGAGCACCGAATGAATGTCGCGCTCCAGGCGCTGCTCGCACGGTATGAGCCTCATACCCTCGCCGACTACGAGAACGCCTTGAAGGAAGTCATCCAGGAACTGGCGTTGCTCGGGTTGTGGCGCGCCAAGTTCTACGAGCACGCGGCGTTCTACGGCGGCACCGCGCTCCGCATCTTCCACGGACTGTCACGCTTCTCCGAAGACATGGATTTCTCCCTGCTGGCACCCGCCGAGGGATTCGACCTCGAACCCTACCTCGAATCGATTCGCCGGGAGCTCGCGTCGTTCGGTTTCGGCTTCCGCGTCGAACGTCGGAGCAAACGCGTCAGCACCGCCGTCGAATCCGCGTTCATCAAGGGCGGTACGCGGGTCAATCTGGCACAGGTGGGCATGCCGGACTTCCTGGAGGCACGGCTCCCCCGGCCGCAACAGGTACGCATCAGACTGGACGTGGATACCGACCCGCCGCCACTCGCCCTCTACGAGGTGCTCACGCTGCTGACGCCGATACCGTTCCAGGTGCGGCTGTTCACGCTGCCGGGTCTGTTCGCGGGCAAGCTGCACGCCATCTTGTGCCGCGACTGGAAGGCGCGAGTGAAGGGACGGGACTTCTACGACTTCGTCTGGTACCTCGGTCGGGGGATACAATGCGATGTCGGCCACCTGCAGGCTCGCATGGAACAGACCGGTCATTGGCGAGCGGGTGAGCACCTCGATGTCGCGCACCTGCGCCGGCTCCTGACGCATCGCTTCGAGCAGGTGGACTACGATCAGGCCAGGAGCGACGTGCGCCCGTTCATACGTGACGACGCGGAACTGGCGCTCTGGGACCGTACGTTCTTTCAGTCCCTCGCGGCGCAGGTCGAGGGCGCCTGAACACGCAGCTACCCCGCGTCCTCGCTCCGGCAGTCGCTGCACAGTCCGTACAGGGTGATGTCGTGGCCCTCGGTGACGAAGCCGGCGGGGGCCAACGCGTCGACTTCGCTGAGACAGTCGTCCACCTCCCACAGCCCGTCGCAGGTCCGGCACAGGAAGTGGTGATGGTGCGGCTTGCCGGCGCGCTCGTAGCGGGCCGGGGCGCCGGGGATCTCCACGGTCCGCAGCCACTCGGACTCCACCAGGTCACGGATGGCGCGGTACACGGTGGCGATGCCGAGGCGGGGCAGGTGCTCGCGAGCCGCCTCGCAGATCTCCGTGGGGCTCAGCGGCCGGTCATACGACTCGATGACCGCCTGGATCGCATCACGCTGTCTGGTTTGCCGTTCCATGGGCCTCCTCAGCCGGAGCCGCCCGAAACGCGCGGGCCAGCGCCGAGATGATCAGAAAGACGACGACGCACACCAGGGCGACCGCCGCTCCAGATGCGACGCTCAGGTGGTAAGAGAGGTACAGGCCGACCACGCCGGAGCCGACGCCGATCCCGGCCGCCACCAGCACGGCGTGATGGAAGCGGCGGACGACCTGCAGCGCCGCGGCGGCCGGCGCGACCATCAGGGTCACCACCAGCGCGATGCCGATCGTCTGCAGCGCCACGGCGATGGCCAGCGCCATCAGCACGTACTGCAGCGCGGTGAGCGACCGGCTGCTGAGGCGCAGCGAGGCAGCGAACACGCGGTCGAAGGTGACCAGCACCATCTCCTTGTAGAACAGGACCACGACGACGACGATGATCGCCGCGACCACGGCGATGCGGAGCAGGTCGGTGCCGTTTACGCTCAGGACGTTCCCGAACAGGAAGTGCACGAGGTCCACGGCGAAGCTGCGCACCGTCGAGATGATGGCGATGCCCAGCGCGAACATGCCGGAGTAGACGACGCCGACCGCGGCGTCCTCGCCGATGCGGAAGCGCCGAACCAGGGCGGACATGCCCAGCGCAGTCAGGATGGCCGTGCCGGTGGCCCACCAAAACAGGCGGTCGCGGGAAAGCCCGCTGACCAGGTAGCCCACCGCCACCCCCGGCACCAGCGAATGGGCCAGCGCGCTGGCGATGTAGGACATGCCGCGCAGCACGGCGAAGGTGCCGACCAGGGCGCACACCGCGGCGACCATGGTCACCGCCAGGAGCGCGCGCACCACGAACGGGTAGCCTAGGGGGGCGACCAGCAACTCGGTCACGGCAGAGCGGGCGTCCGGGCCGGTTCGGCGGCAGCGGTGGGATGGCCGTGATCGCAATGACTGTCGGGCAACGCGTAGCGTGTACCGTCTTCGTCGACGCGGAGCAGGTTGCTGCCGTACGCCAAGGCCAGCCGCTCGGCCACCAGCACTTCGGAGGCCGGCCCGCAGCCGATCAGCCGGCGGTTCAACAGCGCCACGCGGCCCATGCGCTCGGCCACGCCCAGGTCATGGGTCGCCAGCAGCACGGTCACGGTGTCGCCCAAGGCGTCCAGCGTCGACTCGAGCTGCCGGCAGGCGTCGACGTCCAGACCGGCGAACGGCTCGTCCAGCATCAGCAGCTCCGACTGCTGGGCGAGCGCGCGGGCGATGAACATGCGCTGCCGCTGGCCGCCGGACAGCTCGCCGATCTGGCGGCGGCGCAGCGGCGTGATGGCGGCGCGCTCCATGGCGGCCGCGACGATCGCCCGGTCGGTGCGGCGCAGACGCCGGAAATAGCCGACGCGGGCGACGCGCCCCATGGCCACCACGTCCTCCACCGTAGCCGGGAACCGCCAGTTGAGGTCGGCGTTCTGCTCGATGTAGGCGATGCAGACGTGGCCGCCTGGATCGCTGCCGTGGACCCGGACCGTCCCGGCGGTGGGCCGGTGGATGCCGGCCACCACCTTGAACAGCGTGCTCTTGCCGGCGCCGTTCGGCCCCACCACTGCGATGCGTTGGCCCGTGACCACCCGCATCGACACCGCTTCCAGGGCGCTGCGCCCGTCGTACCCGGCGGACACGGCGTCGATGTCGAGCAGTGCCGTCCCGGGCTCGTGGGGAGATTCGCGGCCGTGCACGCGCACGTCGACCCGGCAGCCTACCTCGCAAGAAGCAGGCGATTCCCTCCCGTTATCGACCATGGCGCCCGAGCCCGTCAGCTCCCTGACAGTGCGCCGACGATGCGGTCGACGTTGGTGCGGATGAAG
>JAPPKD010000078.1 GCA_028820215.1 Spirochaetaceae bacterium | reverse complement strand
GCCCGTTGCCGGTGCGCGGGCGGCGCGGCGGCCGGGCCGGGTCGTGGCGGTCGAGCCCCTCGCGCGCCAGCCGCCCCACGAACTGCCCCAGCGTCATGTACGGGTCGACGTGCGACAGCAGCCCACGCAGCCGCTCCAGCGCCCGCTGGCACTCGGCGTCGATCACGGCCTTCATCTCGTAGCGCCCGTTGCCCAGCGGGCGCACCTTGTCGGCCGGCACGGCCAACTCGGGATCCACGCCGGCCAGAAGCTCCTGCACCTGCCGCGTGCTCCTGCCGGCCGCCTGCCTGACCAGCGCCTTGCGCGCGGACACGTCCAGCAGCGGCGCGGGCGCCGGCGGTTCGGGCATCTCCGCTGGCGGTGCCAGTAGCGAGTCCTGCCGCGGTTCGGCCGGCCTGCTCGCCATGACCGGCCCGCGCTTGCGGCGGCGGTTGCGCCGCTGCCGGTCGAAGGCGTTCTGCAACTGCGCTGCGGTGGTCAGCGAGATCGATCCGTCCTGGAGCCGGTCGCGCACCTCCGGCAGGTCCTCGCACAGCTTCAAGGCGCTGATGCGGCGCGAGGCAGCGGAGTCGGAATAGCCGAGCTCTCGCACGGCGTAGTCGAACAGGCTGGAGAAGCCGCGGCGCAGATGCAGGCGGCGGGTGTGGATCTCGCGCAGGTGGTCGATGACGGTGACCTCGAGGTGGTGTTCGAGGTGGGCGAACTTCCTGGTCTGAGCCAGCAGTGCGTCGTCGGTGAGGGCGGAGACGGTGGAGGTGACCACTCCATCGGTGTCGGTAATCATGTATTAATATATATCAATAAATGATATAAGTCAAGAATTCGCATCGTGGCTGTGATGATGGTCCGGGAGACGTTTAGCGCGCCCGAGATCGCAACCCGACGGTCCGAAAACGGGAGAATAGCGGTTCTGGGGCGCCATCGTGACGCCCGAGTGAAGGAGGCGAACGAAGCGGCGGCCGGGTCCTTGCTACCGCGGTCGGGCTCGGTGTCCGGGAGATTCCGCCGCCGGCCGGAGCAGGTCACGGGCGGTGGAGACGAGGGAGCGGGCTTGGCGCGGGGTGTCGGCCAGGGCGGTGAGGTGGCCCATCTTGCGGCCGGGGCGCGCCTCCGCCTTGCCGTAGAGGTGGAGGGAGACGCTTTCGATCGCGGCAGCGCGTTCCCAGCGCGGGGAGCCGGCGGACCACAGGTCGCCGAGCAGGTTGGCCATCGCGGCCGGGCGGTGCAGGCAGGTGGCGCCGAGCGGCAGGCCGCACACGGCGCGCAGTTGCTGCTCGAACTGACCGGTGGCCGCCGCCTCGATCGTGAGGTGGCCGGAGTTGTGCGGCCGCGGCGCGATCTCATTCACCAGCAACTCGCCGCCGGCGGTCAGGAACAGCTCGACGCAGAGGACGCCGACCACGTCCAGTGCTTCCATCAGGTCGCAGGCGAGAACGCGTGCTCCCTCCGCGACGGCCGTCGGTACCTCGGCCGGGCAGCTCGACAGGTCCAGGATTCCTCCTTCGTGCCGGTTCTCGCACGGCGGATAGGTGACCGTACGGCCGCCCGCCGACCGCACGGCGATTACGGACAGCTCGTGTGTGAAGTCGACCCGCCGCTCCAGGATGGCAGCGGGCTCGCTTCCGGCTCCGCTGGCTGAGGCCGGGTCGCCGGCGTAGCCGGTCACCGCGTTCCAGGCCGCTTCCGTCTGATCGGCGTTGTTGACGGCCGCCTGTCCCTTGCCGTCGTAGCCGAACCCGGCGCTCTTGAGGATCGCTGGCAGGCCCACCTTCGCGACCGCGACCCGGACCTCCCGAACGCTTGCGACCGCCCGGAACGGGGTCACCGGAAAGCCGAGCTCGGCGAGCGCCGTCTTCTCCCGCAGCCGGTTCTGGGCGATGTGAAGCACGCGGCCGTCCGGGTGCACGGGCGCGTGCTCGGCCGCCGCCGCGGCGGTCGCTGCCGGCACGTTCTCGAACTCGAAGGTGACGACGTCCACGGTATGCGCGAAGGCGCGCACCGCGTCCAGGTCCTCGTACGGGACGGCCACCTCGCGGTCGGCCACCTGCCCGGCCGGGCTGTCAAGCTCCGGCGAGAAGACGTGCAGCCGGTAGCCCATCCGTCGGCACGCCAGAGCCAGCATGCGGCCGAGCTGGCCCGAGCCCAGGACACCGATCGTCGCGCCGGGAAGCAGCGGGAGACCCACGCCGCGGAGTGTGCCCCGCCTGGTGAGGGAGCACGCAAGGGCGCAAACGCGCTAAAATACGGAACGGCCGATCGGGTGGTCCGCCCACGGCTCAAATCAATTACCGGCACGACAAGGAATTGCCATGAACGACCTTCAGTTCATTCGCCGCGGCCCCGTCACGGTACGGCTGCTGCTGGTGCTCGGCCTGCTGATGGCGGGATCGAGCGCCGCCTACGCGGCCGTCGCGGAAGAGACGGCCTTCGTCCTCAACACCTTCTCGTTCCTCCTCTGGGGCGGGCTGGTGATGTGGATGGCGGCCGGCTTCACCATGCTGGAGTCCGGGTCCGTACGCACCAAGAACGCCTCCGTGATCTGCCTGAAGAACATCGGCCTCTACTCGATCGCCGGCCTCGCCTACTACATCGTCGGCTACAGCCTCATGTACACCGACGTCGGCAGCGTGATCGGCTCCTTCAGCCTGTTCTACCGGCCGTCGGCCGCGGAGCTCGCTCTGCTGGATGGCACCGGCGACGCGGCGGCCGTGATCGACAACGGCTACTCGGTGATGTCGGACTGGTTCTTCCAGATGGTGTTCGTGGCGACCGCCGCCTCCATCGTGTCGGGAGCGCTGGCCGAGCGGGTCAAGATGTGGCCGTTCTTCCTGTTCACGCTGATACTGACCGGGTTCATCTACCCGGTCGTCGGCGCCTGGACCTGGGGCGGCGGCTGGCTGGGCAGCATGGGCTTCCAGGACTTCGCCGGCTCCACGATCGTGCACGGTACCGGCGGCTGGGCGGCGCTGGCGGGCATCCTCGTGGTCGGGCCGCGCCTGGGCAAGTTCCGCAAGGACGGCTCGGTCAAGCAGACACCACCATCCAACGTGGTCGTGGTCACGCTGGGCGTGTTTATCCTCTGGTTCGGCTGGTTCGGGTTCAACGGTGGCTCGCAGCTCGCGCTGGGCAGCGCGGCGGACGTGGTGGCCATGGGCCACGTGCTGGTCAACACCAACTTGGCGGCCGCGGCCGGCGTCATGACGGCCCTGGCGTTCTCCCGCCTGATCCTGGGTCGCATGGACATGTTCGCGGGCCTGAACGGCGCCATCGCCGGCCTGGTCTCGATCACGGCCGGACCCGACATCACCTCTCACGTCTGGGCGGTGATCATCGGCGCCATCGGCGGCATCGTCTGCACCGCCGCCATCAAGCTGCTGGAGAAGATGAAGCTGGACGACGTGGTCGGCGCGGTGCCTGCGCACCTGTTCGCCGGTGTCTGGGGCACCCTGGCGGTCTGCATCGCCGCGGGCGGCAACTTCGGCGTGCAGCTCCTGGGCGTGGTGGCCGTCGGCGCGTTCGTGTTCGTCGTGTCGCTGGTGGCGTGGAAGATCGTCGACGCCCTGCTGGGCGCCCGCGTCTCCAAGCAGGTCGAGCAGCTCGGCCAGGATGTCGCCGAGCTCAAGATGGAGGCCTATCCGGAGTTCGTGCTCATGCCGGAGGAGGACGACGAGGAGTAACCCGCGCCGGCACCGCGACCGCGGGCGGTGAGGTCAGCCGAGCGTCTGCTCCAGCACCTCCCGCTCGCGCTCGGCGCGGAAGGCGTCCAGACGCTCGCGCAGCACCGGCCGGCGCACGGCCAGCAGCGCCACCACGAACAGTCCGGCGTTGGTGGCGCCGGCCTCGCCGATCGCCATCGTCGCGACCGGCACGCCTCCCGGCATCTGCGCGATCGACAGCAGCGAGTCCAGCCCCGACAGCGCCCGGCTCTGCACCGGCACGCCGATGACCGGGACGGTGGTGAAGGCCGCCACCATCCCCGGCAGGTGGGCCGCGCCGCCGGCGCCGGCGATGATCGCCTCGATGCCGCGGCCGGCCGCCCCGCGCGCGTAGCTCCGCATCAGGTCGGGAGTCCGGTGCGCGGACACCACGCGCCGCTCGTGAGGGACCTCGAACCGGTCGAGCACCTCGCCCGCCTTGCGCATCGTCGGCCAGTCGGAGGAACTGCCCATGATGACGCCGACGACCGGCCCCTGCTCTGCCATGCGGCCCAGTCTGCCACGACAGACCGGCCCCGATCCGCTACCGTACCGCCCACAGTCAGATGGGCACAGCCATGACCGCCGTCGCCGACCATGTGGCGCTGAGCGTTCGCGACCTCGACACCTCGATCGCGTTCTACCGCGACCTGCTGGGCTTCGAGCTGCGCCGCGTCATCGAGGTGCCGCCGGAGATGAACCTGGGCGGCATAGCCGGCCTGCCGGCCTGCACGGCCCGCATCGCGCACCTCTTTCAGGGCGATTTCATGCTGGAGCTGTTCCACTACCTGGACCCCGAAGGGCGTCCCGTGGGCGACCGCACGCAGGCCGACCGCGGCTTCACCCACCTGGGGTTCCTGTGCACGGACATCCGCGCCGATCTCGACCGGCTGCGGCAGGCGGGGGTGGAAATGGTGGGCGACCTGGTCGAGTTCCGCCCGGAGGTATGGGTGCAGTATTTCTACGGACCGGACCGCGAAGTGCTGGAGCTGCGGCAGCTCCCGGAGACCGGATGAGCCGGCGCAAGGTGGCCAGGCGCAAGGTCGCGCTGGTGACCGGCGCGGCGGCCGGCATCGGCCGGCGGATCGCCACCACGCTGGCGCGCGACGGCGCCGACGTGGCGATCGCGGACCTGAACATGGAGGAGTCGGCGGTCACCGCCGCCGAGGTGGAGGAGGCCGGCGGCCGGGCGGTCTGCGTGCGCACCGACGTGGCCGACGAAGGGGCGATCCTGGAGCTGTTCGCGACCGTGGACGGCGAGCTCGGCACCCTGGACATCCTGGTCAACAACGCCGGCATCTGCGAGCTGACGCCGATCCTGGATCTGGAGACGGACGCCTGGGACCGGATGATGGCGATCAACCTGCGCGGCACCTTCATCGCCAGCCGCGAGGCGTTCCGCCGCATGAAGGAGGCAGGCCGAGGGCGTATCGTCAGCGTCGCCTCCATGGCCGGCAAGATCGGCGGCGCGGCGGCCGGCGCCCACTACTCGGCGTCCAAGGCCGGCATCATCTGCCTGACGAAGTCGCTGGCGCTGCAGGCGGCCGCCTACGGCATCACCGCCAACGCGGTGGCGCCGGGGCCGATCGACACGGCGCTGACGCGCGAGTGGGGGGACGAGACCAACCAGGCGTTCGCCGCCAAGATCCCGCTGGGCACCTACGGGCAGCCGGAGGACGTCGCCGAGGCGGTCGCCTTCCTGGCGTCCGACCGCGCCCGCTTCATCACCGGGGAGATCGTCGACGTCAACGGCGGCTTCCTGATGGACTGAGGATGCCAATCTACAGAGGATGCCAATCCTCAGAGGATGACTGTCTACAGAGGATGACTTCGTGAAACGTACCCCGATCGACGGCTCCTTCCCGTGGGAGCGCTGGGAGTCCGACGCGGCCGACGTCGAGCAGCTCGACCGGCGGCAGGCCGCGAGGCTGCTGTTCGACACGCTGGCGATCAACCGCTTCGAGCATGCCCTGCTGGAGCTCAAGAACGCCGGCGCCGTCTGGGGCCCCGTGCACACCTCCGTCGGCCAGGAGGCGACCGCCTCCGCGGCGGTGGCGGCGCTGCGCCCGACCGACAAGATGGCCGCGACCTACCGCGCCCACCACCAATTCCTGGCTAAGGTGCTGCAGGCACAGGTGCCGGCCGACTGGGACCCCGGGGCAGGCGAGCTGCCGGCCGAGGCGCAGGAGGTCTTCTACCGCACCATGGCGGAGATCATGGGACTGGCGCCCGGCTACTGCGGTGGGCGCGGCGGCTCCATGCACCTCCGCCACAACGAGTCCGGCTTCCTGGGGTCGAACGCGATCGTCGGCGGCGGCGTGCCGCTGGCGGCCGGCGCCGCCTATGCCGAGAAGTTCGCCGGTTCGGGCAACGTGATCGTCTGCTACATCGGCGACGGCGCGGTCAACCAGGGCGCCTTTCACGAGGCGTGCAACCTGGCCGGCCTCTGGTCGCTGCCGCTGATCGTGTTCGTGGAGAACAACCGCTACGCGGTGGCCACCCGCGTGCAGGACGCCTGCGCGGTGGAGCCGCTGTCGCGGCGCGCCTCCGCCTACGCCATGGACGGGTACGTCGTCGACGGCGACGACGCGATCGCCATCCTCGGGCTGGTGCGGGAGGTGGCCGACAAGCTGCGCGACGGCGGCACGCCGGCGATCATCGAGTGCGAGTGCTACCGCCGCTACCACCACGCCGGCGACGTGCCGGGCAGCGCCTTCCGCTACCGCAGCAAGGAGGAGGAGGACCGCTACGCCGGCACCGAGGTGACGCGCGTGCTGCCGCGCATCCTGGTGGAGGCCGGCCTGCTCGACCAGGCCGCGGTGGAGACCATCGACGCGCTGGCAGAGCAGGGCGTGCAGGCGGCGCGGGCGGCGTGCACGGAGGACGGCGATCCGCCGCGCGTGCGCGAGAGCCTGTGGCCCGATCCCGGCACGGCCGGCGACGGCATGCGCTCGAGCGGACGCGAGCTTGAAGGGCTGCGCTTCGTCGACCGCCAACAGGACGACGGGAACGGGGCGGACGGGCACAGCGCGGACGGGAACGGCACGGCGCTCGAGCCGATGCGCTACTCGGACGCGATCGCGGCGGTGACCGGCCGCTGGCTGGAACGGGAAGAGGACGCGATCGTCTTCGGCGAGGAGGTGGCCAACCTGGGAGGCGGCGCCTACGGGGCGACCAAGGGACTGGTCGAGCGGTTCCCGGAGCGCGTGATCAACACCCCGATCTCCGAGGGCGGCTTCTCCGGGCTGGGCTTCGGCGCCGCCATGCTGGGCATGCGCGTGGTCGTGGAGATCATGTTCGCGGACTTCGCGCTGGTGGCCGCCGACCAGCTCTTCAACCAGCTCTCGAAAGCGCGCCACATGTACGGCGACACCACCGACCTGCCGATCGTGGTGCGCAGCCGCGTCGGCACCGGGCTCGGCTACGGGGCGCAGCACTCCATGGACCCGGTCGGCCTGTACGGCATGTTCCCCGGCTTCCGGATCGTCGCGCCGGCCGACGCGTACGACTACATCGGCCTGTTCAACACCGCCATGCACTCGCTCGATCCGGTGGTGTTCCTGGAGCACAACGCCCTCTACACGCACCGGTCGCCGGCGCCGGCCGGCGACCTGGACTACGCCATCCCCTTCGGCACGGCGCGCACCGTGCAGGCCGGCGACCAAGTGACCGTGCTGACCTACGGCGGCATGGTCGGGCGCTGCGCCGCCGTGGCCGCGGCGCTCGCCGCCGACGGCGTGTCGGTCGAGCTCCTGGACCTGCGCTGCCTGGACCGGCTGTCGATCGACTACGACAGCATCGGCGCGTCGCTGGCCAAGACCGGCGCCATGGTCATCGTCGAGGAGGCAGCCCGCAGCCAGGGGATCGGCCCGGCGCTTGCGGCGGAAATCACCACCCGCTGTTTCGACGATCTGGACGGCCCCGTGGCCTGCCTGACCTCGCTCGACATCTCCACTCCCGTGTCCCGCCGGCTGGAGCTGGCGGCCCTGGTGAGCGACGAACAGATCGACGAAACCCTACGGGCGGTAGCCGACCGGAGCTGGCGCTGATGGGCTCAGTCGAGTCGATCCTGGCGGGAGTGCCGATCCCGGAGGTGGTGACCGTCCGGCAGTCGCTGCCGCGCCCGCGGCTCGCCTCCGGGCAGCTCGATGAGGTGCTGTCTCCCGCGGCCCTGGGCCGCCTGGTGCGCCCCGGCGAGTCGATCGCCATAGGCGTCGGCAGCCGCGGTGTGGCGAACCAGGCGGCGGTGGTGGCGCGGCTGGTGGCGTCGCTGCGCCAGGCCGGCGCCGAGCCGTTCGTCGTCCCGGCCATGGGCAGCCACGGCGGTGCCACCGGCGAAGGGCAGGCGGAGCTGCTGGCCGGCATGGGAGTCAGCGAGCCGACCGTGGGCGCGCCCGTGCGCTCCTCGATGGAGGTGGAGCAGGTAGGCGAGGCCGATGGCCTGCCGGTGATGGTGGACCGGCTGGCGTGGCGGGCGGACGGCATCGTCATCGTCAACCGCGTCAAGCCGCACCCCTCGTTCCGCGGCGAGCGGGAGAGCGGCCTGGCCAAGATGATCGCCATCGGCCTCGGCAAGCAGGCCGGGGCGCAGGCGTATCACAGCCGCGGCATGACCGCGATGGCGGACACCGTGCTGGCGGTCGCCTCCCACGTGCTGACCACCGGCCGCGTCCGCGCCGGGGTCGCGTTGCTGGAGAATGCCCACCACGAAACCTGCCACGTCGAACTTGTCCCCGGGGACCGGATGATCGAGCGCGAGCCGGCGCTGCTCGAGCAGGCGCGCGGCCTGCAGCCCACTCTGCCGTTCGCGGAGCTGGACGTGCTGGTGCTCGACCGGATCGGCAAGAACATCGCCGGCACCGGCTTCGACTGCAACGTCGTGGGCCGCTACAGCAACCCGGACCTCACCGGCGGCCCGGCGATCACCCGCATCGCGGCGCTCAGCCTGACCCCGGAGACGCACGGCAACGCCAACGGCATCGGCCTGGTGGACGTGACCACCCGCCGCGTGTTCGACCGCATGACCTTCGATGAGACCTACCCGAACGCGCTCACCTCGACCGCTTCGGTGAGCGTCAAGATCCCGATGGTGCTGGCCAGTGACGCGCTGGCCATCCGCGCGGCGATCCAGACCACGGGCGTCACCGATCCGGCTGCGCTGCGCCTGGCGCGCATCCGCGACACCCTGTCGCTCGGCGAGCTGCAGGCCAGCCCTGCCGCAGTCGCGGCCCTGAACGGGACGGCGCAGACCGAGGTCGTGGGCTCATCCGGGCCCCTCGCCTTCGATGACGCCGGCGATCTGCCGGGGCTGAACGGAACGTAAGCCGGAGACGACGACCACGGTGCCTACGACACCCACGACGACTATGGCGACGACGGCGATCCATTCGGCTGTCACCTACAGCAGTTCGTGACCGACCGGCTTGGCCTCAAGCCAAGGGCGGTCTCCGTGATCGGCCGGTGCGGTCCCGTCGCACTGCGCGAGGAGTTCGTCGGGGGTGTAGCGGGGCCGCGTTCTCCGCGTGACGATCAGGCAGCCTTTCTCGATCCCGATGTCCACACTGGCACCGGCCCGAAGTTCCAGGACATCAAGCATCGCCTGGGGTATCGCAAGCATGACGGAGCCGCCGACCTTGCGTAGTCTGGTCGTGTGCATTCGTTCCACCAGCGCTATATTCGAGTATAGCCAACGCTAGGACAAATCCCCATGGCAACGGCACGAGTTGATGCGAAGAGGCGCATCGTCATCCCGACAGCCCATCCCGGCGACATCTTCGACATCCAGAGTCAGGGGGAGGGCAGACTCCTCCTCGTCCGGCTCCAGGTTCCGCCGGTGCCCGCAAGGAAGAGTAGAGAGGACTGTCTGTTAGCCATCGCCCGCAATCCCCTTCGCCTTCGACTCTCGTGGGATGAACTGCGGCGCCTGACGCGCGAACCATGACGCTCCTCGACACGAATGTGCTGATCTACGCGTCCGCGGTGGGCGCTGAACATCACGAGTGGGCACTCGGTGCCTTGGCTGATGCGGTGTCTGCGGACGGCGCGGCCGTCAACGCCGTCGCCGTGGCCGAGATCTGCCTTGGAGTGGATCATGCCGCCACCGAAATCGACCGCATTCGCGATTGGGGGTGGCGATTCTCGGTGTGCCCGGCTCAGCGGCTGAGGTGTGTGCGGCCTCGTACCGTCGATATCGCGAAGCGAGACGATCTCAATCCCCCCGGACTCATGCTCAGGCGACCTCGCTCCCGGACTTCCTCATCGGTGCGCACGCGGAGATCATGCGGTGGCCGTCACCACCGCCGATCGATCCAGGATCGCAACGTACGTACTTCCCCAGCTTGCCCTTGACCACACCGTTTCCCCGATAGCCTCGACCACTGGGATCGCCTTTACCGGAAGACCACCTCAAGGTCGATCGGTTCGTGCAGGCGCAACAGTTCGAGCAGATTGAGCTCGAAGTTCGCGACGCCGTCCTTGATGCGGCCGCCGCCCTGGAGACCAGAGTTCCGTCGACGGTGAGCCGGATAGAGCTCACCAATTCGGAGACTGCGTCCGGTCCGCTCGCGCCCAGGACGAATCCCATCATCGCCGGGTAGTCCTCGGCTGTGATCTCGGTGTTCTCCTCCGTCCCATGGTGCGCCGTGAGGACCAAGGGCGAGGGCGACCGAGCCGGAGGTCATGCTGCGCGACTCCAGCGGGTGGAAGTCCCGTCCCGGTAAGCGCCGGAGCGCCGGGTAGCAGGCCCCAGGCGACAGAGGGAGACCGCTGCGCCCGAGCGGGGCGTCGAAAGCCTGACTGGCGGTGTGAGCCGTTGAGTGGGGAGCGAGCACGCGGGCCGCAACATGAAGTGAATCCTGCAGCCTCGACAGAGGAACAATCCGGGAGCCGAGCCGCTCATGTCACGGCGAAGGCCACGACCGGTGCGCAAGAACCGGAGCGCGCGCCGGGACCCGGCGGGGTACGGGGAGCAGCACGTGTGCAGGGAGTGGTGCGGAACACGGGAGGCCCGTCTCGGCAGCCTGAGTCAGGGCGAGGTGGCTCGTATAAGCCAAAGGCGAAAACGAGAGCCGTCGAGCGGGAGTCCGAGGGGATCGTAGTACCTGAGAGAGCCGTGCGACAGAACGCGGCAGGAGGGAAGGGTCCCTGCGGTGGTCAGACCGACCGGGGAAGTAAGCGCGAGGGCATGGCCGGCAAGACCGGACCCAACGACCTGCACGGGCGGGAGCCTGTGGACAAAGTGCGACAACTCCAACGGCGGCTGTGGGCGGCAGCCAAGCGAGCGCCGAAGCGCCGGTTTCACGCGCTGTACGACCGCATCTACAGAGGTGACGTGCTGTGGGAAGCGTGGAAGCGGGTACGACGGAACCGCGGAGCGGCAGGGCTGGATGGCCAGACGCTGGCGGGAGTCGAGCAGTACGGGGTCGAGCGATTTCTTGGAGAGTTGGGCGCCAAGCTGCGAGCAGGCGAATACCGACCGCAGGCGGTCGAGCGGCGGTACATACCCAAGGCCGGGGGAGGGAAGCGACCCTTGGGCATCCCGACGGTGCGGGACCGGGTAGTACAGATGGCGGCGAAGCTGGTGCTGGAACCGATCTTCGAGGCGGACTTTCTGCCGTGCAGTTATGGGTTCCGGCCGAAGCGAGGGGCGGTGATGGCACTGGAGACCCTGCGCAAGCGAGGGGCGAAGGGAGGCCATCACGTGCTGGACGCTGACATCCGGGACTACTTTGGGAGCATCGATCATCAGAAGCTGATGCTGCTGGTGGAACGGCGAGTGAGCGACCGGCGGGTGCTGAAGCTGATACGGCAGTGGCTGGCAGCGGGGGTGATGGAAGACGGGACGGTGAGCGCCAGCGAGGCGGGTACGCCGCAAGGCGGCGTGATCTCACCGTTGTTGTCGAACATCTACCTGCACGTGCTCGACAGCGAGTGGGCGAAGCACCATGAGCGACTGGGAACGCTAGTGAGGTACGCGGATGATTTCGTGATCATCTGTGCGACGGCCAAGGCGTGCGAACAGGCCGAGGCGCGGGTCCGCCAAGTGATGGCGCGTCTTGGGTTGGAGCTACACCCGGAGAAGACCCGGCGAGTGAACCTGTACGACGGACGTGAGGGGTTCGACTTTCTGGGGTGTCATCTGCACAAGCGGATGTCCGGCACGATCTGGGAGCAGCAGCGCAAGCGGCTGTACTTCCTGAACCGCTGGCCATCCGAGCGATCGATGAAACGGATTCGGGAGCAGGTGAGGAAGAAGACGAGCCGTGGCCGCAGTCATGCGGACATCCGCGAGGTGATAGCGGACCTCAATCCGCTGCTGAGAGGATGGGCGCAGTACTTCCGAACCGGCAACGCTGCCAAGCGGTTCAACCAACTCGACACCTATGTGTGGCGACGGCTGAGGCGGCTGCGTGCGGAGCGCAAAGGCCGGCACCTGAAAGCCGGCGAGGCGCGACGGTGGACGGCCGAGTACTTCCATCACTTGGGACTGATACGTCTGCGCGGGATGGTGCGCTACCCGGAGCATGCATTCTGGGAGGCTGCGTAATGCTGCCGCCTGAGCGACCACCGGAAAGCCGTGTGCGGGAAATCCGCACGCACGGTTTGAACGGGGGTGTTGGGTCCCACGTAGTTTCGTCAGGGAATTCCCGGAATGATTCGCCCGGG
>JAPPKD010000157.1 GCA_028820215.1 Spirochaetaceae bacterium | reverse complement strand
CGCCTCGAATCCTCAATTCAGCCAGCTCTCGCCACGCAGGGGCGAATAACCCGGGGTCGATGGGCTACTTCCTCTTCGAGCTGTTGATCGCTCCCGCGCTCGCCGGAATAGCCGGATGGTTGGGGAACGTCCTGGACGTAACGCTCCTGGGCTCCAACGTTTCCGCGTGGATGGGCGCGGCGTTCGCGGCGGAAAGCGCCCGGGCGTTCTTCGTCATGCTGGCATACACGGCGGTCCTGCTTGGCGCAGCGCTCTGGGTCTTCCAGCGCAGGGACGTGCCCGGCGCCAAGGGGGAGTGAACAGGAAGTGACAGGAACGGTAGTCGTGCGCTCGATTCTGAGAGCCGACGGTTCAATCGGCATGAACCACGCGCGCGCGGTAGTTTCGTGCTGCCGCGCGCGCGGGGTTGGGGCTGGGCGTCGAGAGCTGCGGCGAACACCTCGGCATCCTCCCGCGTCAAGACGTGCCGGGACTGCAGGTCAAGCACACGCGTAGCTTCTCGCTCGATCGCCGCGCGCAAGAACACCGACTTGTCCATCGGCTCAGCCACCGGCCACCTCGAACGCCGTCACGTTGCGCGTCTTGCGGCTGAACTCGACCCCGATCAGGTGGATCGGTTCGCCCCGGCCCCGGTATTTGTCAGCGTACCCACGCTCACGCAACTGCGCCAGCGCCGACCCCGGCGGCGCAAGCTCCACGACCTTGACTCGAACAGATACACGTGCCCGCCGGCGCGCACCGCCATGTCCAGCCGGCCGTGGCTGCTCGACTCTTCCACCACGATATCGTAGCCGAGCGCCGCAAAATAGGAGTAGAACACGCTCGCGTAATAGCCCTCGTAGTCGGCGATTGAGTTGTTTGTGTACCACTGATAGGGAATGCTCGCGAAGAAGGCGTGAAACAGCTCCTGCAGCCCCGCGCAGTCGTGCGCCGCAAGCAGGCGTGACAGCCGCATGCTGTTCACCGTTTGCTGCCCGGCGTCCTTCACCAGGCGGCGCAGCAGCACGCGGTTCAGGCTCTGGCGCACCTCCCGGTTGGGGTAGCCCAGCCGGTACAGCGCCTGGCCGCCCAGCTCCTCTTCCGCCGTGATCGTCAGATAGCCGGGCTGGAACAGCAGTGCCTCCGTGCCGATGTGGCCCACGTCGAACGCGGAAAGCAGATCTTCCGTGCCCACCATGTCGTCCAGTGACACCGAGGAGACGCGCCGCTCAAGGAGCGTCTCCATCAGAAACGCCGGCGTCCCGGTCTCGAACCAGTGCGCCTTGAACTCGCGGCTGTCGAACAGCAGCAGCACGTCGTAGGGGTTGTACACCTTCTCCGGACCGCGCCAGCGATAGCCATTGTACCACTCGCGGACCTGCTCCCGATCCAGGCCGTCCAGCTCCGGCGTGAACACCGTGTCCAGGTCACCTTCCGTATAGCCGCAGATCGCCGAGTAGCGACGATCCAGCGTGATGTCGGTGAGGTTGTTCAGGTCGGAGAACACGCTGACCTTGGTGAACTTGCTTACGCCGGTCAGAAAGGTGAAATGAACGTGCGCTTCCGCGAACTTGACGTTCGAGTACAGGCTGCGCAGGAATCGTCGATTGGCGTCGGCGATCTCCGGATCTCCCAGTGCGTCCAGGATCGGCTTGTCGTATTCGTCGACCAGCACCGCCACCCGCTGTCCTGACTTGCGGTGCAGCGCCTCCAGCAGGAACCCCAGCCGCTCCGGTCCGGTGGTGTCGGTCGCCACCTGTTCCTGGCGCTCGATGCGAGTCAGTTGCGCCGTCACGTTGCGCCGCAACCCTTCCGGATCCAGGTAGTCGCCGCCGCTGAAGTCGAGCCGCACCACCGGATGGCGTACCCAGTCTCGGCCACCGTGAATGTGGAGCCCCTCGAACAGCTCCTCGCTGCCCTCGAACAGTTCCTTCAGCGTATCCAGCAACAGGCTCTTGCCGAACCGCCGCGGGCGCGACAGGAAGTAGTGGGTGCCTTCGGCGAGCAGACGCTCGATGTACGCGGTCTTGTCCACGTAGTAGCAGTTCTCCTCGCGGAGCTTGCGGAAGGTCTGCACGCCGATGGGCAGTCTGCGCCGGTCCACCGGTTGATCGTAGCCGGTCAGCCGGCGGCCGCTCAAACTGACAGGCTCTCGTCAGTGTCCCGTCCGCGTGCGGGCCGCCACGTGGCAGGCGGCGAAGCGGTCGCCGCCCATCGGCGTGAGCAGGGGCTCGTCCGTGCGGCAGACGTCCTCGCTATACGGGCAGCGCGGATGGAACGAGCAGCCCGGCGGGCGGTGCGCCGGGTCGGGGATCTCTCCCTCCAGCGTGACGCGGTTGCCGGCCCGATCGGGGTCGGGAACCGCGGAGAGCAGCGCCTCCGTATACGGGTGCAGCGCGCGCGTGAACAGCTCCTCGGTGGGTCCGGTCTCTCCGACCGTGCCGAGATACATGACGATCATGTGATCGCTCATGTGGCGCACGACGTGCAGGTCGTGAGAGACGAAGACGTACGCCAGGTCACGCTCGGCCTGGATGCGCAGCATCAGGTTGAGGATCTGCGCCTGCACGGACACGTCGAGCGCCGAGGTCGGCTCGTCGGCCAGGATCAGCTTGGGGTCCAGGGCCAGCGCGCGCGCCAGCCCGATGCGCTGGCGCTGGCCGCCCGAGAACGCGTGCGGGTAGCGGTTGATGTGGTCGGGATTGAGGCCGACCACGGCCAGCAGGGTGCGCACGCGCTCGTCGACCTGCCGCCGGCCGCGCGCCGTGCCGCTCAGGGTCAGCGGCTCGGCGACGATGTCGCGCACCGGCAGGCGCGGGTTCAGCGACGAGTCGGGGTCCTGGAAGATCATGCGCATGCGCTGCCAGACCTGCCGTTGCTCCGGCCCCTGTACGTGCGTGATGTCCTCCAGGTCGTCATGCACGCGGAAGCGGAGCACGCCGCTGTCCGGCTCGAGGATGCGCATCAGCATGCGCAGCAGCGTCGTCTTGCCGCAGCCGCTCTCGCCGACCAGCCCGAGCGTGTGTCCGCGCCGCACCTCGAGCGACACGCCGTCCACGGCGGGGACGTGCCCGACCACGCGCCGCATCAGGCCGCGGCGGATCGGGAAGCGCTTCACCAGTTCCCGTCCCTCCAGCAGGAGGCCGTCGTCGCGTGCGCGTGCCATTCAGCCGTCCTCTGACCGGTCGGAGTGGAGGAAGCAGGCGACCTCGTGGTCGTCCCCGACGGTGGTGAGGGCTGGCATGTTGCGGTCACAGACACCCGGCATGAACTCCGAGCAGCGCGCGCTGAACGGGCAACCCGGCGGGAGGCGCCGCGCGTCGGGAACCGTCCCTTCGATGGTCTGTAGCGGGGTCTTGCGCGCGCTCGACTGGTGCGGCACGCACGCCATGAGCACCTTGGTGTAGGGGTGCCTGGGCCGCCGGTACACCTCGCCTGCCTCGCCGCGCTCGACGATCTTGCCCAGGTACATGACTGCGATCTGCTCGCTCATCTCCGCCACCAAGCCGAGATCGTGCGAGATGAACAGCACGGACATGGCGTGCGACTGCTGCAGCGAGCGCAACAGCTCCATGATGCGCGCCTGGATGGTGACGTCGACTGCCGTGGTCGGCTCGTCCGCGATCAGCAGCTCGGGATTGGCGGCCAGCGCGACGGCGATCATGGCCCGCTGGCGCATGCCGCCTGACAGCTCGAACGTGTAGGCGTCGAGCTGTCGCTCGGGCCTCGGCATCCCCACGTCGTTCAGCAGCGCGACCGCCCGCTCGCGCGCCTCGGCCCGGCTCACCGGCTCGTGCGCGCGAATCGCTTCCGTGATCTGCAGGCCGATTCGGTGCACGGGGCTCAGGCAGGTCATCGGCTCCTGGAAGATCATCGCCACGCGCCGCCCGCGGATCGCGCGCAGCGCACGTCCGGCCGGCGGCAGCAGCGCCAGGTCGACCGCTGCCCCGTCCGGAGGGTGGTAGAGCACCCGCCCGCTCTCGATCTTGCCCGGCGGCGGGATGATGCGCAGCACCGCGCGGGCGGTCACGGACTTGCCGCAGCCGCTTTCGCCGACCAGCCCCATGACGTGGTTTGTCGGTACCCGCAGCGAGACCCCGTTGACGGCGCGCACCGTGCCCAGCGTGGTGTGGAAGTGGACGTGCAGGCCGTGTATGGACAGCAGGTCCGCGCGGCCAGCGTCAGGCATGCCGGCGGCAGGAATGCCGTCGTCAGGCATAGGGGTCCGCCGCGTCTCGGAGGCCGTCGCCCAGGAAGTTGAAAGCCAGCACCGCCACCACCACGAACGCGCCGGGCAACAGCAGCCAGGGCATCAGCGCCACGGCCTGGATGTTCTGTCCGTCCTGGAGCAGCACGCCCCAACTGATGGCCGGCGACCGCAGGCCGACCCCCAGGAAGCTGAGCGCCGTCTCGCCCAGAATCATGCCGGGAATCGCCAGCGTGGCCGAGGCGATGATGTGGCTGAGAAAGGACGGGATCAGGTGACGGAACATGACGCGCGGGCCGCGGGCGCCGTCGATGCGGGCGGCCAGCACGAAGTCCTCGTCGCGCAGCGACAGCAGCTTGCCGCGCACCACCCGCGCCATGCCGGTCCAGCCGGTGAGAGAGAGAATGACCGTGATCAGGAAGAAGGTGCGCGTCTGCGGCCAGTCGAAGGGAATCGCGGCGCTCAGCGCCATCCACAGCGGCAGCGACGGGATCGCGATGAGGACCTCGATGATGCGCTGGATCACCATGTCGGCCAGGCCGCCGAAGTAGCCGGAGATCGCGCCGAGCGCGATGCCGAGACCGAAGCTCAGGGCTACCCCCACGAAGCCGATGGTGAGCGAGATGCGGGTGCCGTAGATGATCCGTGACAGCAGGTCCCGCCCCTGTGTGTCGGTGCCGAGCAGCGTGCCGCGTTCATCGCCTTCGAAACCGAACAGGTGCACGCGAGCGGGGATGAATCCGAGCAGGAGATACTCGTCTCCCCGCACCAGCAGGCGCAACGGCAGCCGGATGCTCGTGTCCGCAACGTAGATGCGCTGCAGCGTGACCGGATCGCGGCGCAGGGTGGTGGCGTACACGAAAGGCCGCGCGTGCAGCCGCCGCTCCTCCGCGTCCCACACCCGGAGCCGCATCGGCGGCGCCGAAATGTGGGAGGTGTCGCGCAGGCGAGGGTCATACGGTGCGACGAACTCGACGAACGTGGCGGCGAGGTAGAACAGCAACACCACGATCCCGGCCGCCACGGCCATGCGGTGGCGCAGGAACCGGAGCAGGATCAGCCGCCACTGCCCGGCGGTGAGCAGCTCGTCCGCGGTCTCCATCCCGTGCGCGGGCACGACCGCCTCCGTCCCCGCGGGTCCCTGAGGTGCCGCAGCTCCCTGCGGCCGGGCAGACGCCATCAGTCGAACCGGATGCGCGGGTCGATCGCAGCCAGCAGCAGGTCGGAAACCAGCGTCCCGACCACCGTGAAGACCGAGATCAACATGACGAACGACGCTGCAAGCTGCATGTCCTGCCGCTGCAGCGCGGAGAGAAACATCGGACCGCCCGTCGGGATGCCCAGGACGACGGCCGTGATCGTCTCTCCGGCTACCAGCGTCGGCAGCATCCAGCCGACCGTGGAGAAGAACGGATTGAGGGCGATGCGCACCGGGTAGCGCAGGATCGCGCGCACTTCGCTGATGCCCTTGGCACGCGCCATGTCCACGTAGGGCTTGCGCAGCTCATCGATCAGGTTGGCGCGCAGGATGCGGATCGTGCCGGCGGTGCCGGCGGTGCCGATCACGATCACGGGAATCCACAGGTGCCCGAGCAGGTCCCAGAACTTGCCCCAGCTCCACGCGGCGGTCTGGTACTCGCGGGAGAACAGCCCGCCGATTTCGACCCCCGGAAAGATCTTGGGGCTCAGGTACATCAGGATGAGCGCCAGCAGGAAATTCGGGATCGCCAGGCCCAGGAAGCCGATGAAGGTCCAGAAGATGTCCCAGAACGAGTACTGCCGCACGGCCGAAAGCACCCCGATCGGGAACGAGACCACCCACGTGAACAGGAGCGAGAGCGTCGAGAGGAGCGCCGTCATGGCGAAGCGCCCGCCGATCAGCTCCCGTACCGGTTTGTGCCAGGAGAGCGAGTACCCGAAGTCTCCCCGGACGAAGTTGGTGATCCAGCGGAAGTAGCGCACGGTGATCGGGCGGTCCAGGCCGTAGCGCTTGCGCAGGTTCTCGACCTCCTCGTCGGAGAACGTGCCCTGCTCGACCATGATCTGGATCTGGTAGCTGACGTAGTCGCCGGGAGGCAACTCGATCACGACGTAGGCGATGAGCGAGATCACCGCCAGCGTGATCACCATGATCAGGGCGCGGCGGACCACGTACTCAGCCACGGGTACTCCTTAACCCGGACGGCGAAACATCGTCGAACGCGCGTCGCATCCCGGCATGGTCACCCACACCGGGAATGCGTCATGCGTCTCGGCTCGTACTATCAGCCAAAGCGGCTGCAAAGCCGCCCGTTACTGAGCCTTCCAGAAGGCGTCCCGCCGGCCGTGATCGCCACGGAACATCGGCTGCCGCCCGCCCGGAATGCCGCGCATCTCCGGCGTCACCATGATCACGAAGCCGGGATGGCGCACGGTGCCGATGCTCCAGAGGTTCTGACGCGAGATCTCCAGGACGTGGCCGAACAGTTCCTTGCGCTCTTCCAGATCGAGCGTCGCCTGGGCGCGCAGGTAGTAGTCGAGCGCTTCCTGGACGATCTCGTTCGGCTTCTCGCCCTGCTCGCCACCGGACATCGTGTAGTCGCGGTACTTCGGCGTCCAGAAGTTGAGCGGCTGGTTCGGCACGAAGTGGGCGGCCTGGTCGTTCACCAGGAGACCCTCGTTGGTGCCCCAGCTCTCCCAGATCAGCACGCCGTCGTAGTCGCCGGCGTTGCGCGCCTGGGTCAGCACGCCCCAGTCGACGAAGCGCACGGTCAGCTCGACGCCGATCTCCTTGAGCCCGTCGGTGATGATCTCGGCGTGCGTCGGCAGCCCGCCAGTATCGAACGACAGGAAGGTGAGCGCCATCGGTTCCCCGTTCGGGAACGTCCGCACCCCGGCGTCATTGCGCGCGTGTCCCAGCTCGTCGAGGATGCTGTTGGCAAGCTCGACGTCGTACTCCGTCGCCTCGTTCTGAACCGCCTCGCTGAAGTACGGGCTGGACGGCAGCGGCGCGACCTGAGACGGATAGCTGAGCCCCTCGTAGAGGATCTGGTTGATGAGCTCGCGGTCGATCGCGTGCGAGATCGCGCGCTTGAACTGCGGGTTCCAGAAGACCTCCCGCATCACCGGATCCGGGTGGTTCAGGTTGAAGTCCAACTGGGAGGCGACGAGCGCGGGGTTGTCCTGGACGTAGACCCGGACGATGCCGTCCTGCTCGGCCTTCTTCGCCAGCGTGTAGACGTCGATGTCCAGGAACGAGTAGTCGACTTCCCCGTTCAGGGCCTTCAGCTTGACGACTTCCTGATCGCCGAGGACGGACGTGCGGCGATCCTCGAAGTACGGAAGCTGCTTGCCTTCGGTATCGACCACCCAGAAGTAGGGGTTGCGCGTCCAGATCACCGGGTCGGCCGGCGGCGCATCGGTGAGCTCCCAGGGCTCCAGCGTGGGCTTTTCCACGTTGCCGTACTCGTTGTAGTCGGCGCGGTCCAGGAAGAACTGAGTCCACGACTCGAACCCGGACTTCTTCACCATGTCGGCCAGATCCGACTCGCTGGCATACGCGGCATGAAACTGCTCGAGGTAGTGGCGGGGGAATCGCGTGATGGGGTTGAACCCGCCGCCCCTGGCGACGAAATCCGCGGGGACACCGAAGTCGAACTGAACAGTGTAGTCATCGATCGCCGTGATGGCAACCCCCCGGTACTGCGGCCGAAGCTGCGGGGTTATGTCCTCATTGAGGATGACGTCGTCCCACCAGAAGGTGAAGTCGGCGGTGGTGAACGGCGTTCCGTCAGACCAGCGCAACCCTTCGCGCAGCCTCAGTTCCCAGACCGACGAGGTGTCGTCGACGGCTGTGTAGCTCTTCGCCACGTTGGGATACGGGTCGGCCGTGAAGCTGTGCTTGTTCAGGATGATGGCCGTCTCGTCGCGCAGCGCCGTCGCCAGACCGACGTCGTAGGTGGCATTGAAGAAGGTGCCGCCATAGAGTCCGGGCCCGTCGACGCCCAGGACCACCAGGGGCTCGATGGGAAGCCGGTCTTCGACCGGCGGCAGGTCGCCTGCGGCAACCGCGGCGTCCAGCGTCGGGGACTGGCTGAAGGCGGGGAGGCTCGCGCCGGTGTCGGCCGTGTACGCCGACGGCGTGGCCCACACGTCATGCAGTGTCATCTCGCCACCGCTCAAACCCGTCTGGGCCGCCAAACCTCCGTTCACGAGCAACGCGATCACGGGAATCGCACCGAGCCTGAGCCACTTCATGGAATCCTCCTGGACTGCGGAAATATGTCGCGGGTCACCATGACACTTCCCGTGCGGAGCCGCAACTCAGGTCGGATCCTGCGTCACCGCGCGGTAGAACCACTGGACCGGCAGGGCGGTGAGACGGAGGTCGATGTAGCCGGGCTCGACCTCGAAGCGCCGCACCCCGTCCAGCTCGGGGGCGTGGCTGTAGGTGAGCAGCACGTGCTCGCCGTGGAAGGTGATGCTGGTGTAGCAGTAGCCGTGGTGACGGGACCGCTCCACCAGCTTCAGCGGCCGCCACGTGCGGCCCGCGTCGCTCGACAGCGCCGAAACCAGCGGGGTGCGGCCTGAGAGACCGTACGTCCACAGACAGAGCACATCGTCGCTGCCGGGCACGCGCTGCATCGCCGCCGGCGAGCACGCGCCGCGCAGCGGTGACAGGAAGGGCCGCGACCAGCTCTGCCCGCGGTCTTCGGAGTAGGAGAAGAACTGACCCCCGGACACCGAGCGCATGGTCATCAGCAGGCGGCCGTCGGCGAGCTGCGCGACGCTCGGCTCGTTGACGTTCTGGGCGAGCCGCTCCCGCTCGGGCAGGCCGGGGTCGGGCACATGCGCGCCGGGGTGCCAGGTTCTGCCGCCGTCGTCGGAGAGCAGGCAGTACGGCCAGCGCACCCCGTCCACGTACTCCCGCGTGGCGAGCAGGATGCGGCCGTCCGCCAGCCGCCTGAGGCTGGCGTTGTTGGCCGAGTGCCGGTTGCCGTTGGCTGGCGTGATCGCTTCGGCGGCGCTCCAACTGCGTCCGCCGTCGCCGGAGCGGCGCGCGACCATGCCCTTCACGGGCATGCCCGGAAGATGGTCGACGTAGACGAGCAGCAGATCGTCCCCGAGGTTCAGCAGGCTGGCGGACATGACGTTGGTGCCGTGCTCGTCCTCCACCGCCGTCCACGTGCGGCTCCACGTGCGCCCGCCGTCGGTCGACCGGCGCGCGCTCAGCCGGGCCGGCGACTCGTCCCAGCCCTTGCCGGCATGGTAGTCGCTCCAGACCAGCAGCAGGGAACCGTCGGACAGCACCACCAGGTCGCCCTCGCTGTGGCGCGGATGTTCGGGCGTCGCCTCGTTGACCATGAAGCGCCACCCGTCGTCCGTCGCCCGCAGGTCCTCCGGACCGTCGGGCAGGGGTGAGTCGGCGCTCGGGTAGGGCACCTCCTCGATCACGACTTCCCGATACACGGTCTCGACCGGCGGGCCGTCGGCGCCGGCGCCGCTTCCGAAGGTGACCATGAACGGCTCGGCATAGGCGTCGTGCTCGACCTCTACGGTCGCGCCGCCCGGGACCGTCACGCGCAGCGCTTCAAGGCGCGCTTCGGCGTGCACGGTCTGTTGGTCGCCGGGGGGGCCGCTCAGCGTGCGGTCGATCTGCCTGCCGCGGTGCTGCGCCCGCACGTGCCAGTCGACCCGGTCATGACGCGGCTCGGCCCAGACCTCCCAGGGCCCCGGGCGGGGCATCACCAGCGCGGGCCGCCCGTGTTCTTCGCCCGGCGCAGGCAGCTCGACGGTCCAGCTCACGTACGCCGGCAGCTCGCTGCGGCGGTAGCGGTACGGCTGACCCTCGAACCCCGGGGCGAAGAACGCGTGCGGCGCATCCGCGGATGCGCGCGTTCGCAGCAGCAGCCCTGGCAACTCGCAGTGATCCCGCGGCTCGAAGTAGCCATAAGTCCAGTAGTTCGGCACGGCGAAGGCGCAGCGCACGCCCTGGAACAGCCCTGTACCGGCGGTGTGCTCGTCGAGCACGGCGACTCGCCACGCTTCGGCGTTGCTCATGACTCGGGGACCATGATGCCGGCATGGTATCCCACATCGGAGACAAATGAGATGAACGACACGACCACCGGGGGCGGGTTGGCGCTGTACCTGTCGCCCGACGGCAACGACAACTGGAGCGGGCGCTTGCCGGAGCCCGACCCGGCGGGCAACGACGGCCCGCTGGCGACGCTCGAATGGGCACGGGAGATGGTGCGGCGCTTGCGCGAGAGCGGGGATGCACACGGCCCGATCACCGTCTGGGTGCGCGGCGGCCGCTACCACCTGGGCCAGCCGGTGTGGTTCAACGGGCGCGACTCCGGGCCGACGACCTACCGGGCGTATCCCGGCGAGCCGGCGACGTTTACCGGCGGGCGCCGCGTGACCGGCTGGCGCGTGACCACGGCGGATGAGGTCGGGATCGCGACGGCCGACGCCGCCGCCGTCGAGCGCGAGGTCTGGGTGGCCGATCTCGACGCCGTCGCGGCCGGCTCCTGGCATTTCCGGCAGCTCTTCGTGAACGGCGAGCGGCGCCCCCGCGCGCGCCTCCCCAGGGAGGGATACTTCTGGATCGAGGACGTTCCCGGCTTCGACCTGCGCGCAAGCCAGAACGACGAGTTCATCCACGGTCACGACCGCTTCGTGGCCCGTGCGGGCGACGTGGCCCGGTGGCGCAACCTGAGCGACGTCGACGTGGTCGTCCACCACTACTGGGTGGAGGAGCGGTTGCCGATCGCGAGCTTCGACGAGGACACCCGCGTGGTTACGAGCAGTCGGCGCAGCATCTTCGTGCTGCGCGATGACGTCGGGCAGCGCTACGCCAAGTACTACGTCGAGAACGTGTTCGAGGCGCTGTCGGAGCCGGGGGAATGGTACCTGGACCGGTCGCGCGGCCGGCTGTTCTACCTGCCGCTGCCGGGCGAGTCCCCGGACGGCGTGGAGGTCTACGCGCCGGCGTGCGAGCAGCTTCTGCTGCTGCGCGGCACGCCCGAGCGCCCGGTCGAGGGAGTGCAGTTCGTGGACCTGACCTTCGAGTGCTGCGACTGGAGCCAGCCCGGCCCCGGATCGCTGGAGGGCTTCGAGATCGGTGACCACCTGAAGCCTGACGAAAGCTACGGCGCGACCGCGCAGGCGGCCTGCAACCTGGCCGGGGTCATCGACATGAAATACGCCCGGCGCTGCGGGCTTGATGCCTGCACGCTCAGGAACCTGGGGCTGTACGGGGTGGTTCTGCGCAAGGGGTGCCTGGACATCCGCATCGTCGGCAACGAGATCGCCGACCTGGGTGCCGGCGGGGTGCGCGTCAACGGTGGGAACGCCGATTCCGCCTCGCGTGACCGCACCGGACGGAACGTCATAACCGACAACTCCATCCACGCCGGCGGACGGGTGTTCCCGAGCGCGGTCGGCATCCTGATCATGCACGGCTTCGACAACGTGGTCGCGCACAACCACATCCACGACCTGGGCCACGGCGTGCTCAGCGACATGGGCGGCATCTACACGCTCGGCGTCCAGCCCGGCACCGTCCTGCGCGGCAACCTCATCCACGACATTCGCCAGGCCAACTACGGCGGCTGGTGCATCTACCTGGACGAGGGCAGCTCGCACCTGCTGGTGGAGAACAACGTCTGCTACAACGCCGGGACGCAGGTCTTCAATCAGCACTACGGCCGCGAGAACATCGTGCGCAACAACGTCTTCGCCCACGGCGGCCACAGCGTGATCTCGCTGGGGCGCGTCGAGGACCACACGACCTTCACGCTGGAGCAGAACCTGCTGCTGACCGGCGAGCGGCCGGTGTTCGCCCAGCGGCCGCGGGGAATCACCGGCGCGCGGGGGTTTCGGAGCAACCTCAACCTGCTCTGGGACGTGGCCGGCGCAGCCGCGGGGCGCGGCGGTGAGCCGATCGTGGCCGCCGTCGGCACCTACGACGCGGACGCCAACTGGGTGGAGCAGAGCCGTGACGAGCTCGACGCGTGGCGGGCCGGCGGCAACGACACGCACAGCGTCGTCGCCGACCCGCTCTGCGCGAGCCTGGAGCAGGACGACTTCAGTCTGCTGCCGGGCTCGCCGGCGCTGGCGCTCGGGTTCCGGCCGATCGATCTCGGCGACGTCGGACCTCGCCCGATCGAGGAGGGTGCATTCCATTCCTGTGACGACTGGGGAAGAGAAGCCCTCCCAGAGACTGA
>JAPPKD010000185.1:11249-12511 GCA_028820215.1 Spirochaetaceae bacterium | reverse complement strand
AAGACGGGGCGCTGGCCGGCGCGCGCTTCGACGGCGCGATCGACACGACCACCGACCGCAAGACCGGGAGCATAGCGCTGCCGGTGCTGAGCGCCAACGACCCCGACACGGCGGCCAACGAGCTGAGGACGCACCTGATCCTCACCGGCAGCGCCGTGGACAAGAACGAGGGCATGTTCTCGATCGGGGCCCTGCTGGGCTCCGGGATGGCGACCGACGAGGGCTCGCGGTTCGTCGAGGACGCGGCCGACACCATCGGCAAGGCCCGCTCCGACGTGGCGGCGCTGCTGTCGCTGGAGACCACGCCAGCTGGACTGAGCGGCATCCTCGACGCCCAGTGGAACAAGGTCAAGGCTGCGCTGGACACCGTCTTCAACACCGACAGCGATGCCGATACCGGCGCCGATTCGGCGGTCCGGCTGAGCACCCCCCGGTCGGAGGACATCCTGAACGACATCGACGACATCCTGGACGCGCTGTCCAGCGAGGACGCCTTCGTGGCCGCGACGGCGGACGGCGGCGGCGGGGTGTTTGCCAGCCAGGAGCTGGGCACGGGCGCCGCGACGGACGCGTTCAACCGCGTGACGTGGAGCGCCACGGCTACGATGGGGGCGACCGGGGCCACGCGCTACGGCACGGGACTCCGCAAGACCACCGCCAACGCCCGGAGCGGGCTTTCCACGGCCGAGGTCGGGGCGTTCTCTTACTCGACGATGGCGGAGACCGTGCGGACGTCGGAGGCGGCCGCGATCTCGCTGACGGGCATCGCCAGCTACACGGGCGGGACCGAAGCGATCAGCGCGGACGGGACGACCTATTCGGGCAACATGGACCTGCAGGTGCGCTTCAGCGCCAACACGGTCAGCGGCGTGGTGTCGGGCCTGCAGAACGCGGACGGCCTGCCATGGCAGCACAACTTCGCGGATGTCGACCGGATCGTGCTCGACGACGCGCGGCTGCGCAGGGACTCCACATGGACCAACACAGCGGGAACTAGCGCCACGGTGTTCTACACGGCCGACTCGGGGCTGCTGCGGCCGATCACGGGCCTGACCAACACGTTCGACGGCATCCTGCTGGGCACGGGCGCGGACGCGGGCAGCCAGGCGAACGGCACGTGGTCGGTGAACGCCTCGACGAGCAACAACTACCTCACGGGCGGCTACGGCGTGATGCACGTCGGGGACGCGGTGCGGCCGCGGCCGGAGGGCGACACGGGCGGCGCGTCGGAAGCGACGCTGATCACGACGGTGGATCGCTCA
>JAPPKD010000185.1:0-11149 GCA_028820215.1 Spirochaetaceae bacterium | reverse complement strand
ACGGTGACGATCGGGGACGGCAAGCTGACGGTGAAGGTGCAGAGATACGACTGGGTCCGCGGCGAAACTGGAGACCCAACCTACACCGGGCGCACGAGCGTGGACGACAACGGCACCCCTGAAGACGATACCGATGACACCACCTCGGCGGTTCTGGCCACGGCGGAGTTCAACCTGGAGGCGCTGGCGGGGAAGGCGATCGGAGCGAAGACGACGGTCAACGGCCCGAAGTGGGCCGACAGCGTGAAGGCGACGCTGGAGGCGCAGCGCGACCAGATCGCGACGCTGCAGGCGCTGGGCACGCGGACGGCGTCCACGCGGGCGGCCGAGGCGGCCGCGTGGCAAATCGTGCAGGACACCGTGCAGTACCGGCTGTTCGGCGGCGACCTGCCGATGAAGCTGGCGGGCGATTACGCTACGGACACGGACACGCAGGAAGACGCGGTGGGCCTGATCGACCGGATGATCGACGCGCTGGCGAACACGAACAACCTGTTCGCGGCCCTCGATCCGGACGGGACCGGGATCTTCGACCACTTCGATTCGAACGCTGACGGAGACGCCACGGCCGTTGCCCCGGAGGACATCGAAGACTTCATCGAATACGACGCCACGGTCGACCGCCGGTGGGAGCTGTACGAGAACAACCGGCCGCTGTCGGCGTTCTTGGGCGAGCGGGAGTACAAGGTGGTCGCGAGCCTGGGCACGACGGACTACACGCGCTTCGGCATCTGGTACCGGATCGGCTCCGTGTCGGCCGCGCGCTCGGACCACAGCACCGCGGAAGGCAATGGTGTGACCAAGAACGAAGGCGGGCCCGGCTCGTTCGCCTACAGCCCGCTGGACCCGACGATGGCGGGCAGCGTGACGAACCCGGCCTTCCCGCTGGGCGGCTCGGCCAGATACATTGGCGAAACGGTCGCGATCATGGACGAGGACGTGCTCACCGGGACTGCCCGGGTGGACGTGAGCTGGGCCGCGGTTGCCGACACCGGCGGGGTCGACCTCGTCGTCGGCGACACTGATAACGACGGCACCGTCGACGATACGGTCAGCAACGCGGGCAGCATGACGCTGACGCTCGGCGGCCTGGCGGATTCGACCGGCGATCCGCTGGCGTACACGGCCGCGATCGGCGGCGTTGATGCTCCAGCCAATGGTCACGAAATCGCGGAGATCGTGTTCAGCGGCATGACCATTGAGGTCGGCCTGCCTGGCGCGAACTCCGGCCACCTGATCGTTGGCGCCGAGACGGCCGGTACCGGGGATGATGCCGGCACCTACACCTACGCAGAGATTGGGGTTGACGCCGCCAACGTCCGGTACCGCTTCGCCGCCCTGGGCACGACAGACGCGCCCGCAACCGGCGCGACCGCCAGTGTCGGGGCGCTTTTCGTCGGCCAGGGCGTGGACGGCCCGCTGGGGGTGATCGGCACGTTTGCGCTGGACGACGACAACCTCGCTCGGGTGAACGGCACCGGCCTTGGCGTGGAAGAGGGAGGCGTCTTGGTGCGCGGCGGCTTCGGAGCCGACGTTCCCTAGCGGGAATCATCAAGAAACCCACGACACCTACGGGGGGAGCGGGCAACCGCTCCCCCTTTCTGCATGTGTGCCGTGCATGTTCGGCCGTCGGCTTGAGGTCTTGTGGAGCGCATCCGCTCGGCAGGCTGACGGAGGTGAGATCCTGTCGAAGCGCGAGGAAAGCACGGGCCGGATGGCAGGGACCTGGCGGCGAGCGGAGCCTCCGAAGACACGGCCACCGTGTCGGGGTCGTTCTGGCTCGAGACCGGCAGCGCGATGCTCTCGATAACGAAGTCGGTGGTCGTATCGATCGAGCCGTCGAAGCGCGCCCCCGCCAGCGCCCTGCCTTACGCCCAGACCACGTGATTGCGCTTGATTTCGTCGGTGTCACTCCACGATGCCTCGCGCTGTCCAAGTGCCGGCCATGCTGTTCTTCAGAGCCCATAGCGGTGAGGCCCGTGTGATTGCTCGCCATCTTCGTCTGGGCAAACCTGCGGACCGAGTGCCGCCGGAGAGTCCAAGGAGCAAACTGCTGAACGTTACGGACCCTAGACTTGGGAGGCCGATCATAGCTCGATACGTTCAAGATCAAGGCGTGCCATACTCAAGCTGTTGTGCGCAAGTTCAACAGAACTGGCCCAGTTTTCGCGGATCGCCATTACTGCATCCCGCCGCTCAACCGGGTCAATCTCGACGAAATCCTCGAGCTGATCGCGGAAATGGAGTACTTCGTCCTGCACGCGCCGCGCCAGACGGGCAAGACATCTGTCTTGCTAGCCCTCCAAGACCGGCTCAACGCCGAAGGCGAGTATCGCTGCCTATACGTGAACTTCGAAGGTGGCCAAGCCGCTGGGGAGGACACCGCTAGCGCGATGCAGACGCTGCTCGCAGATTTGGCTTCCAGGTCTCTCGAGGTTCTCAAAGATGATCTCCCCGAGCAGACGATGTCGGAGTACCTGGAGAAGTACGGCCCCCACGCAGCCTTGGGCAGAACTCTCGTGCAATGGTCGCAAGCCAGTGAGCTACCGCTGGTACTGCTGATCGACGAGGTCGACACTCTCGTCGGGGACACCCTCATCTCGGTCCTGCGCCAGCTGCGAGGGAACTATGACCGGCGTCCGCATCATTTCCCGCAGAGCGTGATCCTGTGCGGCGTCCGCGACGTGCGCGACTACCAGATCTATTCCAGCCGGGAAGGGACCAACGTCAAGGGCGGCAGCGCCTTCAACATCAAGGCCGAGTCGCTGCGCCTCGGCGACTTCTCGCAACGCGACGTGCGGGAGTTGCTTTCCCAGTACACGGCCGAGCGCGGCCAAGCCTTCGAGGCCGCTGCTGTCGATCGCATCTGGGCGCTGACTTGCGGCCAGCCGTGGCTTGTCAACGCCCTGGCCTACGAGGCTTGCTTTAGTGACGAGGCCGGCAACGAGCGGAGCCAGCCAATCCAAGTCGACGCCATCGAGCAAGCCAGGGAATCCCTCATCCTCCGGCGGGTCACGCATCTTGACCAACTCGCCACCACGCTCCGCGAGGAGCGGGTGCGCCGCGTGATCTTGCCCATGCTGGCCGGGTCTGAGGATTGGGATTACTCGGTGCGTGACCTGGAGTATGTCCGCGATCTTGGCCTGGTGGCTTCCGAGGGCGAAGTGCGCATCGCGAACCCGATCTATGCCGAGGTGGTTCCGCGCGAGTTGACAGCGGTACTGCAATCCGGGCTTGAGACCCAAGTGGATCCGGCGTGGTATGTGAATGCCGACGGCAGCCTAGACATTCCGGGCCTGCTGAGCGCCTTCCAAGGCTATTTCCGTGAGAACGCCGAGTCGTGGGTGGAGCGCTACGGGCACGCGGAAGCGGGGCCGCAGCTGGTGCTGCATGCGTACTTGCAGCGGGTGGTGAACAGCGGAGGGCGGATAGGGCGCGAGTACGCGGTGGGTCGCGGGCGCACGGACCTGTTGATTGAATGGCGCCAGGCCGCTGGCGGGGGTTCGGCACGGATCTGCAAGTACGTGATCGAGTGCAAGGTGCGGACGGGGAAAGTCGGCTTGGACCGACTGATCCGTGACGGGCTAGAGCAGACGGCGGCGTACATGGACGGGTGCGGGGCGGAATCCGGGCACTTGGTGGTTTTCGACCTGCGTCCGGGCGTGTCGTGGGAGGAGCGGTTGTTCCGCAAGGATCCGGAGCCAGACGGGCATCGGATCACGGTTTGGGGTCTGTAGTGCCTTCTATCCGGACACCGACTCCAGAAGTTGCAGCAAGCGTGCTTCCGGTTGAGCCGACCCAGTTTCTATGTGCCGGCGAGAACGGGGCGGCTGTCTTGGCCCGGCACGCTTGATCGCAGCCATGATTCCAGAACCTTAATCGGAAGGGCTCGGCGGCCGAGCCCGCGGATCATGCCGTTTCTTGGCTCCACAGCCTTTCCTGCTAGCGGTCCAGCGACGCGACAAAGCCCCCGTGCCTTGCCAAGCTTGCACCTCTATCAGGCTGTCCAAGGGACTTAAGCTCAAGCTGCCGAACATTCTCGGCACACATGCAGAAAGGGGGAGCGGTTGCCCGCTCCCCCTGGTAGGTTGATTCGGATGAATCTTGCCGAGTCTAGGGAACCTCGACGCCGAACGCCCCGTAGATGGGCCGACCTAGGTCGTCGGTATGGCTTCCGTCGGGGGCGACACGACCAACCGCGGTGTCGGTCAATGTGTACGTCCCGATCACGCCCAGCGGTCCGTCCACTCCCTGGCCCACGAACAGCGCCTTGACGGTGGCGCTGCCACCGTTGGAGATGTCGCCCCCGGCAGCGGCGCGGCGGTATCGGCTGTCAGCGACGGTCGCTTCGGCGTAGGGGATGTTTCCGTCATCATCCGCTGTGCCAGCGGTGCCGACGATCAGGTTGTTGGCGAAATCTCCCTGTCCGCCCACAATAATCGCCATACTGGGGAACACGATATCGGCGATCTCGTTGCCCGCCGCTGTTGCTACCGTGATATCTGCGCTACCTCCCTGCGACAGCGGATCACCCACTGCGGACTGCAGGTCGCTGATCGTCAGCCCCATCGTGCCAACCGAGGTACCCGCGTTCACATCGGCGGGAGCCCCCCAGCTGACGTCCACTTGAGCGGTTCCGTAGAGGATCGTCGTGTTCTGGAGCGCAATCGTCTCGCCCGTGTAGGTCGCGCTGCCGCTCCTCGGGAAGCTCAGGTTCTGCAATGTGCCGACATTCGTCGAATCCAGCGGGCTGTAGGCATAGGTGCCGGGTCCGCCGTGCGGTCCGCGAATTACGTTCGCCACGTTGCCGTCGTTCCTCCGGGCGCTCGTCGTACTCTCGCGCCGCCAGAAGCCGAAGCGCGTGTAGTCCGTCGTCCCCATGGCCGAAAACACCTTGTACTGGCGCTCGCCCCTCAGATTGGCAATGGTCCGAGTGCTGACCTCGTTCCGCCTGTCCCCGGCATCGTAGACGCGGAAGTCTGCTTCATTCTCCCGTGCCTCAGTCGCGGTGTCGTCCGGCGTGCCGCTATCGTAGTGGTCGAAGATCCCCGTTCCGTCCGGATCGAGGGCAGCCTCCAGCTTGGCGTTGCTAGACAGCGCGTCCAACGCGCGGTTGATCAGGTCAATCGCATCCGCTTCGGACTCCAGAGTGGCGTAGGTGCTGGCCAGCTTCAGCGGAAGCAGCCCGCCGAAGAAGTTGAACCGCACCGAGTCCTGCACCCTTACCCAAGCGGCCACCTCGGCAGCTTGCGTGTCGGCCGAGTTGAGGCCTTGCAGAGTTGACAGCAGATCGCGCTCTCTCGTGAGTGTCGTGATGACACCATCGACCCACTTCGGGCCGTTGACGACGATATGTGCGCCGTTGTTCCCCGCCAGTGCCGCCAAGTCATACTTCGCGGTGATCAGAGTCTCGTCGCCTTCGGCGCCGAGCGCCTGGTAGGTCGGGGCAGTGTCGTCAACGCGGCCGGCCCAGCCGTAGCTGCGTTGCTTCACCGTCAGCATCCCGTCTCCGATCGACACGTCGGTCATATTGGCGGCCGCGTTGGCGTCCGTAGCCATCGAGAACAGCTTCGCGGTCGCCGCCGAGCCGTCGTCGCCGGACGGCACTGGCCGGGACGCATCCGCGACATGCATCACGCCGAAGCCGCCCGTCAGATAACCCGAGCCGCCCACCGCTCCGACAGACCACGTGCCATTCGCCTCGCTCCCCGCGTCGGCGCCCCGGCCCAGCAGGATGCCCGCGAAGGTGTTTGCAATGTTGTTGACGGGCCGCAGCAGCCCCGAGTTGGCCGTGTAGAAGATCGCGGCGTCTTGGCCTGTGCGGGTTGCTAGGTTGTTCCACGTGGCGTTCCTCAGCAGAGTCGCGTCGTCCAGCACGATCCGGTCCACGTCGGCGAAGTTGTGCTGCCAGGGAAGCCCGTCGGAGTCTTCCAGCCCGCTCACCACGCCGCTGACCGAGTTGGCCTTGAAGCGCACCTGCAGGTCCATCTGGCCCGAGTAGGTATCGCCCGCCGCGCTCACCGCCCGGGTCCCGCCCGAGTAGCTGGCGATCCCCGTCAGCGAGACCGCGGCCGCGTCCGCGCTCCGCAAGGTCTCCTGCATCGTCGAGTACGAGAACGCCCCGAACTCTTCCGTGGTCGCGCCGGCCTTGGCGTGGGCGGACTCCTTCCGCAGTGCCGTGCCGTAGCGCGTGCTGCCGGTCATGCCCATCGTCGCCGAGGCACTCCATTTCACGCGGTTGAATGCGTTCGCCGCCGCGCTGGCGCCCAGCGCCTGGCTTTCGAACACTCCGTCGCCATCTTCGGCCGTCGCCGCCACGAAGCTGCCCTCGCTCCCCAGTGCGTCGAGGATGTCGTCGATTTCGTCGAGGATGTCCTCCTCGCGTGGCGCGGTCGTCCTGACGGCCGAAGTGAGGGTTTCGCCATTCTCAGTATCGGCATTACTGTCAGTGTCGAAGATGTTGTCCAGCGCCATTTCGAGCTTGCTCCACTGGGTTTCGAGAATCGTGTCCAATCCAGACGGCCTGCTGTCGAGGGCGAGCAGGGCGGCCACGTCGGCCCGGACCTTTTCAATCGACTCCACGGCTTCGGCGACGAAGTTCTCGCCCTCGTCGCTCGCCATCCCGTCGCCGAGCAGGTGTGACATCGAGAACATGCCCTCCCCATCGTCTTCGGTGCCCGTCGCGATCAGGTACGCATTCGCCTCGTTCGCCATCGTGTCGGGATCGTTGGCGCTCAGTCTCGGAACGCCTAGATCATTTGTCGTATAGCCGTCAGTCTCGGGGTCGATGGCCGCGTCGAAGCGCGCGCCCATCAGCGCCCCGTCTTGCATCCAAACGTGGTACATGGCGCCGTCCACGGTGATGTCGCCCATGCCAGTGGCGGGCAGGGTCGCGCCGCCCACGTCGTACATGTCGTCGGCCTCGCGCGTCATCGCGATCAGGCCCGTGCCCTCGATCATCATCGACTCGGGCTCGAAGCGCGCCGACCACACGCCGTCGGTGTACCACAGCGTGTACGTGTTGCCGTTGTCCGACATCACCTCGGAGCCGACTCCGACTCCCTCAGGGCCAAGCCACCAGGACATGTCCTCGGCCCGCACCAGCTCGACCGAGCCCTGCGTCCCCAGGGCCACCGTCACCATCACCTGCTGGTACATGGCCGACCACATGCCCTCGGAGTCCATCATCAGCGCGTACATGTTGCCGTTCGCAGCCGTGTAGACCGTGCCGCTCTGCACTGCCGTCTCGCCGATCCACCAGGTCATGTCCTCGGCCTGGGTCAGGGTCACCGTGCCGCCCAGCGCGCCCAGCATCACTTCCTGCATGGCCGCCACGTGCATCACGCCGATGGGAACCCCCTCCGGCGACAGCTGCGCCGCGTAGACGTTGCCGTTCTCGGCCGTCACGGTCGTCTCGGCCGTGATCATCACCCACTCGCCGCCGATCATCGCCGAGAAGGTGCGGTCCTCGTTGCGGCGGATCTCGACCGAGGATCCGGAGATCCCCAGCGGGATGCTCAGCGCCGGCGGCTGCACGTACTCGGCCGAGAACGCGCCGTCGTCGCTGATCATCACCGTATACATGTTGCCGTTCCCGGCGGTAACGACCGTGCCGTTCGCAATCGCGCTGCCGTTGGCCTGGTAAGTGCCGTCCTCGAGGCGCTCGATGGAGATCATCCCGCCCGTGGTGCCCAGCGCAAGCGACATCGCGTCGGGCATCTTGTAGGCGGCGCTCCAAGTCGTGCCGTCCAAGGTCAGCGTGTAAGTGCTGCCGTTGGCCTCGGCCGTGTGTTCCGTGCCGGAGGCGAAGGCCTCGCCATTGAGCGTGTAGCCGCCGGCCTCTGTGGTCATCAAAGTCAGCGTGTCGCCGCTGGTGCCGAGGGCGACCTCGACAGCCTGCGGCACGAACGGCGGTGGCGCCGGCGGAGGTGCCGGCGGTGGCGCCGTCGCGGTGGGCTCGGAGCCGCCGCAGCCGGCCAAGCCGAGCGCGAGCAACATCAGAGCCAGGAGGCCGAAGCCCCAACTCGATCTATTGCGATTCGTCATGATTCTCCCTTGTGTCCTTCTCCACTGCACCCGCCGGAAGGATCGCTCCTCTGGCGGTTTGCCAACCGGAGGCCCGCTAGGAACCCCTCATAGCAAGTTCTAGCACATCATGCCATCCGCCCGCAACAGGTGTCAAGGGCGGCAGCAGAATATTTTCGGTGGACCTGCAAGCAGGCCACTCCTTGCTATGGCGTTCGAATCCAACCTCCACGCCTATACTAGCACACCCCCAGCTGATCGTGCAGAACTGAACTGAACTGGAACTTGCAACGTCCCCTCCCGCAGTGCGGACGCCGCCAGCGGAAACATCACTGGCAGAGAGCGGCAGCGCCATACTTGCGCGGTCTCCCGTCCCCGCCCTCCATCACGCTTTGCCGCCCGGAGTCGCTGCAGAGATCTCCGACCCCGAACGGATCGGGCTCGGAGCTGTACGATAGCTACTCGCCAATGCGACCGTCGGTGGTCGATTCGGAGAGAATACCGGTGCAGATCATGACAAGCGGGGCCTGCTGGGGGAGGTAACCAATGGGATTCCAGCTCAACCGTATCCGCATCCTCCGCCGAGGGACCGTGCGTCAGGTAGCCGCCGTCGCGGTCCTAGCAGCGGTCGGCTGCAGTCGGACCGACGTCCCGGCCGAGACGTCGGAAACCGTTGACAGCTACACCATCGCTGCCCTCGCCGACGGCCTCGCTACAGGGTTCTCTGGCCCCGACGTGTCGGTTGAGGCGTCTAGCGACACCGTGGCCGCCGCGGCGAGCGGGCCTGACTCTCGGGGTTTCTTCTACATCCACAGCTGGGGATGTTGCGGCGGCGAGGAGGAAGCCTACCTGTTCAAGCGCGGCGGATGGGAGTATGCCGTCAGCAGCGGTTACAGCCGCAACGTGAACCCGGACATCGCTGCAGAACAAGGCGACTACTCTGAGCGGCACCTCATCTCCGTGACCTCTCCCGACGGAGAGAGTTTCACCATCCGGTGAGGCAAGCCATGCTCATCGACCACGTCGCATGCTGATCCCGACACTGCACCCGGAGTCAAAGTTGTGCACATGAGCATCGTTCTCCCACCTCAGTCCGCCGGGTCCACGCGGTGGCGTGCGGCACTCCTAGTGGCTCTGGCAGTCGCCGTGGCGAGCTGCGGAGCAGGCAACGAGGGGCAGGCCCCACGCTCGGGAGATCCGGACGCACAGGTGGGGGACACCGCCGACGGGACGCCTTCGACGCCGGTCCCAACGACGGGCCATCTGGGCCGCGTTGTTAGGAATCATCAGGAGGACGGCAGCGTCGTAGAGTACTCCATGTTCGTCTTGGGCGACTGCGGGCTCTGTCCGCGCGACCCCGATACGGACTGGCGCTCGGACTTCTCCGACAGCTTCTTGGGTCAGGGGGAGTCTTGTTCCTACGCGCCTTTGATGCTTGTTGACGGGGATCACCTGACGGGCTGGGCGGAAGGCGACGAAGGCGACGGTGTTGGCGTCGACGTGGTGGTCCCGCAGCTCCTCGATCTGACCCAGCCAGTCCGGATCTGGGCTGGCTACGGCAAGTCCCCCGAACTATTCGCCGCGAACGGGAGACCCAAGCGGGTACAGGTGACCGTGCTGCGCTTGCGCGCGGCGGAGCCGGATCCGCATGACGCGACCGGCTGCAGTAGCTCCGCATACGTGGAGCCCGTGGTGGTCGGCGGTCATGAGGTCGCCCTACGCGACTTCAACGGCTACCAGGCGCTTCCAGTCCCGGAGTTTCAGCTCGAACACTACCTCGAGTACCCCATGGAGTGGTTGCTGATGGACGGCACAGAAAGGATGTCGTATCAGGAGAGGGTGGATGCGGGGGAGGCGGCGCCATTCGAGAGGGAGCCAACCGAATACGCCTACCTGCTCAGGTTGACGCTCTTGGAGGTATACCCGGGAACTCGGCACGCTGACACCGTGATCACCGAGATCGGCAACGGGCTGCCTTGAAGAAGGACGGGTGTACCGCGTCTGGCCCGCCTACCAGACGATCCTACGGTGAACACGGCGGCCGTGCTGGCGGGCAGCATGGTGAACGGCGGCAGGCTGCTCCAGATGGGCCTCGGGATCGGCGATCCAATGACCGGCTCGGACTCGTGCTCAACCTCGAGAGCCGCGGCGGCATCCTCTCCTCCTAGAGGCGAAGCGGGGGTCCCGCTTCGATAGCGGCGCAGGGGCTGGGGGGCTCCTTACCGACAGGTTGCTAGGGTAGTGCCCGCGGTTCGATGCCGCAACCCGGCACCATTGACGTCCCGACGTTGTCGGACCTAGCTACGCCTCGTAGCGCCCCCCTACGGCTCCCACCCGCCGAACCCGAATTTCGCTCTAGCCCAGTGTTCGGTCTCTCTCCCTTCGACCACGACTCCGGCCAGCACCGCGGCGGCCGCTGTCAACTCCGTCACTTGCTCTTCATGGCCGCCATCTCCGCGATCCGCTTCGAGCCAGAATCCAAGGCGTTCTATGAACGCCTACGCTCCCGGGGCAAGCCCCACAAGGTCGTCTTGGTCGCCGTCATGGGCAAGCCTGTGTCCGTGCTGACCGCCTTACTGCGGGAGGATCGCCTCTGGCAGCCCGAAGACCCCTCACGCCTCTTGCCGCGACGGACGCGGTTTATCTCCAACCGCAACGCTATCGGAGCGTTCGTGCGCTGGAACAAGACGGACAGGGTCGGAGAGGCTTGCAGACCTCAGCCCTCGTCGGCATCAAGTTGGAAACGCTCCCATCAGGCCAAGCCAGCGCACCGATCCCATCTGGATGCACATCTCGATCAGGCACGCCTGCTTCCAATCGGGTACTCGTCCCAGTCGACGCCGCAGGCGCGCGGTGGAAGCAACTTGTCTCTACGATAGGCACGCCGACGCCCCTGGCTGCAATTCGGGAAGACGTACGCAGGATCGGCAGCGCCAAGGCCACGATTCCCGCGCTGGGTGGCTACCTCCGATGTCGAATCGATGGCGAAGCCGGGGACAACGCCGGTCGTGGTCCTCCACCGGTGCGCCCGCAACGGACAAGAGCTGTGTCGCTCGAGTCTCCGGACGGCGTGGACCGATAGGATCGTCCTGTGGCTCACATTCCGGTTCCCGACGACAAGCGA
>JAPPKD010000258.1 GCA_028820215.1 Spirochaetaceae bacterium | reverse complement strand
TCGCCCCATGATCCCAACCTGCCTCAAACCGTCCGCCCCGGCTGAATAGTTACGTACCAAGAACGAAAGATCCGTGTTAGCATGGCCGTTGCTACCAGGCGGCCGGCAAGACCCAACGGTGGTCGTGAGCCGATGGCGTCCGCTCACCATAAGTGACCCATCGGCGCGGGTCGGCAGAGGGGGTTCGTGATGATCGACTATCCGAGGTCGCTGTTCACGCTCAAGTCGCAGCTTGAGTATCAGCACCCCGAAGCTTCACTTGGCCACCCTCGACCGAGCCCGTGCCGTTGTTCGAGCCGCTCGGCGCGGCGTTCAGGACCTTTGAGGTTCGCCGTGATGGACAAGACAGGTTGCCCCATCTCACCGGCGGCATGACTCGAAACAAGACAGCGGGCAAAGCGCCGGCATTGAGAATAACATGAGCGAGAGCGAGACCCGCGGAGTGAACATGGCCGAAGCAGCTGCATGGGTCGAGTACATCGAACGCCTGCGGCGGTACGTCGCTACTGGACGACTCGATACGGATGAACTGAATTACAAACGTGAAGTAGCACGAGAGCTCGGCGGCGTACGCGAAGCCTTGCTCTCCGGCAGCGTCAACTGGCTCGATCTCCTGAGAGAGGTCACTCCCAGCTACGTCATCAACCTTTGCGGCTGGCGGGGCCGCGACGATCTGTTGAACTGGTTCAATACGGACCCGGATGGAGCGTCGGATGCACTGCTGAAGCTCTGGGCACCGTATGAGCAATCGCCGGGAGCAGCGCATTCCGCAGGCGATGTGATCGAGCGGGTGCGTGCATTCGCCGAGCGATTGCCTCAGAACGTGATCCGTGGCGATGGAACGCGGATGAGACTGATTTCCTTCCTGCTGATGGGATTGGATGCCGAGCGATACCCCCCGTTCATGACGACGGCGTTCGCCGCCACCTACGAACTCGCCAAGTGTCAGGGGCCTCCCAAGGACGCGGACGCGGCGGCGCTCTATGAGCACGCGCTCGGGTTCCTCGACCGGCTCATCGAGGAAGCAGACACGCTCGACAGGATGCGTACTCGCCTCGAAGCGCAGTCGGCAGTCTTTGGGGTATGGTATCCGGTGGACCGCTTCAATGCCTGTTCGAAGGGCCTTTCGTCGGCCCTGTCCAAGGGCAATCAGCACGACGCACAAGAACAGCTCCGGAAGATGAGCGAGCTGCTGAACAGGTTGGAAGAGCACGAGCCCGCGGGCCGCCACAAGGAGTTCTCGGATCGCTATCGTGCGTGTAAGGCGGAGTATGAGAAGCGCTTCGATCCTCCGCCGTATCCGCCGCCAGACCCTCAGCCAGACTTGCAATCGCTGGCTGACGAACTCCTGCTCGACGCCGGTGCCCTTCAGAAGCTACGGAAGCTGCTCGACGACAAGCGCCAAGTCATCTTTCAGGGACCGCCCGGTACCGGTAAGACTTACGTTGCCCGGAAGTTGGCCGAATGCCTCGCCGGGTCGCCGGATCGCGTGTGGATCGTCCAGTTTCATCCGTCCTACGCCTACGAGGACTTCGTGCAGGGGTTCCGCCCCACATTGCAAGGTGGACAGCCCAGCTTCGCCCCCAGGAACGGGCCGCTGCTGGACGCTGCGGAGGCTGCGGACGACAAGCCGGGCGAGATGCATTTCCTGGTGATCGACGAGATCAACCGGGGCAATCTGGCCAAAGTATTCGGTGAGCTGTACTTCTTGCTGGAATACCGTGGCGAGCAGATGCGCCTTCAGTATGCCGATGCGGGCAAGCGTTTTGCGCTGCCCAAGAACCTCTACTTCATCGGCACCATGAACACCGCCGACCGCTCCATCGCGCTGGTGGACCTCGCGTTGCGGCGACGGTTCCACTTCGTGGAGTTTCACCCCGACAAGCCGCCGATCCAAGGGCTGCTGCGGCGCTGGCTGGGCGAGCAAGCGCCCGACATGACGTGGGTCGCCGAAGTCGTCGACCACGCGAACGTGAAGCTGGACGACCGGCAGGCGGCTATCGGGCCGAGCTATTTCATGAAGCCTGACCTCGACAAGGAGATGGTCGACTTGATCTGGGAGCACAATGTGCTCCCCTACATCGAAGAGCGATTCTATGGGGAGCACGACCGCCTCGACGAGTTCAGCCTCGACAAACTCCTCGGTGAGACGCCGACAGGGTCCAGCGGTGATAAGGAGCAGAATACCGACGCTGAGGGCGTTGACGAACGGGTACGCGAGCTTCTGGATACCTCAGTGGACGCGTTGCAGTTTTCGACCGACCAAAGGAAGAGCCGCGTCATGAATCACCTGCCGCCGGACGTCCGGACGATCAGAGATCTGACTCGCATGACCGCAGAGGAGATTGACGATACCGATCATATAGGGATCGAATCGCGGAAGGAGATCGAGTCGTGGCTGTCAGAGCACCGTCTGAAATTGGGAACCGACTACGGTGCGGTACGCGGAAATCTGGCGAGCGGCGATGACGGCGATGCGACGACTTGATCTGCAGGAGTACGTGCGGAGCGATCCGATACCGCTCAGAGCGGCCGAGCGCGACGATCTGAGCGACGCTCTCACGTCGCTGACGATCGAGCCGGCTTCCGGCGTTGAGGGGGCGTACCACCTGACGCCCGGCTCCACCGTCGGGGCGCTCGATGTCGGCGGGCTGTCGGTGTCCATCCGGCCCAAGCTCGACATCTCGCGCGTGCTGTTTCTGGCCTCCTACGCGATGAGGGCGTTCGATGTCCGGGAGGAGCGCTTCGACTTCGAGGAGGCACCGACGCTGGTGGAGGCATTGGCGTCGGCGTTGGCCGCCGCCGCCCGATCGGCGTTCGCTCGCGGGCTGCTCCACGGGTATCGGACCGAGGAGGAGGCGCTGCACACCGTGCGCGGCCGGATCCGCTTTGACGACCAGATCCGGCGCAGGTTCGGCGTCCCCGTGCCGGTCGAGGTCCGCTACGACGAGTTCACCGACGACATCACGGCGAATCGTCTGGTGAAGGCGGCTGCCGTACGGCTCGGCCGGATGCGACTGCGCTCAGCGGGTTCCCGCGAGGGTCTGCGGTGGGTCGCCGCACGGCTGGAGAATGTGTCGCTGGTCGAGTTCACCGCCGTGCCCGAAGTAACGTTCGATCGGCTGAGTGAGCGCTATCGCGAGGTCGTGGCACTGTCGCGGCTCATCCTGAGCCATACCTCATTCGAAACGAACCGCGGCCGCATCCGGGCGCCGGGATTCCTGATGGACATGAACGTCGTGTTCCAGGGCTTCGTGACGCAGGCGCTGCGGGACGCGCTTCGGGTCTCCGATCACGTGTTCCGCTCGGACGAACACGTGCGCGGCGTCACCCTCGACGAGGCGAGGAAGGTCACGCTCAAACCCGACCTTTCGTGGTGGGACGGCTCGACCTGCACGTTCGTCGGCGACGCGAAATACAAGCGGATCCGGTATGAGCACGCACCGAACGCCGACCTCTATCAGCTCCTTGCCTACGCCACGGCCCTCGACCTTCCGGGCGGGCTACTGGTCTATGCTCAGGGCGAGGCGGAGCAGGAGACGCATCAGGTCCGACACGCGGGCATGCGGTTGAAGATCGGCGCGCTCGACCTCTCCGGGACAATCGACGAGTTGCTCACGCGAATCGATGAGTTGGCGGAGCAGATTCGCGCACTACGCGGCGAGGCTCGCCACATGAGCCGCGCCGCATAGGAGCAACCCCTCGGCCAGCGCTTGCGCTCCGACTCCGAACCTGTTTCTTCCAGGCGTACAGCATGCCGGTGGCGCTGCACTGCGCCGCGACGCGGTGCCTCCCGCGGGCTGACGCTGACCACCCGCTACGCTGTGCCTCTATCGGTAAAGCCCATCGAATTCGTAATCGAGATCGTCGAGACGCTTCGTCCACCAAGCCTTCACGTCATCCAGCGCGGAGTTGTAGATCCTCTTCACCATCGGCGCCATGAGCGCGTCCATGACCTGCTCGGCCGCGATAACCCCGATATCTTCGCCTCTTTCTTCGCGAAAGAACCGTTGAATGTCGTGGATTAGCTCTTGGCGCTGCTCTTCGGATAGCTGAAACTCCATCCTTCCGTGTATCCTCATTGTCAATGGTTTACTGCATGATCGACTTCCCGAGGTCGCTGTTCACGCGCAAGTCGCAGCCGTGGCATCCGCACCGGTACTACCGGTACCACGGCGGGTTCGTGGGCACGCCGGGACAGGCGTACCACGTGCGGTTCACGCTGGAGGCGGCCTGTACGGTCGAGCACCACGCTTCCCGGACCACGGCCGAGCTGTTCCTGGGCGCGCCGTGCCGGAGCGAGTATACGATCGCCAGCCGCAATCTGTTCCAGGTGCCGAGCGGCGAGTACCGCATGGCGTTCAGCCGCACCGCGAAGCTGAACTTGGCCACCGGACCCTCGACCGAGCCGGAGCCGGCAAGCACGGAGCCGCTGGGTGCCGGCTATCAGGACCACACCATCGACGTCCGAGCCTGTCGCGGCTCCCGCCTGACCGGCGCTGCCGAGGTGGTGGAGGCGACCCTGCGCCACGACCTGCTCAACGCGCAGAGCCGTTACGTCAGCGACGGCTTCACCGTGACGGTCGAGTACCCGGTCAACCTGATCAACCTCAACGAAGAGGACGCCGAGTTCCAGGTCTGCACCGGGCCCGTCCTGCTGCCCGATCTGGCCACGTGGGACGGGCAGCAACCGGGGCGCGTGTTCCTGGCGCACGCCGCCTTCTCCGCGTTCGACCATGTGGAGTTCATTCTGCGCCGGCAGGTGGAGGCCGCGCCGGAAGAGCGGCGCTGGCTGGACCGGCCGCGCGGCCGCGACCGGTTCGAGCTCATCGATCCCGCGGTTGCGCCGCCGGACCACAGGCCGCGGCGGCCTCGCCCATACGCCTTCAACGAGGTCTGGGAGCTGCCCGCGGAGAACGCGATCCTGGCCGCGGCCAACGACGCCCCGCGTCGCTGAGAACTACCTCCGATCCGACACCAGCCGTAGCAGATGCGCTTCGTCGCGGCACCCCAGCGCGGCCTGCACCAGCGCCGCGGTGGAGGCGCCCTGCAACACCGCCGCGCGCTGCGTCTCCAACCGGCCCGCTTCGCGACCCTCCGCACGGCCCTCTCTTCGCCCTGCGACCCGCCCGCGCATTCAGGGGGCGATTCGGGCGTCCTGCGCCGCTGAGCCGGCGCGCGCACCGGGTTTGACCTGCGGCCGGCGGCGGGTGTCTGATGTCCGCGCCATGGCAGATGATCAGACCACCCTCAAGGACAAGGTCCGCTCGGGCGCTCCGCTCGTCGGCGCCGCGGTGCCGATGTTCTCCGACCGCCCGCGGCTGGCGCAGCTCGCCGCCCGCCACCGCTACGACTGGTTCCAGGTCGACGCCCAGCACTCGGCCTTCGCGGAGGTCAGGCTGCGCGATTTCTGCAAGATCGCCGCCGAGCTGTCGATGCCGGTGGTGCTGCGCATCAAGCACACGCGCCTCACCTTCCTGATCGGCAACCTGCTGGACCTGGGCCCGGCCGGCATCGAGGTGCCGCAGGTGGAGCTGGAGGCCACGGTGGACGAGGCGGTGGCCAACTTCTACTACCCGCCGGACGGCGTTCGCAGCATGGGCGGCCAGGACCGTTATCGCTTCATCGACCAGACGCTCGACGAGTACATCGAGCTCTGGCACCGCACCGGCGTGCTCGCCATGCAGATCGAGTCCATCACCGCGGCCACCGCGGCGCGCCGCCTGGTCCGGCCCGGGGTCGACTTCGTCACCTTCGGTCCCTCCGACATGACGCTCGACATACGGCGCTATCCCAACCACGCCCTCAAGACGGTCGAAGACTGCGTCGCCTACGTGGCCAACGACCTGCAGGGCACCGGTGTGCGCGCCTGCATGCGCGTGGCGGCCGGCGACGACACCTCCCACTTCGAGGAAATGGGGGTGACCATGTTCCTGGAGAACAAGATCCCGTGAGTGGGGTGCGCCGGTGGAGCCTCCAGGAGTAGCCGCTACGTGGGGCGGACCGGCTCGAGCCCGGCTGGGGTGACGCGGATCCGCTGCGCGCGGGCCAGGGTCTTGAAGGTGTCCCAGTACACGTAGAGGACCTCGTCCGGGGCGACCTCGACCATCGAGCCCATCGCCCACAGGCCGGTGTCGATCATCGTGCCCTGGTCCCAGGTCAGCCCGTCGTCGTGGCTGCAGTGCAGGGTCAGCCCCGGCATGCGGTGGGCGATCAGCAGCGCCCCGGAGGCGGTGCGCACCATGTTGGGCGAGGCGTAGCCGGCGAACGGCCCGCGCACCGCCGGTCCCCAGGTGCGGCCGCCGTCGTCCGACCAGCTCTCCCACATCACGGGGGAGTAGATCGGGCGCATGTAGGCGACGACGCGGCCCGAGCCGAGCTCCGTCGCCGTGCACTCGGTGAGGTCCAGGTTGCCCTCCATCGGCGTGCCGTCGTCGAGGAAGCCGGGCGTGTCGACGTTCACCGGCGCGCTCCAGGTGGCGCCGTCGTCGTCGCTTCGCGCGCAGAACGCCTGGCAGTGCCAGGAGCCCCAGGTATGGAGCGGCAACGGGTTGTCGTGCATGTCCTTGCCGAGCAGCAGGAAGGCCAGGACGCCGCCGTCGGCCAGGTTCAGGAAGCCCATCGGCGCCAGGCTCTGCACCGGCGGATCCTTGGGCGGCCCGACGTGCAGGTTGGTCGTGCCGGCCTCGCTCCAGGTGCGGCCGCGGTCGCCCGACTCGTACACCAGCTTGTGGTCCGTGCCCGGCAGCATGGCGATCAGGCGTCCCCGCGGGGTGAGGTGCATGCGCGCCGGCGACCAGGAGCTGGCCAGCTCGCCCAGGCCGAGCGGTTGCAGCTCCGACCAGGTGCGGCCCTCGTCGGCCGAACGGGTCAGGAACGGCTGCGCATGCGCGGTGAGGGCGTCCGAGGTGTCGTCCTGCACGTTCACGAGCATCAGCAGGTCTCCGTCGTCGAAGCGCTTGATGTCGGTGGGCTGCTGCCAGTACCCGGGCCCGGCCGGCAGCGGGTGCCACCAGTTGGTGGGGTGCTCGAACCCGGAGCGCCAGACCGGCGGCGCGGATCTCCCCTCGACGCGGACGTTGCCGAGCTCCGCCTTTCCGAACAGGTATGCGCCGACGGCGCCGGGGCCGGCGTACGTGCCGTCGCGTACCTCGAAGCGGCCGTAGTCGCCGACGCGCACACTGAAGCGGTCGCCCTGCAGCGTGATCTCGCAGCGCATCCGGATGCCGTTGGTGCTCGGCACGCGGGGGAGCATCTGCAGCCGGATCAGCTCGAGGTAGCCGGCGTCGCCCATCTTCGACAGCGCCGCCCAGAAGTGCTGCGCGCGCGACGCCTGGGCGCAGTTGGGAAAGTGCACGAGGTAGAAGTGGGACTCGTCGCGGGCGCGCAGGATGATGCCGGTGTCGCTGTGACCGCGCAGCAGGAAGTCGAAGCTGACCCGGCAGTCCTGCAGGGCATGGTTGCGGTCGAACGCGAAGTGCGCGCCCTGCAGGGGAGCGATCTCGGCGTCAGCCAGGTCGGGCGGAATCGTCAGCGCGCCGTCGCCGCCATCCGTCCAGGCGCCGTTGACGAAGTGCCAGCCCGAGCCGTCGCCGATCGTGAGCGGAGTGGTGGTGGCCATGCGCGCAGTGTATGTCAGGAGTCGGGCGCCGGCACGTGCTCGCGCACGGCGGCGCCGGCCAGCAGATCGCGGAACCGCTCGTAGCGGGTGCTGCAGCCGACGACGTAGCAGTCGTCCTCACGGTACTTGCGGACGCCCGACAGCACCGGCACCGCCAGCCTGCCGTCCGGTTCCGTCAGGGCAGCGTCCCGACCGGGCGCGAGGACCCGGTCGCGGATGTCGCGCACCTCCAGGACCTCGCCGTCCGGGTCGACGTGGGCGGCGTAGTGCGGGTCGGCGAGCCGGCAGCGCGCCCGCGCGTAGAAGCCGAGCTGCAGCGCGTTCGGCAGCTCCCACAGGAACAGCCGCACGTCGTGGTCGAGGGCGAGGCGCTCCACGAAGCGCGCGCCCCCGAGCACCGGCGCGCCGCTCACCGACAGGTCGTAGTCGTTCTCCACCGGGTGCCGCCAACCCAGGATGGGCGGGATCATCGCCTTCCAGGTCATCGCGCACTGCTCGAACCCCTCACCGAAGGCCACGGCGGTGACCGTGTGTGGGTCACAGGTGAAGCCGCGTGCCGCCATCTCGGTCTCCAGAAAGCGGGCGTACAGGTAATTGTTGGCGATCACCTTCAGGGCGCCGGTCCCCCAGGCGTAGCCATCGCGCGCGCACGTGGCCTCGATCTCGGACCGGATGGGCGCGCGATGTTCCGCCGGAATGCTCGCCCAGTACGCCGCGCAGCCGGCATGGTCGGGGTCGTGCAGCACGTGACGGATCGGCTCCGGCACGCCGTCCAGGCCTGCCGGCTCGGTGATCACCGCGCCGCGCTCGACCAGGCATCGGTCGCCCAGCGTGTCGAGCGCGTGCCGCTCCAGGTCGCGCATCAGGCCGCTGTCGCCGATCGGGTGCAGGTACAGCAGCTCGTTCGGCCGCATCGCCGAGATGAACTCCTTCTGCAGGGCGACGACCCGGCGCTCGCGATTGCGCGCGGCGTACCACCAGGAGCGGCGCACGCCGTACGTCTCCAGGTACTCGGGATCGGGCGCCTCGCTCATGGCCCAGCAGGCCGGATGGAACAGGAAGACGATGCGGTCGATCACACGCGTGCGAGCCACGGGCGGCATGGTAGCCTGTCCGGCCGATGAGCGGCGGAAACGGGGAGCGCGCCTGCGGCTCGATCATCTTCCTCATCCACCCGTGTTGCTACGAGGTGCTGTCGGACGAGCAGGTGCGCGCCGACAACCTGGACCTTTTCGTCCGCATGGAGCGGGAAGTAAAGGAGCGCTGGCTCGCGGATCTGCGCAACCGGCCGGAGCCGACGCTGTTCGTGCAGCTCGGCGGACCGCGGTACCTGACCGACGCGGCCGTCGAGGCGCTGGGCGCGCCCTACGCCCTGCGGTTCACCACCGACTTCGACGGATCGGTCACCCGCTTCTACGAGGGGCTGACAGCCGAGTTCCATCGCCACGTCGCGGCGAACCGGCTGGCCCTCGACCTGGACACCGTGCACTCCGAGCTCTGGGGCGAGTCGTTCGAGGGATGCGTCCCCGGCTACGGCGGCGCCTTCGCGCAGTACCTGCCGCTCGGGCGGGCGCCGAGGATGCGCTTCGAGATGACCGTGCACGACTCCCGCCTGCTGTACGGCCATCGCGGGCACGAGGTGATCCCGCTGCCCGGCACCGACGTCGAGGCATGGCTGTTCGAGCTGCCGGACGGCACCGGCGCCGCGATGTTCCAGGCGCGCCGGCACGCGCAGTGGATCGACCGCCGGCGCATCGGCCTCAGGCTCGACGACCGGCGCATCCAGGTGTGCACAAAGCTCGGCCACACGGTGTGGCCTCCCGAGCCGTGGGAGAAGGGCAAGCCGGAGCTGGTCTGCGACTACAGCATGGAGCTCATGGAGTGCATCTGGCGCTGGGTCCGCTCGGTCGGCATGCCGCTCGACCGTTTCCGGGAGGTCATCGCCAGCGCCGTGGTCCACGACGTCAGCCCTTGACGGTCACGCCGACACCGCGCCCGCGCTTGAACGCGCCGCTCAGAGGGTCCATGCTGTCCCGATCGGGAACGCCCGAAACTCGGGCTAGGAGGAGACGCATGAAAAGAGCGTTCTACATCGTGGCATTGCTCGCACTCGCGAGCGTGCTCGGCTGGGCCGCCGGCGAGACCGAAGGCACGGCGATGGAGGAGGGCGGACCGATCACCTTTCCCCTGGAAGAGCAGATCACCATTACCGTCGCCCTGACCGAGCATCCCAGCGAAGGGGCCTACGAGTGGGCCCAGGACGGTCACCTCGGCTTCCAGTGGCTGCAGGAGCAGACCAACATCGTGCTCGACGTCACGCAGATCCCGCAAGGAGCGCGGGAGGCCAAGTACAACCTCATGCTGCAGAGCGGGGACCTGCCGGACATGCTGTTTCCGCAGGGCTCGGGTTGGACGCGCGCCGACTTCGAGTCGTTCGGGGACAAGGGCATCTTCGTGGACATCATGGAGTACCAGGACCTGATGCCGAACTACGCGAAGCTGGTCGAGGAGGAGCCGAACCTCAATCTGCTGCTCTACGACGGCAAGCTGTACGGCTTCTGGCAGGTCAACCAGTTCTACTTCCCGTTCAACCAGTTCCTGCCGTACCGGCACGACCTGTGGCAGAAGTACGACCTGCAGCCGGAAACCTGGGACGACATGCATGACGCCTTCACGCTGCTCAAGAACGAGTTCCCCAACTCGTTCCCGGTCGGCCCCTTCACCCAGGGCGGCGTCATCACGCTGATCAACCTGGCTGCGCCGACGTTCCGCACCGGTCCTACCATCTACTACAACCACGACGTGGACGACTGGGTGTACGGCCCGGCGGAGGACAACTACCAGTACTACGTCGAGTACATGGCCAAGCTCTACAGCGAAGGCCTGTTGAACCCGGACGCCACCACCACCTCCTATGAGCAGTGGGTGCAGGACTGGATCAACGACAGGACCTTCTTCGCGTGGTGGTGGTCGGCGACCGGCAACTGGTTCATCGAGAACCCGGGCAACAACCCCAACTACGGCCCGGGCAAGCACTGGGTAGAGGCGCATCCGGTGCCGCGCATCTCGGCCGACGGGCCGCGCGGCTGGACCGGCAACAAGGCGCCGACCAACGTGCATGGACCGCCGTGGCTGATCAACGCCAAGTCGGACTACATCCGCGAGATCATCGCTCTCAAGGACTTCATCGCCGATCCCGCGGTCAGCATCCAGATGACGCTTGGAGCTCCCGGCGAGGAGTGGGACATCGTCGACGGCACGTACCGCTTCATCCATCCGGACATCAAGACGCCGTACAATCCGGACGGCAAGTGGGCGTCGATCGACTACTACCGCAACGTCTACAACTTCTTCCGGTCGGAGAACAACTTCAGCTCCATCAGCGTGGACGGCATCTTCTTCGAGTTGCACGACGGCGCCTCCGACGGCGACTACGCGCAGTTCATCCGCGAGTCCTTCATGTACCAGGAGCAGGGCAGCACGCAGACCGACCCGCAGCCCATCGTGCGTTTTGCGGCCGAGGCTCAGGAGCAGGCCGGGCAGCTCAAGACGATCCTGGACACCTACGCGCACGAGATGACGATCAAGTTCATCTTCGGCGAGGAGCCGCTGTCCAACTACGACGCCTACAAGGCTCGCCTCGAAGAGCTCGGCACCGGCGACCTGATCGCGCTGTACCAGGAAGCGGCCGGCAGGTAGCCGCACACCGGAACGGCGATCGAACGGCGATCGAACGGCGAGGCTCATTTCACTATGGAGCCTCGCCGTCATCTTCAAGCAGATGCGGTACTGTGGCAGTCCGAAGCACAGGGAACCGTGGCAGCGCGGTCGCCAGGGAACGCTCTGTCCCAAGGAGATCGACCAGGAGACGGCTGCTCGGTTGCTCAGCCGAAGCGAGCCGGCGAACGGCAAGCGTTATGCGGTGCATGAAGGGAGAGCGTATTGTGCACAGGAGCATCGAGCCGGTGTGTGGCATGGGTACCCGGTCGGCTGGGTCGAGGTTCCGGAGACACTGCGACGCAAATGGGTAAGGGAAGGATGTCTGCGGCGGCGCGACGTGCGGAGGCACTGGGATTGATCCGGTAACTATGGCTACTCGATGGGAGAGACTGGCCGGCGACACCAGCGTGTTTGCCTTGCGAATGGCGTTTTCTCCCGATCCCGACCAAGGGTACGGCGCCAATCGGGAGATCAGCCTCTCCTGGGGATGCTTTCAGATCTGGGTCGGAGGCAGGAACCTGTGCGCTCATGTCGAGGAAGGCGAGCGCATCGATTCAGTGCATTGGTATCTCCTCCCGCTCATCGAGTGGTTCGCCCGTAACTGGAATCCCCTGCTCCACGAGGAGCGACTGCCCGTACGGAACGACGGTGATACCGCTTGGGCATCGCTCCGCGCAACTCGGTTTCCGCCGCCTGCCGTGGAAGACGATGACGCGAAGGCCTCACAGTGGGAAACAGAGTGGCAAAACTGGTGGGCCAGGCACGCGATTCGGTCGGCGAACGAAGGTGGCTTGTTCCCCGATGTCATTCTGAGGCGCTTGCGAGACTCGGTCGAAGTGTCCTGGGGGCCAGCCCGTAGCGACGGGACGCCCCAGCACTTCAGCTTTATGGAGTCGGAGAGAGGCTCCAGCACGTTGCTGCCGCACCAAGTCGCCGATCCACTCCACGAGGTCCTGTCAGGCGCAAGCGAATATCTCTTGTCGTTGACGCCGGATGCCGATCGAGTCAGGGCGCTGTGCAAGGCGCTTCGAGCGCTGAAGTCAGCAGCCAAGTCCGGGCGACGGCTCATGTGGCTGGCCGGGCTCGGAGCGGACGAGCACGCCATCCGATCCGGATGGCATCGGGCAAGCCGAGCCCTGTCGAGTATCGGCGAACCGCAGCGCCAGGCGATGTTGGATGTCCCGCGCGAGTCGCCGCTTGTCGTCGTCGGTTCCTGTCATGCGGCTCTGATGTTTGGGTCGCTCGCACCCGACGTCAGCAAGGAAGACGTGGAACAGATCGCTCGGAAGATGGTCGACCTTTACTCGCTGGACGGCGAATCGGAAGGGACGCGCGCGATATGCCGATCAGCCCCGGTCGAGGACTCCGGTTCGACTTCCTGGTCTCAGGGCTATGAGCTCGCGGACGAGCTTCACGAGCGGTTCGACATGAGATTCGCGAAGGGTGAGTCTGTCGACATCGAAGGGATGGTCGATCACCTGGGCGTTACGCGCGGGCTGTTACGCTTGTCGGACGACAGGATTCGAGGAGTCTCCATCGTCGGGCCGCAGCATCGGGCTGGAATACTCTTCAACACGCGTAATGACGCCAATGCCTACCCGTCGGGCAGGCGATTTACCCTGGCACACGAGCTCTGTCACTTGCTGTTCGACCGCGAGGCGGGGAGCCGGCTGGCAATGGCCAGCGGACCTTGGGCGCCGCGTGACATCGAGCGGCGAGCGAACGCCTTCGCGGCGATGTTGCTCATGCCGTCTGATCTGGTCCAGCGCACGGTATCCATGGTGACGACCCAGCTCGACACCATGGAAGGAGTCGGTCAGGTGGCGAAGCGCCTGCAGGCAGGCTTTCTGGCGGCGCTGCGTCACCTGACCAATCTCGGGTTCATCGACGAAGCCGAACAGGAGCGGATCGAGAACGAGTACAGCGCGTCAGTACAGGGGGAGGTCTGAACGGCGCCCGGTGTCTACCCAAGCAACGAGGCCGGGTGGTTGTAGTCGCCGCGCGGGTGGCGGCAGTCGGTCCAGTACATGAAGTGCAGCACGTATCCGTCCACGGAACCGTCGCGCACGGCCGTGATCTCCGCGCGCTTGTCTGCGGGAAGATCGGGGTCGCAGGCGATAATCTTGCGCCACACCAGCACCGGCACGCCGGCCGCTTCCCGCATCGCGGCGGCGGCGTCAAGGCCGTGCGGATACGGCGGCGGCAGCGCCACCAGGGCGTCGACCAGCCCCTCCCGGCCCCACCGTTCGTAGTCGACGTGAAAGCCGGCCGCCGGCTGATCGCTCGAGCGCCCGGTCCGGGCGTCGAACCGGTGCACGCCGCCGGCGGCCATCCCCTGCGAGATCACGGGAGTGCCCCGACCGGCCCAGCCGTGGATGCCGTCGGTGCGCGCGTAGCCCAGCAGCGCGCGGCCGCGGCGCCGGGTTTCGGCGCTCACCGCCTGCACGAACCGGGTAAAATGCTCGCCGTGCAGGGCGTACCACGCAGCGGTATCGAACGGCTCGCGCAGTACGTCGACGCCGTATCGCTCCCTGAACTCCTCCACTACGCACGGGTTGAATCCGAAGCGGTGCGGTTCGTCGCCGGCCGCGGCATCGCAGTGGCTGAAGAAGCCCAGGGCGATGCCGTCGACCCCGCGGTCGAGCGCCTCCCGAACCTCGGCGAGCCGCAGCTCGCGCAGGCGCGGATCGCCGTAGCAGGGGATCCCTTCCAGCCGCGTCCGCTGATCGCGAGACCACAGCCACAGGTCCCGGTCGAAGAGCGGGGAGCCGCCCGGCCAGCTCTCCGCCGTGCACCAGACGCCGGGCAGGTCGAACACGCTGAAGTTGAGGATCAGGGCGACGCCGTGCCGGTGCGCGGCCCGTACCGCCGCCTCCAGCGTGTCGAAGCGCCGGCACTGCTCGCCCAGCCACGCCCAGTCGCCGGCTGTCCAGCCCTGCTCGTGCGGCTCGGCGCCAATGCGGAACCGCGGCGGCAGCGGCGGGTCTCCGGCCAGCGGCACATGGGCGCTCGGGTAGGTGAGGGTGCCCCCGCAGTTGGCCTGCCACAGCACCGCCGCCACGCCGTGCCGGGCGCAGTCCTCGAACCACGCGTCGATATGCCCTTCGGTAAGCGGCGTTGCGGCCGATCCCACGGCGGCTTCCGGCCAGCGTCCGGTGGCGTACAGGATGCTGCCGTAGACGCGGATCACCACCATCCAGGTCGGTGGTGTGGAGAGCGCTGACATGGCGTCGGACACAAGCGCGGACACGGTAACAGCGTCAGGAGGTCCGGCCAAGGGTGGCACCCGGCTCGACCGGATCGCCAGGAATTTCGGCCATGAGAAGTATCTCTACGCGATGACCGCCGTGGGAGTGGTCCTGGTCTTCCTCTTCAGCTACCTGCCCATGTACGGCGTCCTGCTGGCGTTCAAGCGCTACGACTTCACCGCCGGCATCCTGGGCAGCCCCTGGGTCGGGTTCCACAACTTCGAGCTCTTCTTCAAGAACCCGTTCTTCTGGCGCCTCATACGCAATACGGTGCTGCTCGGCTTCCTGTCCATCGTCTGGGGGTTCTGGCCGCCGATCCTGCTGGCGCTGCTGCTCAACGAGGTGCGGTCGGCCGGCTACAAGCGCGCGGTGCAGACCATCACGTATCTCCCTCACTTCATCGCGGTCGTCGTCATCATCGGCATGCTCAAGGAGCTCCTGGCATACGACGGGGTGGTCAATCGCCTGGTGGCCGCACTGGGCGGCGAGCAGGTCAGCTACTTCGCCAAACCGGGCTGGTTTCGCACCATCTACATAGGATCCGGTGTCTGGCAGGGGATCGGCTTCAGCACGATCATCTACCTGGCGGCGCTTTCCGGGATCGACCCGGAGTTGTACGAGAGCTCCATCGTCGAGGGTGCGGGCCGCCTGCAGATGGCCCGCTTCATCACCCTCCCGCACCTGCTGCCGTACGTCATGGTGCTCCTGATCCTGAGCACGGTCGGCATCATCAACGTCGGCTTCGAGAAGGTCTTCCTGATGTACTCGCCGGCCACCTATGAAACCGCCGACGTGATCCAGACCTTCGTCTACCGTCTGGCGCTGGAGGGCGGGCAGTTCGCGTTCGGCACGGCGGTGGGGCTGTTCAACTCGGTCGTCAGCCTGATCTTCATGGTCGCGGTCAACCTGCTGGCCCGGCGCGTCGCCGGCCACAGCCTCTGGTAGGGATGGGCACGGGATGCATGCAGGCGTGAAAGAGAAGCACCTGGCGCTTTTCCCGGTGACGCTGTTCGACTACGGCAACGTCGCGGTTCTGTTCCTGCTCGCTGCGTTGACCGTGTACCCGTTCATTCACATCGTGGCCGTGTCGTTGAGCGACGCGGCCGGGATCGCGAGCGGGGCCGTGGCGCTGTATCCGTCGGGGGTGAACATCGACGCCTACCGGTTCGTGTTCAGCGACGAGGGCATGGTGCGCGCCTACTACAACTCCCTGCGCTACGCAGCGATCGGGACCGTGATCTTCGTGCTGGCGACGTCGATCGTCGCGTATCCGCTGGCGGTGCGGGGATTCTGGCTCAACCGGGGGGTGATGATCTTCCACGTGATCCCCATGTTCTTCTCCGGCGGGCTCGTTCCCATGTACCTGGTGTACCGGTCGCTCGGCATGATCGACACCATGTGGGTGATGGTGCTGCCGGGCGCGATCGCGGTGTTCACCACCGTCGTCTTTCGCACCTACTTTCTCGGCCTGGGCACCGAGCTGCGCGAAGCGGCCCACATCGACGGCGCCAACGACCTCTACATCCTGTTCCGGATCTATCTGCCCCTGTCGAAGCCGGTGGTCGCCTTCGGGGCGCTGTTTCAGATCGTATTGATCTGGAACGACTTCTTCCGGCCGCTGCTGTTCATGAACGACGAGGACCTGCAGCCGCTCACCCTGTTCCTGAGGCGCCTGTTGGTCGAGGTCGACGTCCAGTCGCTGCGCGAGCAGATGGAGCGCAGCATCATGGAGCGCGAGCGGCAGGAGCCGGTGCCGGTGCAGGCGTTCCAGGCGGCGTCGATCATCGTCTCGATCGTGCCGATCGTCTGCATCTACCCGTTCATCCAGCGCTACTTCGTGAAGGGGGCGTTGATCGGATCGCTGAAGTAGCGGGCGGGGCACGTGGTCAGAGTCCCATCGTGAGATGACGTGCGAGCGAGCGCACGACGGCCTCGCCGTCGCGCGCCGACAGCCTGCCTAGCCGGCGCAACACACGGAAGTTGTCGAGCGTGAACACCTTGAAGCGCACGCGACATGCTGTGGTGAGACCGGCCTTCCGCCAGTCATCTATCGGCACGTCGCTCTGCCACCGGTCGCGGGTGGTCGACGTGATCATCGTCAAGATCGCGTGCGCGTGAGCCCGGTTGAATGCCGTCGAGGAGACGACGAGTGCCGGCCTGCGCTTCGTCGCCCGCCGGTCGCTGAATGGGAACGGCACCACCACGACATCCAACGGGTCAAAGGTCACGCCAAGCGTCCTCGTCCTCCGCGGTTGCCCACTCGTCCATCGTGTCCGCAAGGCCGCGTAGGTAATCATCTCGTTCGGAGTGCACCTTGCGCAGTACCACATGGTCGCCAGCAATCTCGAAGGCGATCACGTCTCCCCGCCGCAACGACGCCGCTTCACGGATGGCTTTCGGGATGGTGGTCTGGCCGCGGCTCGTGAGCTTCGCAAACTCCATGTCTTGGACTCCTGCAATTCTGTACAGTAAGAATAGACGAGGATGCTTCCTCCTGCAACAAGCGTCGTCGATCAATGCGCACTCTTTGAGCGATGGCCAGGTCCATGCGGTGCCGACCGGCAACGCCCGAGGCTTCGAGGCGTCGACATCGGCCGCTGCGGTCAGGGCTCGTCCGGCACCCAGCCCTGCGGGCAGTCCTTGCGGATCGCCATCTTGAGCCCGGCCGAGCACCGGTCCAGCTCCGCGGCCGCCTCCGCGGGCAGCTCCCAGTCGGCGTCTCCGAAGTTCTGCCGCACCTGCTCGGGCGTGTCGGTGCCGATGATGGCGGCGTTCACGGCCGGCAGGCGCAGGCACCAGGCGGTGGCGACGCGGGTGGGGGAGGTGCCAAAGCGGCGGGCGATGTCCAGGACGGCATCGATCACGCGGCCGACCGCCGGGGTCATGGCGGCGCGGAAGTTGTACGGGCCGCGGTGCCAGGAGGTGCCGGCCGGGGGCGGCCGGCCGTAGCGGTAGCGGCCGGCCAGCAGGCCGATCGCCGTGGTCGCGAATGCGGTGACGCCGATGCCGGCCGGCTCGATCGCCGGCAGCAGCTCCTCCTCGATGCGCCGGTCGAGCAGGCTGTAGCCCACTTGGTTGCAGACGTAGCCGGCCCAGCCGCATTCCCGGCTGATCCTTGCCGATTCCAGCACCTGCGCCGCGCTGAAGTTGCTCACCCCCGGATAACGCACCTTGCCATCGGTCACCAGGCGGTCGAAGGCGGACAGCGTCTCGTCGAGCGGCGTGTCCGGGTCGGGGAAGTGGCAGAGGTAGCAGTCGATGTAGTCGGTGTCCAGGCGCCGCAAGCTCGCCTCGCAGGCGCGCAGGATGTAATCGCGCTTCAAGCCCCCCGCGGCGCCGGGCATCGGCGAGCCGACCTTGGTGGTGACGACGAAGCCGTCACGCTGCCCCTTGACCGCCGCGCCGACGATCCGCTCGGAGCGGCCCGTGCCGTAGAAGTCGGCGCAGTCCAGGAAGTTGCAGCCGTGCTCGGCGGCGGCGTGGATGGTGGCGATGCCGGTCGCCGTATCCGGCTCGCTGCGGAACACGGTTCCCAGGCAGAGACGGGAGACCCGCAGGTGCGAGGTGCCCAGGCAGGTGTACTGCACGGCCTGCCGTTTCGCCTGGTCAGCTCTTCAGGCCGGCCGCGCGCAGCGCGGGCGCGATCCAGTCGACGCAGCGGGTGGGCGCCTCGGCGTAGTTGTAGAACCCCACCGCGTGGGCGCCGGCATCTGCCACGGCGCGTACGCTGTCCACCATCGCCTGCTCGGTGACGATCGGCGTGCCGTACTGCGGGCCGCCGTAGAACCCCATGCGGAGCAGCACGATCAGCTCCTGGCCACGGCCGAGCCCGTCGCGGGCGTCGCGGGCGATCGCCGCGGTCCGCTCTGGCGGCTGGCCGTACGCGCCGCCCATCACCAGTTGCACGGCCGGATCGGCCGAGCCCATCAGCCGCACGCCGTGCGGCTCGGCCTCCTGCCTGAATTCCTGCAGGAGCCGCGCCTCGTTCGCTTGCAGCGAGCGCTCGTAGTCTTCCAGGGCAGGATGCACGCGGCCGAATGCCGCAAGCGTATCGGGTAGATCGGCGGGCACGTCGGGCGCGACGGCCAGGTACGCCTCCAGGTGCGCGCGCACGGCCTCCCGCAGCGCGGTCGCGTCGACGCCGTCCCGCTCCGCGCCGGCCATGTCCGCCGGGTTGAACGACACGTCCAGCAGGGCGGTCTCCAGATCGCGCAGGTGCGTCCCCTGCCGCTCGTGGTGGTGGCCGCCGACCCAGGAGCCGCCGTGGGCGCGGGAGCGGTAGTCGGCCGCCTCCAGCATGATCGTGTCCAGCGGATAGCGGGAGGACAGGTCGCGGATCACGCCGCGGGCGAACGCCGCCGCCGTGGGATGGCCGGGGGTGAGCGCGTGCGGGTAGCTGTCGCCGAACGCGTTGTGAATGGTCAGCTCGGGGTGTGCCAGGCCGATGCGCGAGTTGTGCAGCAGCACTGTCCAGGAGCACATCCGCAGCCCGGCGCGAGAGGCCGCCTCGCAAATGTCGCCGAACAGGTCCCGGTCGCCGCTGACGGCGGCCACCTGTGGCGTGAGCCCGGCGGGGTAGCACGCCGGGTCGGGACGGTAGTAGGCCACCCCGTCCTCCAGCATGTGCACCTTGCGGCGCGGGTTGTGGGGATAGAAGAAGAAGCCGGCGTGGTAGAGGCTGGCGACCGCCAGGTGGGTGACGCCCAGGTCGTGGGCGCGGCCGACGAGCTGCTCGATCCCTTCGTCGGCGAAGTCCCACGGATAGCAGAACAGGTACGCCGCCCGCAGGTTGGCCGGGCTCATGCCGCGGCCTCCTCGATCGGGACGGCATAGTGGGCCATGGCATCCCGGTCCAACTCCACCCCCAGGCCGGGCGCGTCCGGCACTACCAGCAGGCCGTCCTCGAACGGGATCGGATCGACGATCAGGTCGTCCTCGCGCAGCAGGCTGCCGATGATGTCGCACGGCAGCTCGCACCCGGCCGCCGCCGCGGCGTGCACGCTCGACATGTCGCGCACCCCCAGGTCGACGCCGGTGCCGCGCCAGGTCGGCAGCCCGGCCTTGCGCGTGAGGGTCGCCCACTCGACGAACTCCTTGAGCGGACCGAGGAGGTTGTAGCAGTCGGCGGCCTCCGCGCGGACCGCCGGCAGCAGGTCCGTGATCGAGGTCAGGTGCAGCGCCACCGGCTGCGGGATGGTCCCGCGCACCTCGGCGTACCAGTCAAGGCGGTCCTGCGGCATGGGGCTCTCGAAGGTGACGCGGTCCAGGCCGTCCAGCGAGCGCGACACCTCGCGTGTCCCTTCCGGATGGTGGAACCGTTCGTTCGGGTCGAGCACGATCGGGAAGTGCGGGGCCACCTCGCGGACGGCCGCCACGCGTTCCGCGATCGGGTCGCCGAGCGCGCACTTCATCTTCATGCCCCGGAAGCCCAGGTCGAGCCCGGTTCGCGCCCGCGCGGCGGTGTCTTCCGGCGTGCCGCGGCCCATCCAGAAGTCCACCGGGACGCGGTCGATCTTCTTGCCGCCCAGCAGGTGGTGGACCGGCACGCCCAGGTGCCTGCCGAGCAGGTCGAGCCACGCCATCTCGTACGCTTCGTAGATGATGTACGACTCGTAGTCGTCGGAGTGGGGCAGCGGCAGGTTGCCGATCGGCAGGTCGATCAGCTCCTTGCCGATCAGCAGGTCGGCCTGCTCGCGCAGCGGACCGTAGAGGTCGCCGCGGCGCGGTTCACCCAACCCGACCAGGCCGCTGTCCGCTTCCAGCTCGATGATCCACTTGGGGAACTCCCAGAAGTTCAGCGAGCGGCCGGTCACCGGGTCGGGCGCACACAGCTTGTCGTCGACTCCCTCAGAGTGCACGACTCCGGGCCGCATCGGCACCACAACCTGGTGGATCCGCACGTCCACGATCCTCATGTCGCCATCCTCCTGTCACGTCCGAGCTGTTCGATACTGGCACGTTCGGATCCCATCCTGAAGCGCGACGGACCTCCCGGCGTTTTACGAGGTGAGCGTGGGCCGAAGCCCGTCTGGTTGACGGCCTGCGCCGCGGAGCGTTAGAACGAGGGAGGAAGCCATGACTCGAGATGAGGCGCGAACGTGAGCGCCGAATTGATCGGCATCCTGGCGGTAGGGGTAGCGCTGGCTTCGCTCATGCTGACCGCCTTGCGCGCTGTCCGCACCGACCTGCGGCGCGAAATCGCCCGGGAGACGGGAACGGTGTGCAACGAGCTGCGCGGCGAGATCCATGCTGCGCGCGACGCGTTGCGCGACGAGCTGCGCACGGACATCCGCGGCCTCGACGAACGGATGCGCACGCAGGAGCGTGGGCTGGCGCGACTCGAAGGACTCCTGGAAGGATTGCGCGAGGCGGTGTTGGTGCGCACTGCCCCTTGGCCTACCGCCTCGGAGCCCCGGCGCAGCACAGAAGCCCAGGGCTGACCGACACTCCGTCAGCGCGTGATTGCCCCCGATGCGGGACTTCATGGCGATACCGGGATTTGCCAAGTGCCGTCGAAGTCGGGCGATCCGAGGATCCGGAAGCGTTCGCCGGGCAGGTCGAACTCGGCGGCGATGCCGCAGGCGAACTCCGTGCGCTGCAGCGTGCCGTCCGGGGAGAGCAGCCGGTGGGCGGTCATCTCCGACAGGGCGATCGAGCGGTAGAACGCGCGCCACGTGCGCAGCCACGCGAGCGCGCGTGCGGTGCGGCCGCTCTGCCAGTCGGCGACCGGGACCGGGTAGCCGTCGCGCGGCGACAGCATCCAGTTCCAGGACGGCGGCGCCCCGTACATCAGCTCGTACAGCCGATGAGAGCGGCTGGGGAACCAGTCGTAGAACGCTCCCTGGCCGGGGTCGCCCGAGAAACCGGACATGCAGCAGTCATGGAACACGAGCTGGCACAACGGGATCGGCTCGCCCACCGGCCGATGCTCGGCGGCCTCGTCGTCCACGCGGGCGCTCAGCCGGTGGCCGCTCCAGTCCGTAAAGAAGAAGTGGTCGCAGTGCGGGATGGCCCAGAACTGGCGCAGCTCGCCGGCCGGGATGATCCCCCGTCGGCGCGTCTCGTCGAAACAGGCCTGCTGGTGTTCGAACACCTGCCGGCGCGTCACCGGATGGGCGGGCGAGAAGTTGCGCGGCGGAGTGCTGGCCGCCGTGTACCCGTCGAAGTAAAGCACGTCGAAGGGGAGGCCTCGCTCCTCCAGGCCGTCCAGTGCCGCAGAGGTGATCGCGAGCGCCGCGTGGGTGCCGAGATGGTCCGAGCGGGATCCGTCGGCGTTCACCGCCCAGAACGACTCGTCATAGCCCGTGACGCCGGGGCTCTGCTCGCGCGGGCGGATGAATCCCTGAGTAAGGCATCCCAGCTCGCGCGCGCGGTTGGCGAAGTCGACCATCGGACCCCAGCCGCCGTCACCGGGCTCGTCGACCAGGAAAGCCTGGTGGTTCTGGATCGGCGGCCGGCCGTCCGGACCGCCCCACTTGGGATAGAACAGGTTGGCGCCGATACCCAGCTCCCGCAGCCGGCGGAGGTCGCCGAGCACCCGCTTCGCGTCCGCGCCGTTCCACTCCGTCCAGCGGAACAGGACGTTGCCGGCGTACTCGCGGATGCGGGGCGATTCGTCCGCCTTCTCCTCCAGGGTTCTCACCAGTCCCTGCCGCCGCGCGGCGACGCGGTAGCGCTTGGCCATCGCCACGTAGTCCAGGTCGCGCGCGAAGTGGAGAAGCAGCCGCCGGGGATAGGCCAGGGTGCCCAGCTCGTCCGCCCAGGAGAAGTCCAGGATCGAACGGTCGGCCGGCAGGTGGTGGGCGCGGACCTCGGCGTCCCACCACGTGTCCACCGTGGCGCACAGCCCCGCGCCGTCGCGGGTCAGGCCGAAGATCGGCAGCGACCAGCGTCCGCCGACCTGGATCGGCTCCGGCCCGCGGCCGGGCAGCGCGTCCGGGCAGTCGGCCGGGACCAGGTAGCCGGAGCCGTGCGGCAGCACCAGGAAGCCGCCCTGCGCGGCCGGCCGCTCGAAGCGGTACAGGTGCTCGACGCGCTGCACGGCGTGCTCGCCGCCGGTCTGCTCGATGCCGATCAGGAGCTCGTCGTCGTCCGCGTCGAGCGCGACGACAAGCTCCAGCGCCAAGTCCGCGCCGGGGTAGCCGGAGAGTGCGATCCGCTGCCCGCGGTAGCGCCCATCGGCGAACGGACGGGCCGATCGCTCCCGTGCGTCGGCCAGGCCGAGGCGGCTCGGTGCGCCGCCGCCGGTGTCCGCGACGACCGCCGGCCGCATGCTCGCGGAGCTCTCCCACAACGGCTCCCCGTCGAGCCCCGACACCGTGAGCCGCAGCGCGTCGTCGATCGCGACCCTGACGCCGCGGCCCAGAAGGTTCACCGTCATCGGGGCAGCTTCATCCGGCGAGGTCCAGCGCTTCCAGCAGACCGCGCAGGTAGCCGATCGCGAACAGCCGGCCCTTCATCATGTAGCCGGGGTGGTCGTTGGGCTCACCGGCCATGGTCGGCACGTGATCGGGACGGACCGGGCCGTCGAAGCCGACTTCCCGATAGGCGCGCACGGCCGCGGCCATGTCGGTCGGGCCGTCGTCCTGGAAGGTCTCCACGAAGCGCGAGGCGGTGCCGCGCACGTCGCGGAAGTGCACGAAGAAGATCTTGCCGTCCGCGCCGAAGCGGCGGATCGCCGCCGGTATGTCGGCTCCCATGGCCGTGAAGTTGCCCTGGCAGAAGGTGACGCCGTTGCACGGGCTCGGCACCAGGTTGATGGCACGCTCGATGTTCTCGACGCTGCGCATGATCCGCCCCACGCCGCGTATCGGCGACAGCGGCGGGTCGTCCGGATGCAGCGCCAGCTTCACGCCGTTCGCCTCCGCCGCCGGCACGACACGCTCGCTGAACCAGGCGAAGTTCTCCCAGAGCTGCTCCTCGCTGATCAGCAGCCCGTCCGCGTTGGGCTTCAGACCACGGGCGGCAGCGGGTCCGCGCGCCTCCATCGCGGCATGGTCGTAGGCAGACGAAAGCGCGTTGCCGCGCACCGGCACCGCCTTGTCGGTGCGCAGCCAGCCGAAGACCGCCATGAAGTTCCAGCAGACCGCCTCCACGCCAGCGGCGGACAGGTGCTCGAGCATCCGGCAGAAGCGGTCGACCTCGCGGTCACGCCCCGGCAGACCGAGCTTGGCGTCCTCCATCGGCGTCGGTCCCTCGACCACCGACAGGCGCAACCCGGCGTCTGCGGCCCGGTCGCACAGCTTGTTCAGCGCCTCGCGGTCGGCCGCCGGCGTCCCGTCGGCACCCAGCGGCACGCCGCACACCAGGTCGGTGACGCCGATCTGGCGGGCCAGGTCCCAGCGTTCGCCGGGCTCGCCCGGCATGTGCAGCGCCAGTCTCATCTCGCTACCCCTTGATGGAGCCGATCATCACGCCCTTGGCGAAGTGCTTCTGGATGAACGGATAGAGGATCATCATCGGTACGCTGGCCACGACGATAAGCGCGAACTTGAGGGTCTGCAAGATCTCCGTGCTTTCCATCAGCGTGCGTATGTCGATGTCTCCCCCCGCCATGGCCTGCGCGATGATGCTCTCGTTGATGATCAGGATCCGCGCCAGCACGAGCTGCAGCGGGAACTTCGACTCGTCGAACAGGTACAGCAGGGCGTTGAAGTAGGTGTTCCAGTGGTCGATTGCGTACCACAGCACCAGCACCGCCAGGATCGGCCGCGACAGCGGCAGCACCACCTGGGCGAGGAAGCGGAGATCCGAGCAGCCGTCGATCTCCGACGCCTCGGTGAGCTCCTGCGGCAGGTTGGCGAAGTAGGTGCGCGCGACGATGGTGTTCCAGATGGACAGGCCCGCCGGCAGGATGACCGCCCAGCGGCTGTTGACCAGGCCGAGCGAGTTGACCACCAGGAACGTGGGCACGATGCCGCCCCGGAAGAACATGGGGATGAGCACGAAGATGCCGATGACCGCCAGTCCGCGCAGGTCCTTTCGCGAAAGGGGATAGGCCAGGAACACGGTCAGCACCAGGTTGAGCGAGGTGCCGGCCGTCACGTAGAACAGGCTGTTGAGAAAACCGGAGAGCACCAGCTTGTAGCGGAAGATGCGCTCGTAGCTCAGCAGCGTGAAGCCGCGCGGATAGACGGTGACGTCGCCGGCCAGGATGTGGTCCGAGCTTGAGAACGAGGAGGCGACCACGTTCAGCACCGGGATGACGATGGCGAGGCCGATCGTGACCAGCAGCAGCGTGTTGAGGACGTCGAACGCGCGGTCGCCCGCGCCGTCGCTGCGCACAATGCGGCGCGTGCCGGCTACCACAGGCTGATCTCCGACAGCCGTCTGGAGAGCAGGTTGGCCGACACGATGAGCGCCAGGTTGATCACGCCGTTGAACAGGTCCACGGCCGCGCCCAGGCTGTAATTGGTGTTCAGGACCCCGATCTTGTAGACGTAGGTGGCGATGATCTCCGAGGAAGCCAGGTTGAGGGGGTTCTGCAGCAGGTACACCTTCTCGAATCCCAGCGTCATCGCGCTGCCGATCTCCAGGATCAGCAGGATGACGATGGTGGCGCGGATGCCGGGGATGTCGACGTTGCGGATCTTCTGCAGCTTCGATGCGCCGTCGATCCGCGCCGCGTCGTAGAGCTCGACGTCGACGGCTGACAGGGCGGCGATGTAGATGACCGCCGCGAAGCCCATGTGCTGCCACACCTCGGAGAGGGCGTAGATGATCGCGAAGTACGAGGGATCGGCGATCAGGCTGACCGTCTCCATCCCGAGCAGGTCGAAGAAGAAGCCGATGAACCCGAAGCGCGGATCCAGGAAGGTCAGGATCATCCCCGCCATCACCACGGTCGAGATGAAGTGCGGGGCGAAGGCGATCGTCTGGACCGCGCGCCGCAGCTTCATCCAGCGCATCTCGTTCAGCGCCAGCGCCAGGACGATCGCCGCCGGAAACGCGAAGCCGATGCGCACGAACGCGATGACGACGGTGTTGCGGACGATGTTCCAGAACTGGAACGATCCCAACAGGCGCTCGAACTCCCGGAATCCCACCCAGGGACTCCCGTGGATGCCCTTGAGCACGCTGAAGTTCTTGAAGGCGATCACCACGCCGTACATCGGCGCGTACAGGAAGATCAGCATCCAGGCGATCGGGATCGCCATCAGCAGGTAGAGCTGCCAGTGCTTTCTGAAAACGGTCGAGAACGGCCGCTTGTCGATGCGCGGCCGTCCCAGGGCGGGTCGCCGCTCAGACAGCGTCATGGACCGCCTGGTGTGGCGGGAAGGTAGGCGGGGAGCCGCCGACGGCGGCGGCTCCCGAGAAACATTCGAACGCCGAACGTTACTGCAGGGTCGCCTGCAGGATCGAGGTGACCTCGGCCAGGCCGATCTTGACCAGATCGTTGACGTAGGCGTCCCAGTCGCCGTCCAGGTCGCGCTCTCCGGTGACGAACAGGGCGGCCTGCTGCTCGACGAACGTGCGCAGCTCCGCGGAGATCTGCGCGACCCGGCGGGCGTCGTCCGGAGCCAGGTAGATGAAGTCCGAGAACATGCTGACGCCGGTCGCGTCCTTGACCGGCTCGTACACGTCCCTGGTCGACACGTTCAGGAGCCGCTCCAGGACGTTCACCTCGCCTTCGAAACCGATGCCGAAGCCGAAGTCCGGGGTCGGGAAGAAGACCGGGAACTCCCACTTGACGTCTCCCGTTCCCGGGCGTTCCAGGGCAACGACCGCGGCCTGGCCGCCCAGCACGTTCTCCTCGCCAGGTTCGGCCTTGCGCCACAGGTTGGCGCCGTGCGTGACGTGGTTGGAGCCCTCGAACGAGAAGGCCCAGTTCATGATCTGCATGGCGACGTCGATCTCCGCGTCACTGGCCTTGTCGGTGATGGAGAAGGTGCCGGCCTCACCGCCCAGGCGGCGGGTGCCGAACGGATAGCCGGCCGCGGTCCGGATCCCGGTGGGTCCCCGCAGCAGCGGGAGCGGCGAGTAGTCCTCGGCCCGCGGGTTGCCCCCGCCGAAAGCGACCATCGGGCCGCCGGCCGGGAAGGAGCCGATGACGACGTCCTTGGGATCGTCGCTGGAGCCGCCCATGGCGCTGAGCTGATCGCCGGTCTGCACGAAGGCGTTGAGGTCGAGCGACCCTTCCTCGAACAGCCCGTTCATGAAGCGCAGCGCGTCGCGCCAGCGGCTTTCGCTGTACGGGAAGTACACGCGCGTGCCGTCCACGCCGAACAGCTTGGTGCCGGATCCGGCGGCGGCGTACGGCACGAACGCCTGGCCGATGAAGTAGATGGGATTGGTGTACCAGCCGTTGGTGGCGCCGGTGAGCGGCACCTCGTCCTGCTGGCCGTTGCCGTTGGGGTCCCGGGTCTTGAACGCGCGCAGCGCGTCCCGGTACTCGTCCGGCGTCGCCGGCATGTCCAGTCCCAGCGCGTCCAGCCACGCCTGGTTGATCCAGAACTTCTGATAGATCGAGCAGTGGTAGCAGCCGCCCGAGCCGCCGCCGGTCAGGACGTAGATGTTGCCGTCCGGAGCGGTGATCTCCTGCCGCAATTGCGGGAACTCCCGGAACCCGCTGAGGATGTCCGGCGTGCTCTCTTCCGTGAGATAAGAGTTGAGCGGGATCAGGACCTTGCCCTCGACGCCGAACTCCAGCTCGTCGGCCGGCACGAACGGGGCGTTCATGAAGACCGAGGGATACCTGCCGCTGGTCAACAGCAGCGTGATCTGCTGCTTGGCCCCCTCCAGCGGGATGACGATGAAGTCGAACTCGACGTTGAACGTCTCTTCGATCAGGTCGGTCAGCCGGTTGTCCTCGATGGAGGCGATCCAGGGCGGTTGCGTCGCGGCGGCACTGAGCACAACGGGTCCGCCGCCTTCCGAGTCGGTCTCCGTGGTCGCGGTCGAGAACAGCAGGGCGGCGACCGAGAGCAGCACGGGAACGAGAAAGAGCCTCTTCATGGGAATACTCCTCTGTGATGGAAAGAGATGTTGGACGGACTGTCTTCTCGAGGGCACCCTCCGAAACCGGTCCGTCCAAAACGGTGTCACACCGCGGCTGCGTGTGCAACCGCAATGACCGCAGCCGGCCTTGCCGCTGACGCCGCAGACCCGACAGACTCCGCACGCAGCCCGATGCCCTCGACCCGCTACGAACCGACTTGGCGCAGCCTGCGCGAGCACGCGACGCCGCAGTGGTTCCGCGACGCCAAGTTCGGGATCTACACCCACTGGGGCGTCTACTCGGTGCCGGGATTCGGCAGCTCCGGGGCCGCGAGCAACGCCACCTGGTACCCGCACCGCATGTACGTGGACGGAAGCCCGCACCAGCGGCACCACCTCGCCACCTACGGTCCCTTGGACCGGTTCGGCTACAAGGACTTCATTCCCCTGTTCACGGCGCCGAAGTTCGACCCCGACGAGTGGGCGGAGCTGTTCAGGGCCGCCGGCGCGCGCTTCGCCGGGCCGGTGGGCGAGCACCACGACGGATTCTCCCTGTGGGCGACCGCCCGGAGCGAGTGGCACGCCGGCCGGCTCGGGCCGAAGCGGGACGTCGTCGCCGCGCTGGAGCGGTCGATCCGCGCGGCCGGCATGCGCTACATGGTCGCCCTGCACCACGCCGAGCACTGGTGGTTCTACCCGCACTGGCGGCGGGACTACGACACCGGCGGCCCGGACGCGTCGAGCCTCTACGGCGAGCGGCACAACCTCGACTTCGCCGACGGCGTCCCGGAGGTCGACTTCGAGCGCTCGGCCGGCGACCTGATGGCGCACTGGTGGGTTCAGGATCAGCCGAGCGCGGCGTTCTGCGACCAGTGGCTGGGCAAGACCCGCGAGGTGATCGACCGCTTCAACCCGGACCTGCTGTGGTTCGACTTCGGCATCAACTGGATCCGCGAGCGCTCCCTCCTCGACCTGCTGGCCTACTACTACAACCGGGCGGTCGATTGGGGCAGGGAGGTGGCGGTCACCTACAAGCACCACCACCTGGTGCCGGGCAGCGCCGTGGTCGACCTGGAGCTGGGCCGGTTCGCCGGCCTGACCTACCACGACTGGCTGACCGACACCTCGATCGACGCGCAGGGCATGTGGGCCTACGTGGAGGGCGTGCCGTTCAAGACGGCCGCGCAGATCGTCCACAACCTTGTCGACAACGTGGCCAAGAACGGTTACCTGCTGCTCAACGTCGGCCCGCGCGCGGACGGCAGCATCCCGGAGGAAGCGCAGGAGGTGCTGCGCGGCATCGGCCGCTGGCTGCAGGTCGCAGGCGAGGCGATCTTCGACACCACGCCCTGGAAGCTGTTCGGGGAGGGTCCGAACACCGTGACCGGCGGCGACCGCATCAGCGATCGCATCAGCGAGAGGCGGAGCACCATCAGTTACACGGGCGACGACGTCCGCTACACCTGCAAGGGGAACGCGCTGTACGCCATCTGCCTGGGACGTACCGCCGGAGAGGTGATCCTGCGCGATGCGGCCGAGTACCTGCACCCCGGCGAGGTCGCTGCCGTCAGCGCACTCGGCTCCGACGAGCCGCTGGCGTTCGAGCAGACGCGCCGCGAGCTGCGCATCCGCGCCCCGCGGCAGGCTCCGGCGGACGAGGCGGTGGCGTTCAGGATCACCCGGCGCTGACGGCGCCGGAGCCGTGGCATAGTCGCGTCATGGGCACCTCGTCGCCCGGGGACATCCCGCGGACGGAGCATCCTCGGCCAGGGTTCCGACGCTCCGCGTGGGTCAATCTCAACGGCCCGTGGACGTGCCGGATCGAGCCGACGCGGCCGGGTCAGATCCACCCGGACAAGCACCGCGAGATGGCGGCGCACGGCGGCTTCGAGACCCCGATCACGGTCCCGTTCTGTCCGGAGAGCCCGCTGTCGGGCGTGGGAGACCGCGAGTTCATCGGCGTCATCTGGTACCACCGCGTGATCGAGGTGCCGGCCGCCTGGACCGGACGGCGCGTGCTGCTGCACTTCGGGGCGGTGTTCTACCGGGCGGAGATCTACGTCGACGGCGCCTACGCCGGCCAGCACGTGGGCGGCAGCGTCTCCTTCGCCGCGGACGTCACGCGCTTCGTCAAGCCGGGCGGCAGTCATCACCTGACGGTCGCCGTCACCAACGACCTGTGGAGCCGGGTGCAGCCCTCAGGCAAGCAGTCGTGGAGATCCCGCTCCTACGGCTGCCACTACACCCGGACCACGGGGATCTGGCAGACGGTGTGGATGGAGGCGGTCGACCCCTGCGGCCTGGCGGACGTTCAGATCGTCGCCGACGTCGAGGCGGGGCGCCTGATCGTCACGCCCTCGTTCCACGGCATTGCGGCCGGTCAGCGCTTGGAGGTCGTGGCCGGTCTCGACGGCCGCGAAGTGGGCCGTGCGGGCCGGCCGGCGCGGGACGGCATTCCGCTGTCTCTGGAGATCGCCGACCCGCAGCTCTGGGAGCCCGAGTCGCCGGTGCTCTACGACCTGGAGTTGCGCGTCACCGGCAGCGACGGTGCCGAGGTCGATCGCGTGTCGAGCTATGCCGGCTTGCGGGAGACCCACGTCGAAGGCAACCGGGTGTTCCTGAACGGCACGCCCCGCTACCTCAAGCTGGTGCTCGACCAGGGCTTCTATCCGGACGGCATCTGGACCGCGCCCTCCGACGGTGCGCTGCGCCGCGACATCGAGCTGGCCCTGGCCGCCGGTTTCAACGGTGCCCGGCTCCACCAGAAGGTGTTCGAGGAGCGGTTTCTCTACTGGGCGGACCGCCTGGGCTACCTGCTGTGGGGCGAGTCCCCGAGCTGGGGGCTCGATCTCCTGGACGAGGGCGCCCCACACCGCAACATCCTGGCCGAGTGGCGGGAGATCGTCCGCCGCGACCGCAACCATCCCAGCATCATCGCCTGGACCCCGTTCAACGAGACCCTGGACGTACGCGAGCCGCGCGCCCACCAGCGGATCCATGAGGACGCCTACGCGGTCTGCAAGAGCCTCGACCCCACGCGGCCGGTGAACGACGCATCGGGCTACGTCCACCACGTCACCGACCTGTACACCGTGCACAGCTACGAGCAGGACCCCGACAAGCTGGGCGAGCAGCTCGCCGACCGGCCGGGGATCGGTCCGTTTCGCAACCATCCCGACCTGGACGCGCCCTACGACGGCCAGCCCTATCTGATCGACGAGTTCGGCGGCATCAAGTGGGACCCGGGAACGCAGGCGGACGCCGCCTCGGGCTCGGGCCAGAATCCGGTCTCATGGGGCTACGGGCAGGCGCCGGCGTCCCTGGAGGAGTTCTACCGGCGGCTGGAGGGCTTGGTGCGGGCCGTGACGGCGCACGGCCACATCTGCGGCTGGTGCTACACGCAACTCACCGACGTCGAGCAGGAGCGGAACGGAATCTACTGCTACGACCGCTCGGAGAAGTTCGACATGGAGCGGATCAGGCGGATCTTCTCGATCGAGCGGTAACCGGTCAGTCGGACGAGCGGCGCTCCTTCCACGCCTCGTACTCGGCCTGCGCGTCGCCGGTGAGCGGGTAGTAGCGGCGCAGGTCGCCGCCTTCGCCCAGGCGCTCGCGGCTGAAATCCTCCCACTCGGCGTGCTCGCTGGCGCGCTCGGCCAGCTCCTCGGCCATCTGGATCGGCACCACCACCGCGCCGTCGTCGTCGGCGACGATCAGGTCGCCCGGCATCACCAGCGTGTCGCCGCAGGCGACCGGCACGTTGACCGCGAACGGCACGATGTTGGTCTGGGTATGGAAGTTCGGCGTCGTGCCGCGCAGCCACAGGCCCAGGCCGAGCGTGCGGGCCAGCGGGAAGTCGCGGATGCAGCCGTCGATCACGGCGCCGATGCCGCCGCGCCCCTTGAAGAAGGTGAGCATCATCTCCCCGAACACGCCGCTCTGCAGATCGCCGCGGGCGTCCACGACCACCACGTCGCCGGGCTGCGCGTGGTACAGGCAGTGGCGGTGGAGCTGCTGCTCGGGATCGTCGTAGGCGCCCTTGGCGTATTGATCCTCGCGCTTGGGCATGAACTGCAGCGTCAGCGCGGGGCCGACGATCCTGGCGCCGGGCGTGCGCGGCGTGGGGCCGCGCAGGTAGGGATCGCGGATCCCCAGCTCGTTCAGGTCGCCGGCGGCGGTGGCCGCAGAAACGCCGGCGAAGCGCTCGATGAGCGCGCGCGGCGGGCGCTCGATGTCCGGCGTCCGGCCGGGGATGCGGGGGTTGGTGTCCATCGTTCGTCCTCAATTGTACCCGCGTTCCAGGGGCCGATCGGTCTCCGGGAACAGGGACGGAAAGTGCCGGTGCGGGTCGGCCGGCTCGCGGAACAGGATCTGCTGCTGCTCGGTGAGCTCCGTGGCGGGCGGCGGCACCACCCGGTTGGCGGTCCAGGCGACGTGCGACACGCAGTACTTGTAGAGCAGCGAGCGGCGCTCGTGGGGGCCGTCCCACGCCGCCGTGCCGTGCGTCAGCGCCTCCGTAAACAGCACCGCTGCGCCTGCCGGCACCTCCGGCACCACCACGACCGGGCAGTCTTCGGGGGAATCGGCGATCCGCTCCGGCAGCCGGAAGTGGCTCTTGTGGCTGCCGGGGATGCAGCAGAAGCCGCCGTGCTCGGGCCCGGCGTCGGTGAGGTTGAAGGTGACCACGACGAACCCCTCGGCGATCTGGTTCTCCCGGAACGGGAAATAGCTTCCGGGCGAGGCTCCGCCCACCGGAGCGCTGGCGCCGTAGTCGGCATGCAATACCCCGCGTGACATCCCCGGCCGCATGCAGATGCCGTAGATGCGGTCCAGGCGAAAGCAGTCGCCGAGCCGGAAGCGCAGGACCGGCATGATCCGCGGGTGGGTGAGCAGCGCGCAGAACGGGTCTCCCCACTCCAGGAACCCCGACCCCGATGGCGCGGCGCCGAAACGGACCATGTGGTCGCCGAGCACCTCGCCCTCGGCCGCCAGCCGCCGGTCGACCGTCTGTTTGAGCGCCGCCACCTCGTCCGGGGCGAGCACGTCCCTGACCACCAGGTAGCCGTTGAGGTCGAACAGGTACTCCTGGAGTTGCAACTCCTCCGTCGCCTGCGCTTCGCCGGGACTCAGAGGTTCCATCTTAGTGCCGAGCACCCATCACTTCGTACAGCCGTCCGGGCTCGACGCCAGCGGCCAGGACCGCTTCGATCGCCGGGACGGCAACGCTAGTGTCTGCCAGACGATTGCTCGTCGCCGACAATACGATCACGGCGAGATCATACCTCGGCAGGTGCTGCTGGTGCCTCAGACTCCTGTCCATCGTGATCAGCACGTCGAATGCGCGCTGCGCTGCGTCCAACAATTCCCCATTGCGCATCCCTGACCAGCCCATGACGTGGACGGACCGTATCTCATGTGCGTTGCTGAACGAGCGTTCCAACCGCCAATCGAGTTGCTCGTCAAGCAGGATCCGAATCAGGGTGAGCGCTCAGTGGCTGCGGGTTCAGTCGCTTGTGCAAGGGCATGTTCGAGAAACCCTTCGGCTTGATCGCGACTCACGCTCGGGAACCCGTCGAGGAACTGCTCCAGTGAGTCGCCGGCCTTCAGGTGTGCGATGAGGCTGTCGACGGGCACGCGGGTCCCAGTGAACACGAATGCGCCTCCCATGATGTTCGGATCGGAGTGATAGATCTCTCTCGTGTCCATCTCGGTAACCCGTTGCGACCAAGCGACTCTCAACGGTCCGTACTCGGTATCGTACGGCCTCGCATGATGCGCATGTCAATGACGCGTCACGTCAACTCGACCCGGTGCCGAGGAGCTCAGTTCGATTCGGTAGGTCAGGTGCCGGGCACCGGGATGGTGCTCATCATGCCGCCGTCGACGTCGAGCGCCGATCCGGTGATGAACGCGGCCTTGTCGCTGAGGAAGAAGAGGATCGCCTGCACGATGTCGTCCTCCGTCGCGTTGCGGCCGAGCGGGATGCCGGCGGCCGTGGCATCGCGGATCTCCTTCGCGGCCGAGCCGGTGGCGTCCATCTTCCAGCGCACGACCTGCTGCCCCATGCCGGTGGTGGGCACGCCGACCGGGCAGACGCAGTTCACGGTGACCTTGCCGGGCGCCAGCTCCCCGGCCAGCGCCCTGGTGAGCCCGAGCACGCCGTGCTTGGCGGCGCAGTAGTGCGGGATCATCGGGAAGCCGACGTGCGAGGCGTCCGAGCCGATGGTGACGATCCGGCCGCGGCCGCTCGCGGTCAGGTGCGGCGCCGCCGCCTGCGAGCACAGGAACGTGCCCTTCAGGTCGACGTCGATGGTCCGGTCCCAGTCCTCCTCGCCGATCTCGGCCAGCGGCGCCAGGTGGATGATGCCGGCGCAGTTGACCAGGCAGTCGAGGCCGCCGTGGGCGGCCACGTGCGCCTCCACCGCGGCGCGCACCGACGCCGGCGTGGTGACGTCCAGCTCGACCGAATGCAGGCCGTCCTGCGGGAGCGCGGCGCGCGCCGCGTCGAGCTTGCGGCGGTCGATGTCGGCGATCGTCACCCGCTCGCCGCGCCCGAGCAGCGCCCGGGCCGTGGCCAGTCCGAAGCCGTTGGCGCCGCCGGTGATCAGCGCGCTGCGCGGCTGGCCGCCGTCCGTCACAGGCCGAGGTCCGCGAGCAGCTCGCCGAAGCCGGCCACCAGGGTGTCGACCGCATCCTCGGCGGGCGGCGCCGGCAGATCGTAGGTGCGCACGGCCGAGGAGACGGACATGCCGCCCTGGCGTACGGTCTGCGCCGTGGGCACGTAGCCGAGCACGCCGTTGACGTAGCCGGCGAACATGGTGTGCGCAGCCTGCGAGCGTTGCTTGGCGCCCAAGCCGATCTCCACGAACGGCTCGCCCTGCATGCCGAGCAGCACGAAGTCGTCGATCCGGTGGCCGATCAGGTCGTAGTCCACCGAGCACTGCGTCTCGCCCGCGCGGACCCGGTCCAGGACGGTGTGCGCCCAGTAGACCTCGATCTCCTGCGGAGCGGTGAGCACGGTGGAGGCGCCCTCGTCGCGCAGCTCCTGCAGCTTCGTTTCCGCGGCAGCGACCTGCTTCTCGGCTTCCTCGATCGGCGGCAGCGGCTGCAGCGCCACCGTCCCCTTGCGCTCGGCGCTGCGCAGGGTCCGGTGCGTGGGGCCGTCGGTGAACTCCTTGTGGTAGAGCGCGATGGACGAGAGCGACGTGCCTTCCTCGCGGACCTCGCGGTGCGGCCGCGTCTCGATCCCGTAGTACGCCTGCAGCGCGCCGGCCGCGACCTGGCCGCCGATGCGTTCCTTTTCGCCCCAGTCGCTCTGCAGGAACGACAGGCATGCCTGGTTGCCGGCGGCGCCGGTCAGGTACAGGCAGGTGGCGCCGGTGGCGCCTTCGACGATGCGCCGCACCACGCCCGGAAAGTCCGGGCTGAGCTCGTAGGTCTGGTAGCCCATCACCACGGGGTGGGCGGCGTAGCCGACGATCGCCGCGATCGGGTTGCCGGCCAGGTCGTCCACTCGCAGCACGTCCACGGCGTGGTCGCTGACGCCGTCGGGGTTGCGCCCGACCAGCACCCGGCCGTCGGCGGCAACCTCCTCGCGGTTGACCGCCACGGCGGCGTGGCCGTGGCCTCCCGCCACCCGCGCCGGCCCGCGGGCGGCGTTGGCCATGGCGCTGACGCCCACGAGCTGTTGCACCAGCACCTCGATGTAGTGGTCGAGCGCCTCGACCTCGCCGTCGCGGGGCGCGACGTGGCCGGGGCCGCCCAGGTTGCCGCGCGCCGTGCACGGGCCGTTGTGCGTATGCGTGCAGCCGAGTGTCACGCCGGTGGTGGTCGTGCCGACGCGGTCGGCGATCTGGCGGCGGATGGACTCGGCTAGCGGCAGGTCGAAGCCGATCAGGTCGCAGTCCAGGATGACTACCTTGTGGTCGTCGTCGGCCAGCACGAGGGCGGTCGCCGTCAGCGGTTGCTCGACGCCCACGGCGCCTTCGATGCGGCGCATCGCCCCCTGCATGCGGAAGCCGAGGGGAGGGGTGATGTCGATCCGGGCGGTCCCGGCGGTCAGGGTGTTGTCGGCCACGAACTGCTCCTGCGGGTGCCGCTGGAGCCCGGTTCGGGCCCGGCACCGCGCGCCGGCCATGCTACCATGCGGCGCAGAGGGTGGCGTTCCGGCGATGAAGGTGGTGCTGTGCGGCGTCGGCGGGGTGGGGCGCAACGTGACTCGCCTGCTGCGAGGGCGCCCGGACTACCGGATCGTGGCGGCGTGCTCGCGTAACCCCGAACTGGCCGGCCGCGATCTCGGCGAGCTGGCCGGCGGTGCGCCGCTTGGCGTCGCGGTGGCGGGCGACCTCGGCACGGCGCTGCGTGAGCCGGCCGACCTGCTGCTGGTGGCCACGACCTCCTTCCTGGGCGAGGTGGCCGCCGACGTGCTCGCCGGGCTCGAGCGCGGCCTGAATGTCATCACCACCGCCGAGGAGGCGGCGTTCCCGTGGATCATCGACGCCGACCTGGCTGAAGAGCTGGACGGGCTGGCGCGGGACCGCGGCGTGTCCGTGATCGGCGTGGGGCTTAATCCGGGCTTCATCTTCGACGCGCTGCTGCTGACCGCCAGCGGCATCGCCTGGGACGTGCGGGAGATCCGCATCCGCCGCGTGGTCGACGTGTCGCGCTTCAGCGCCACGATCCAGCGGCGGCTGGGGATCGGCTTCACCGCCGAGCGCTTCGCGGAAGGGGTCGCCGCCGGCTCCATCACCGGCCACATCGGCTTTCCGCAGTCCTTCCACCTGGCGGCCCGCTGCATGGGCGTCCGCATCGACCGCATCGAAAGCGGCTTCGAGCCGCTGATCGCCGACCGGCCCCACGACGGCGAGCATCTCCGCGTGGAGCCCGGCACCACCGCCGGCTTCGTGCAGCGCTACCGCGCCATCTGCGACGGCCGGGCGTGGATGTCCGCCGAGTTCATCGCCCACGTCGACCCGCCGGCCGCCGGCCACGAGCCGTCCGACTCGATCCGGATCGACGGCTACAACGCGCTCAACCTCTCCATCAATCCCGGCTGCCAGCCGCAGCTCGGCACCGCCGCCATGATCGCCAACGTGATGCCGCGGCTGCTGGAGGCGCGGCCGGGCTACCTGACCGTGGCCGACTTGGCGCTGCCGCACGCTCGGCCCACGACCGGCTCCTTCGAGTGAGGTGCCGGTAGAGCCATAGGCTACTGGGGAGCCCAAACCCGACGGGGTAACTCAGCGCGCTTGGCCGACGACAACTTCGACCAGTGAGTGCCCAGGACGTCTGGGACCCGCCGGTGGACCGACGCTCGGCCTGGAGGGCCGGCAGCCTGACCGAGAGGCTCCGTCATCCGTCGGTTACCTCGAAAGCGGTCACATTGCGGGTGTTGCGGCTGAACTCGACGCCGATCAGGTGGATGGGCTCGCCCCGGCCGCGGTACTTGTCCGCGTAGCGTCGCTCCCGCAACTGCACGAGCGCCGATCCCGGCGGTGAGAGCTCGGATACCTTGAATTCAAACAGGTAGACGTGGCCGCCGCTGCGCACGGCCATGTCCAGCCGGCCGTGGCTGGACGAGTCCTCGACCACGATTTCGTAGCCGAGCGCGGCGAAGTAAGAATAGAATACGCTCGCGTAGTAGCCTTCGTACCGCGTGATGTCGTTGTTGGTGTACCACTCGTACGGGATGCTCGCGAAAAAGGCGTGGAACAGGTCTTTCAGACCGGCGCAGTCGTGGGCGGCCAGCAACCGATGCAGTCGCACGCTGTTCGCCGTCTGTCGCTCCCCGTCCTGCACCAGATGGCGCAGCAGATGTTCGTTCAGGCTCTGCCGCACCTCACGGTTGGGATAGCTCAGCCGATACAGCGCCTTGCCTCCCAGCTCCTCTTCCTCCGCGATCGTCAGATAGCCGGTCTGGAACAGCAGCGCCTCCGTGCCAATGCGTTCCACGTCGAACTCCGACAGCAGCTCGCCGGTGCTCACGGTGTCGCCCAACGACACGGAGGACACGCGCCGCTTGCACAGCGTCTCCACCAGGAACGCCGGTGTCCCGGTCTCGAACCAGTGGGCGGCGAACGTGCGGCGACGCAGCAGCAGCAGCACGTCGTACGGGTTGTAGACCTTCTCCGGCCCGAGCCAGTTGTAGCCGTTGTACCACTCGCGCACGCGCTCGCGGTCCAGGCCGGTGATCTCCGGGGCGAACACCGTGTCCAGGTCGCACTCCGTGTAGCCGCAGATCGACGAATAGACCGGATCGAGGGTGATGTCGGTGAGGTTGTTCAACTGCGAGAACAGGTTCACTTTCGAGAACTTGCTCACGCCCGTCAGGAACGTGAAGTGCACGTGCGCGTCGTTCGCCTTGATCACCCCGTATAAACCGGCAAGGTAGTCCCGGTTGGCGCGCGCCAGCGCCGGCGTCTCGACCAGCGCGTCCAGAATCGGCTTGTCGTATTCGTCGACCAGCACCGCGGCCCGGCGGCCGGTCCGCTCGTGCAGCGACCTGATCAGGTAGCCGAAGCGCTCCGGCGCCGTGTGGTAGCGAGGAGTGACGCCGCTCGCCACCTCAATGCCGTCCAACTGCGCCAAGACGTTGGCGTGGAGATGACCCGGCTCCGCGAAGTGGCCGCCGGCGAAGTCCAGCCGCACCACCGGATGGCTCACCGACCACCGCCATCCGTCGTGGATGTGAAGCCCCGAGAACAGCGCCTCGTTGCCCTCGAACAGCTCCTTCAGGGTGTCCAGGAAGAGACTCTTGCCGAACCGCCGCGGGCGTGACAGAAAATAGTGCTTGCCCTCGTGGATCAACCGTTCGACGTAGGCTGTCTTGTCGACGTAGTAGCAGTCCTTCTCCCGCAGCTCGCGGAACGTCTGCATGCCGATGGGCAGTCTGCGTCTGGACACCGGGCGCATCATACCCCGGAACCGGCGCCGGTCGGGTTCGACCGGCCCTGAGTCGCACGCCGGATTTCGCTACCATGGTGCAGGCGGAGGGAAGATGGAACGCGACGCATCGACTTCGGTCGGGATGAGCCGACGATGAAGCTGGCGATCGTGCAGATGCAGAGCGTGATGGGCGAGGTGAGCCGCAACATCGATGCCGCCCTCCGCCTGCTCGATCAGGCCGCCGCGGCGGGGGCGGAGGTGGCGCTGTTGCCCGAGTACTGGAGCACCGGCTTCTTCCCGGCCAGCCGCGACTACCGCCGCTACGACCTGGCGGCGCCCGACGACGGGCCGGCGATGACGGCGGTCCGCGACAAGGCGGTCGAGCTGGGTCTGCACGTGGTTGCGACCATCTTCGAGCGCGACGGCAGCGACCTCTGCTACGACACCGCCATGCTGGTCCGGCCGGACGGCCGCATCGCCGGCAAGTACCGCAAGACCCACATCGGCGGCGAGCGCCACATCGTCGTCGACGGCGAGCTGGCCACCGACCTGGGCATCGAGTCCATCTACTTCCGTACCGGCATGCGCTTCCCGGTGTTCGGCATCGGCGAGTGGCGGGTCGGCATCATGCTCTGCTACGACACCTACTTCCCTGAGGCGGCGCGCTGCCTGGCGTTGGGCGGGGCCGAGGTCATCCTGGCGCCGTTCGGGATCTCCGATACCAAGAAGACGATCTGGAGGGAGCTGCTGGCGACCCGTGCGTTCGAGAACATGGTCTACCTTGCGGCCGCCAACAACACCGGCTACGTGCCGGCCCCGGACATGCCGATCGTGATGGGCGGCCACAGCATCGCCATCGACCCGTACGGCGAGGAGCTGGCGATGGCCAGCTACGACCGCGACGAGGTGCTGCGCGTGGACCTGGACCGCGACCACCTGCTGCGCTCGCGCCGCATGCACTTCATGTTCCGCGACCGGCGCCCGGAGGCGTACGGGATCATCAGCACACCCACCGACGACATCGACCGCGGCTGACGCTACGATCGCGTTCTCAGGAGGAAAGACGATGCGGCTGGCAATATCGGGACCGTTGACCGACGAGGTCCTGGCCTTCGGCGTTCAGATCGGCGCCACCGACTACGTGGGCGACCCACCCGACATCCCGCGCGAGCGGGGCTGGTTCGGCTTCCAGGAGCTGATGATCGCCCGCAACCGCGTCGAGGACGCGGGCCTGAAGTGGACGGTGGCCGGCATCCCGGAGGAGTGGACGCACCGGATCAAGCTGGGACTTCCGGGCCGCGACGCGCAGGTCACGAGCTGGTGCCGGTCCATCGAGCACCTGGGAGCGGCCGGCGTGCCGATCCTCCACTACTGCTTCGCGCTTCGCAGCTCCATAGGCCACTACGGCCTGCGCACCTCGCGCAGCACGCCGGGCAGGGGCGGCGCGAAGGTGACCAGTTTCGACCACGATCAGATCCGGTCGGCCACCCAGGACTTCTGGGACCCGCCGGTCGACCGGTCGCTGGAGGTGACGGACGATCAGATGTGGGACAACCTGACCTGGTTCCTGGAGCGGGTCGTCCCGGTCGCCGAGGACGCCGGCGTCAAGCTGGCCCTCCATCCGGACGACCCGCCGGTGTCGCCGATCGCCGGCGTGGCGCGGGTGCTGCGCGATCACGCCGCGCTGAAGCGCGTGGTCGACATCGTGCCCAGCGACGCGAACGGCCTCACCTTCTGCGTGGGAACGATCGGGGCCATGCCGGGGGACGTGCTCGAAGCGATCGAGTACTTCGGCACGCGCGGCAAGATCCACCACGTGCACTTCAGGAACGTGAACGGCACGGTGCCCGCGTTCGCCGAGACGTTCATCGACGAAGGCTACGTGGACATGGTGAAGGCTATGCGAGCCTGCCGCGACGCCGGCTTCGACGGGCCCATGGTGGAGGACCACGTGCCGGAGATGGCCGGCGGCCCCGACCAGTGGCCGGCCAAGGCGTTCGCGCTGGGCTACATGAAGGCCGCCATTCAGGCGGCGGGAGCGGATTGAGCGCGAACGCCTTCGGGCGAGCCGGACTGGATCATCACGACCCAGTCCTGGCGTATCGGCGGGGTCCCCCGGATCGTGTCGGCCAAGCGCCAATCGCCTTCGCGGTCGGGTCGGATCTCGCCGATGTCGTGCTCCTCGCCGGTCCGTGGGTCGAAGAAGAATCCCTGGTACGCGATGCCGCGCTCGAGTCCCTTGACGGTCAACTGGTCCGCCCGCTGTGACGAGATCCCCTTCGGGGCGTAGATGATCCGGATCTCGTGCGGGATCCCCGCAACGTAAGGGTTGAAGTAATCGTCCCGGCTCCGGTGGGGCTCGACCCACTCCGGGTGCGGCTCGAAGCGCCACCACTCGTATCGCTCCAGCAGGGCCTTGCCGATGCCGACCTGTGCGGAGCCCGCGAACCGGTAGGAATCCTCCCATGGATGCGCGCTGTACGCCTGACCGGGCGACCCGTAGGCCTGCTCCCACGGGATGTCCGCCCACCGCTCGTCCATCAACTGCGGCGAGTGACCGTACGGCTGCGCCCTGGTGCTGACCTCCCAGACGCCGCTCGCGCCGTAGTTGTGGCCGGCCGCGCCGCTCAGCACGCTCGTCCAGAACATCAGGCGCTGCTGGTACTCCCAGTTGCCGCCCAGGATCCCCTCGTAGTTGGTCTCGCCGATGAGGGCCGGCATGCGCGGATTCCTGGCGGCGGCCTTCGCCAACGCGCTCACGGTCGCCGGCACGCTCTCGCTCTGCACGGGGCTGTGCGAGCCGGACAGGAGCTCGAAGTCGACGATCGACGGATCGTCGACCAGTTCCTCGACGAATCCCGCGTGGATCGTCACCGGGTGATCATAGGGATCGATCGATTGCAGATAGCGCGCGACGTTCGACCAGCCCGCGCGAGCCTTCACGGCGAAACGCTCGTCGTCTCCGCCATAGATGCGATACCGCACGTCCGGGTTCTTCGGGCTGATCGCCTCTCCGGCCACGCACCACACCACCGGCCAGGCTCCGTAACGAGCGACGAGATTCCGCAAGTGGCGCTTCATCACCTGCTCGCCGGCGTACTCGATGAAGTAGCCCCAGGCGCCGACGATGCACGGCAGCAGTCCACGGGCGACCAGCCGGCCGATGCGGCGATCCATCAGGTCGAAGTAGGCCGGGTTCAGGCGCGAGTAGTCCTCCTCCCACGGGAAGCCGGCCTCGTTGGCGCCGCGCGGGTCGAACGGGAACATGTCGGGATAGAGGCCGGCGACGATCAGGACCGCGGAGAATCCCTTGGCGACCCGGTCATCGGTCAGCGTGTCGAATCCGTCCGGCCAGGTGAGCCGTTTGGTGAGGCCCATCCACCAGGTGTCGGCCAGCCAGAAGAACGGGGTCCCGTCGCGATGCCGGAGGTGCGTGCGATCCGGGCTCACCGTCAGCGGACCGTGCCGGAACAGGGGGTTGTCCCCCCGATACGGCGTTACCTCCAGGACTTCCCTGCGTCCATGCAGGTCGGCGTTGGTCTCATCGGAGCAGGTCGTCTCCAGCACGTGGCGGCCGATCGTGGACGAGGAATAGCGGACACCCCAGAAGCTGCCGCCGGCCCAGAACGCAGGAACGACCGTCTCCTCTCCGTCGGGATCGGTGACGACGGCGGACAGCTCGACCTCGTTGCACGGATCGCCGTACTCCCGTGCGGACGAGAAGGACCACTCCGCCACGCAGTTCTGCATCGCGCGTTTCATGGCCCCGAGGATGATCGGTTCGGCGGCTCCTGCCTACCGGACCGAGCCGGCGCCGTTACGGAGGGCCGGGGAAGAAGTCGGCGCCCTGCATCATCATGTCCTGCTGCCTGACCACCAAGCCCTTCACGCGCGGCAGGTACTCGTTGATCCAACGTGGATCGGTGCGCACCTTCTCGCGCGCTTCCTGGAAGTGGGCGTAGTCCTGGTAGGCCCAGATGTGGACGATGCGGTTGAGCGGGCCGATGTCGGTGTAGTACCAGCCGGCCAGCTTCACGCCGTGGTCCTCCCGGATCTTCAGGGCGATGTCCCGGACCGCCTCCATGTAGGTCGGCACGGCGCCCGGCTGCACGTCGTAGATTCTCATGTCGTAGATCATCGCGCTCCTCCTGTCGCATAGAGCCAGGGCACCTCGACGCTGGTGACCTGCAGCGTGGCCAGCCCGTTGCGGCGGGAGTCGCCGGCGCAGTAGGCCAGCAGGACCCGCTCCGGATCGCCCGCCACGAAGTGCATGGCCGTGTAGCAGTAGTGCCCGTTCGGATCGTCCTCCAGCACCTGCCGGTGCCGCCAGGTGCGGCCGTCGTCCGCGGAGATCGCCGTGGTCAGCGGCGTGCGCGGTCCGTGGCGGCCGTGAGCGGCGTCGTAGCTGTCGTTCCACACCAGCAGCAGGTCGCCCGTCGAGGGAATGCGCTTGATCGACGCCGGCGAGCGGGGCGAGCGGATGTCGCTCGGCACCGGCTGCGTCCAGGTCTCGCCGTCGTCGTCGGAGTGGCACAGGTACTGGCTGCCTAGCACGGTGCGGCTGAACATGAGCAGCCGTCCGTCGCGGAGCTGCACGACGCCCGGCTCCTGCAGCCCGGTGCCGGTGGGGTCATCGGCGACCGCCGCGCTGCCGCGCCCGCGGCGCCAGCTCCGGCCCTGATCGTCGGACAGGTAGCACACCGCCTCGCCGGTGGCCACGGGGTCGTTCGACCACTCGGGTCCGTGGTCGGCGATCGGGGCGATCAGGCGCCCGCTCGCGGAGACCACGACGCGGTCGGCGATGAGGATGAGGTAGCCGTCGTCGTCGGTGACCATGTCGACCGGGTCGCCCCAAGTCGCGCCGTCGTCGCTCGACCGCCGCACGACCGGCTTGCAGTCGGACAGCGCGTTCTTCAGCAGGTAGAACAGCAGCAGATCTCCGTCGTCCAGCCGCAGCAGGCTCACCGACATCACGTTCAGGCCGGCTTCGTTGCCGAGGACGATCTCGTCGCGCTTGGACCAAGTGAGCCCATCGTCGGCCGAGAAGCGCGCGGCCAGCTCCGCCGGGTCGTGATCGCCGCCGCGGCCCGCGGAGAACCGCGAGTAGACCAGCATGAGCCGCCCGTCGCGCAGCTCGACGAACGCCCCCTCGCTGTTGCGCGTGTTGCCCGGCCCCGGTTCCAGCCGGAGCGTCCGTCGTACGCCGGTGCGATCGCTCATGGCCCAGCATCATCCCTGATGGCCCGGGCAACCTCAAGCGATGCCGTTCGCTGGTCGCACAGGGCCAGGAAAAGGCATGTGACAAGGCTGGGAAAAGCATGCACCATGACGTGGGGCTGAACGCATGTCCAAAGAGCCCCCTCGGAATCCCTATGGGTCTTGTCTGGCTAGCTGCGCACCAATCGGTAACGCCGTCTCATGTTGACTCGACTTAGAGTCTCCGGTTTCAAGAATCTGGTCGATGTGGACTTGCGGCTTGGGCCGTTTACGTGCGTCGTTGGGCCGAACGGAGTGGGTAAGTCGAACCTGTTTGATGCGATCCGATTCTTGAGCGCGTTGGCGAATCACACCCTCATGGAGGCAGCGACGTCCGTACGCGACCAACACAGCGGCAACGCACATGTGCGGGATCTGTTTCATCACGTAGGTGACCGTTATGCCGATCGCATGTCGTTTGTAGCGGAGATGATCGTGCCGCGGCGCGCCATCGACGACCTGGGCCAAGAGGCAGAGGCGAGCACTACATTCTTGCGCTACTCACTCGATCTCGCCTACCGCGAGCCGGATGACCGCTTGGCGCGGGGCGACCTCACTATCGTCAAGGAAGAATTGGTTCACATCACCAAGCGGGACGCACCCAACCACCTTCCGTTTCCCCACAGCGCGGGGAAGTGGCGGGATTCCGTTGTAACGGGAAGGCGATCTGTTCCCTATTTCATTTCGACAGACGGCGATGGCGAGAACAGGATCATCAAGCTCCATCAGGATGGTGGCAGCAGGGGGCGTCCGCTGCCTAGGCCAGCCGCCAACCTGCCTCGCACGGTCCTGTCAGTCGCCAACGCTGCGGAGAGCCCTACCGTGCTGATGGCACGTCGGGAGATGGAATCGTGGCAACTGGTGCAGCTCGAACCGTCGGCACTGAGGCAACCCGATGAGTTTGTTTCACCCACCCGGTTGGGAACGGATGGACGCCATCTGGCGGCAACCCTGTATCGCTTGGCACGCAACGCCGGACGTCAGGAGAGCACCGACAGCAAGGTGGCTGATGAGGCGGCGCCATACTTGGCGGTGAACGGTGGAAACGAACGAGTATACAGCCAGATTGCCAGCCGCTTGGCGGAGCTCATCGACGATGTCCGGCAGATCCACGTAGACCTGGACGAAAAGCGGGAGATCCTGACGCTGTATGTACGCGACAAGGAAGGCACGCCGCACCCCGCACGTGCACTCTCGGACGGCACATTGCGGTTTCTTGCGCTTTCTGTTCTGGAGAACGACCCCACGATGCAGGGTGTTCTCTGTTTGGAAGAGCCGGAAAACGGGGTTCATCCCGCACGTATTCCGGCCATACTGCAGTTACTACAAGACATCGCGGTGGACCTTCAGCAACCTGTCGGGGAGGACAACCCCCTGCGTCAAGTAATCGTCAACACGCACTCTCCGGTAGTGTTTCAGCAGGTGCCGGATGAGAGCGTCGTGTTCGTCAAGACGAGAGAGGCTATGGATGCGGGGCTTCGCTTCAAGAAAGCGGATTTCCTGTGTTTGTCCGACACTTGGCGCGCCAAAGTGAGTGAATACGCGCCCCGCGGCGACCTGCTTGCATACCTGAATCCCGTGCTGCCAAGGGAGCGTGGGGAGCCGACACGGAAGAAGCGCGTGATCGATCGGAAGGACGTCAAGCAGTACTCGTGGCACTTCGGTGTCGACTCTTGATGAACCTGCTGCGCTACACGCTCGTAGCTGACGGATCGTCTGATCAGGCTCTCATCCCGATTCTCACTTGGTTGCTGCGGCAAACACTGGGTCCCAAGCCGATCCAGGGGGAGTTCTCCGACCTCCGACGACTGCCGAATCCTCCGAACAGGCTAGCCGCGCGCATAGACCGCAGCGCTGAGTTGTTTCCCTGCGAGTTGCTGTTCGTCCATCGGGATGCCGAGCGCGCGACCATCGAGCATCGCGTGGCAGAGATACGTCGAGCCGTGAGGGAAACCAGCGTAGCTACATGGCCGATGGTTTGCGTGGTCCCGGTGCGGATGCAGGAGGCGTGGCTCCTCATTGACGAGACCGCGCTAAGGGCCGCCGCCGGCAATCCGAATGGCAAGGAGCCGCTGGATCTGCCCGGCATCGAGACGCTTGAAGGGCTGCCGAACCCGAAGCAGACTCTTCACGAACTCCTCCGGCAGGCCAGCGGGCTCCGAGGGCGCCGTCTCAGGAGTTTCAACGAACGATTGAGCGGGCAGCGAGTGGCTGAGTTGATTGAGGACTTTCGTCCGCTGTACCGGTTGGTGGCATTCCAACGTTTGTCCGCGGATGTCGCAAGAGCGGCAAAGGAGCAGGGATGGAGTTCAGAGTAGATGCCAGGCTGCGGATGAAGAGCCCGCCCCACCCGGGTCTTTCCGTACGCCATGATTGTCTGGAGCCTCTCGGGCTGAGCGTGACGGAAGCCGCGCAGAAGCTGGGAGTCAGCCGCAAGCAGTTGTCGGATGTTGTGAATGGCCGCTCGGGCATCTCGCCGGAAATGGCGATCCGCCTCGACAAGGCGTTCGGTGGTGGAGCTGCCACGTGGTATCGGCTGCAGGCCGCGTACGACGTAGCTCAGGCCATGAAGCAGGCAGACCGCATCGACGTCGAGCGTTTGGCCCCCGCGGGAGCCGAGTGATGGGCGACATCCTGGACTATGGGCTCTCCTTCATCTCCGGCAGGGCCGAGGAGAACCGGGTGCGGTTCTGGATCGAGTCGCGGACCCGCATCTTCGACAGCGTGACCGGCAGGAGCGACTGCTTCTACCAGTGCGCCTCGTGCAAGAGCGAGCACACCTTCGCGGAGCGCAACCTGTTCGTGGAGGACAACTACGACTTCCTGCCGATCTTCGGTCAGGACCACGGCATCGTCTTCCGGCGCAAGTCCGCCCGGCACGACGGGTACCGCGAGACGCGTCCGGCGCACGAGTGGTGGGGCGGTCAGGAATACCGCCTGGTCTCCGCGGCCGACGTGCAGGAGGTGTCCACCTTCGAGGAGATCGCCGCGGCCACCCACCAGGCCAAGCCGCTGGTGGCGGTGACCGAGATCGGCAACGAGGTGAGCGGCCTCACCGCGACCATCGAGTACCCGGTGAAGACCATGAACATCCACGAGCCCGACCGGATTTACCAGGTGGATACCGGACCGGTCGCGTGGCCGGACCTGAGCGAGACGCGCGAGCGGCTGGCCGACCTGCTGTCGCTCGCCTTCGTCGCCTTCAACGCCCCGCACTTCGCCGACTTCGTGATCGAGGCGCCGACCACGGTCGGCGAGGGGGAAGCCGCGGCCGAGGTCTATCACTACTCGAACCTGGTCTCGCTGTCCGCGACCAACCGCCTGTTCGCGATCGGCCCGGGGCTCGGGGACACGCGGTGAAGATCACGGCCGTGACGCCGCACATCATGTGGGGCGGCGATGCGGGCGGATTCCAGTTCTCCTCTACCCTGTGGGGCCGCGGGGCGGGGCGCAACTGGCTGTTCGTCAAGGTGGAGACCGACGCCGGCGTGCACGGTTGGGGCGAGGCGTCCCTGGTCAACCAGACCCCGGCGATCGCGGCGTCGGTCGAGCTGCTCGGCCGGCAGATCATGGGGCAGGATCCCGCTGCGATCGAGCGGCTCTGGCAGATCATGTACCTGCACAACCGCTATCGCGGCGGCGTGGTCATCAGTTCCGCGCTGAGCGCCATCGACCAGGCGCTGTGGGACATCAAGGGCAAGGTGCTGGACGCGCCGGTATACCAACTCCTCGGCGGCGCCGTGCGCGAGTCGATCCGGGTCTATGCCGGCGCGGGCGACCCGGAGCAGGCGCGGGAGCGGATCGCCGAGGGCTTCGCCGGCGTCAAGGCCGGCGGCGGCTGGCACGGTCCGGACCACGCCGTGGACGACCGGCGGGCGCCGGAAACCCTTCGCCGGGAGCTGCTCGCGATCCGGGAGGCGCTGCCGCCGGACGCCGAGCTGATGGTCGACAACCACGGCCACTCGCGGCCGCCGGACGCGATCCGGCAGATCCGGGCGGTCGACGACTTGGGGCTGCTGTTCTTCGAGGAGCCGGTGCCGCCCGACAACCCCGACGAGCTGGCGCTGCTGCGTGCCGCCGGCCTGTCCACGCCGCTGGCCGCCGGCGAGCGCCTGCACAGCCGCTGGGCGTTCCGCGACCTGGTGATCCGCCAGCTCGTGGACGTGATCCAGCCGGACATCTGCCACTGTGGCGGCATCTCCGAGCTGCGCCGCATCGCGGCGCTGGCGGAGATCTACGGGATCACCGTCGCGCCGCACAATCCCAAGGGGCCGGTGTCCACGGCCGCCAGCCTGCACGTCTGCGCGACCATCCCCAATTTCCTGATTCTCGAGCACGCGCACGCCAACCCGCTGTACGACGCCGTGCAGGCGGAACCGATGCGGATCGGCGAATCGGGCTACGCGCTGCCTGCAGGACCCGGACTTGGCGTCGACCTGGACGAGGAGGTAATCGCCGCTCACCCGTACCGCCACCGGCCGGTCTTGCAGGCGTACGAGGCGGACGGCACGCCCTCGCACCCATAGCGTGCGGCCGGACGAGGAGCCGCGCCGCCACGAGCTGGACGCCCTGCGCGCCTTCGCCATGCTGCTTGGCGTCGCGCTGCACGCACTGCTGACGTTCTCTCCCGGAGTGTGGCCGGTGCAGGACCGCACGGCCGGTTACCACGGCCCCTGGGACGAGCTTTCCCTCGCCGTGCACGGCTTCCGCATGCCGGTGTTCTTCCTGTTGAGCGGGTTCTTCACCGCCATGCTGTGGCGCCGGCGCGGCCTGCCGTCCCTGATCCGCCATCGTCTGCGCCGGGTGGCCCTGCCGCTGGTACTCGCCATGGCGACGGTCGGCCCGGCGATGGACTGGATCGTCGCCCGTGCCCTCGAATCAAGGGCGAACGGCTCTTCCGCCCACGAGCTGCTGCCGTGGCTGGGCGGGCTCCATCACATGTGGTTCCTGTGGATGTTGCTGTGGCTGCTGGCCGGCTTCCTGGTGGTGGCGTTCGTCGCCGATCGGGTTCGCTCCGAAGCTCCGCGTAGCGGTCGCGCCGCGCAGCCGGCATGGCCGCGATGGGTGATGTGGCTGCTGGTCCCGCTGACGCTGCTTCCGCAGCTCGGCATGGCCGACGGCGGCGCCTACCCGTTGTACGGCCCGGACACCGACACCGGGCTGCTGCCCCCGCTCCACCTGCCGGCCTACTACGGGGCGTTCTTCGGGTTCGGGGCGCTGGCGTACGGCCGCCGCGACCGGGGCGGCGCGCTCCTGGCCGACACGCTCGGCAGGCGTTGGCCGGTCGTGCTCCCGGTCACCGTGCTGGCGGTGCTCCCGGCAGGACTCGCCGTCACCTACCTGCCGGAGGTCCGCTCGTGGGCGGCATCGCAGGTCCTGCAGGTGCTCTACGCCTGGGGCATGTGCCTGGGCCTGATCGGGCTGTTCCGTGTCCTCCTGACCCGCGAGCGGCCGAGCGTGCGCTACCTGGCTGACGCCTCGTACTGGATCTACCTCGTACACCTGCCGCTGGTGATCGGCGCGCAGATCGTCGTCCGCGACTGGGCCGTGCCGTCCGGGATCAAGTTCCTGCTGATCACCGGCGGGGTCACCGCCGTCCTGCTGCTCAGCTATCAGGCGTTCGTCCGCTACACGCCGATCGGCACCCTGCTGAACGGCCGCAAACGACGGCCGGTCTACGGGTAGAAGTAGGCGAGCGGGTAGATGCGCAGCACGTTTTCTTGGCCCAGCACCACGTCGGAGCTGCCCTCGTCCTCGAAGCCGGACTTCGTGCCACCCGCGAGCTTGAACCACTCGCGCGCGTAGAGGATGAAGACCCGGTCACCGATGACGCGGACATTGGGGTAGCGGAACACGGCGAAGTCGTCGGGAAGCTGGCCCAGGTCGGGCACGCCGATCACGGGGGTGAGCGGGTACTCCTCCGGGATTCGCTCGACGTCGTCCAGGCCCGCGCTCACCTCGATGGTGCGGAACTGTTCCCAGGTGGCGCCCGAGTCGCGCGAGATGGCGGCCGACAGCCGGCCGCGCCGGTAGCCGCGGCGGATCTCCTCCCGCGATGTCTGGTTCCAGACGCAGAGCAGGTCGCCGGTGGACGGGATCGAGGTCGCGGCCGGCGGCGAGTAGGAGGCGGCCAGCGCGGTGGGGCGCACCGCCGACCACGTTGCGCCGCCGTCCCGGCTGTAGCTGCCCACCAGCCGGCCCACCGTGGAGCGGGCCAGGAACAGCACGCGACCGTCGGAGGTCTCGACCACGCTCGGCTCGTCGCAGGCGGTGACGCCGCCGTAGCCGTTGGCGATGCCGTCGCGGTCGAACCAGCCCATCAGCTCGCCGTCGCACACCTGCCAGGTCGCGCCCTCGTCGTCGGAGTAGCTTACGGAGCCGATGTCGATCTCCGGCCAGTGGTAGTGCCCGTCCACCAGGCGCCGGATTCCCTTCCAGATGCCGTAGCTGCGGATCTGGTCCAGCGGCAGGTCGGAGTGGTTCTGGTTGGCGAAGCACGTCCGGTTGGGGTAGAGGAGGCGGCCGCTCGACAACTGGATCAGGGTGTCGTAGTAGGGACTGCCGAACAGTTCGATCGGCCTTCCCTCGCCCCAGCTCCTCCCGTCGTCGCCGGAGAGCCACAGCGTTTCCCGCGAGAACGCGGCCAGGGCGCCGGACTGCAGCCGCAGCACCCCCCACGCGCAGACCGGCTCCGGGAACTCCCGTTCCTCATCCCACGACTCGCCGCCGTCACGGGACAGGCGATAGTGGCGCTTGCGCGCCGCCAGCAGCGCGCCGTCGGCGAGCTGCGCGATGCTCCACTCTCGGCCGATCCCCACGACTTCCATCACGCCTTCCGGAGGCGGCTTGCGAAACGTCGGGCGACCCGCGGTCGTTGTATCCATGGTTTCCTCCCTTCTATTCCGATCTCATGCCCAGACGGCTAGCTCGCCGAACACCGAGCGCAGGCGCTCGGCGTGCTCCTCGGGGAGCTCCAGGCTCTCCATGCAGGCGACGTTGGCGTCGAGGTGCTGGAGGTTGGTGGTGCCGGTCAGCACCGTGTGGATGTCCGGATGGCGGGCCGCGAAGCGGTAGCCGGCGGTGATGACCGAGTCGACGCTGCCTCCGACCAGCCAGCCCAGCGGATCATCGTCGTCCAGGGCGTCGTCGGAAATCGCTTCGTCCCGCTTGAGCTCGGCGATCAGCGCGCGGAGCTGGGCCGGCTGGGAGAGCTTCGAACGCACCGCGCTCATGCAGACGACGCCGGTGCCGTGTTGCCGCGCCAGCGGCAGCGCGCGCTTGGCCGCGAACTGGTTGAGGATCCCGTACTTGAGCGAGATGACGTCCCAGGAGTCCGGGTGGCGTTCGAGCGCCAGCGAGACCGCCTCGTGCGCGGGGTCGACGATGTAGCGCTCGCTGATGCCGCGGTAGCGGATCTTGCCTTCGGCGCGAAGCCGGTCCAGCACCGGGATGAACCGCTCGGCCACCTCCTCGTACTGCTCGGGGCGCACGCCGTGCAGCTCCATGACGTCGATGACGTCGGTCCGCAGCCGCCGCAGGCTCGCCTCGACCCCGCGGGTGAGCGACTCCGGATCGGTCTGGATCGGCGCGTCGGCGCCGCCCATCCCCGCCGGCGACCAGCGCGGCGAAGGTGCCCACTTGGTGAGCAGCAGGTAATGGTCGCTCGGCACGCCGGCCAGCGCCTCGCCGAGCAGTGCCTCGCTCTCGCCGTAGTTCTCGGAGGTGTCGAAGAGGTTGATGCCGTGGTCCAGACAGCGGTGCACCAGCGCGGCGCGCTGCGGCCGCTCGGCCGCCTCCGGGGCGCCGAACCCGCTGGGGCCGCCGGTGCCGAAGGAGACCAGCGAAACCGAAAGGCCGGTGCGGCCCAGCGTGCGGAACTCCATCCTCCGCTCCTCCGCCGCGGGTCAGACGCTGGTCATGCCGGCGTCCGCCGCGGCCTGGTCCAGCAGCTGCATGTCGGCGTCGGACAGCGCCGCGATCGGCGCGCGCGTGCATCCGCCGGCCAGACCCCGCTTGTTGGCCAGGTAGCGCAGCGCGGCGGCCGGCGTGGCGGCCGCGGCCGCGAACGCGCGCCGGATGCTGTTCACCTTCCGCTGAATCGCGCGCGCCCGCGCCAGGTCGCCGGCGCGGACGCAGTCGTACAGGTCGATGCACTCGCGCCCCAGCATCAGCGGCGAGATGCCGTAGTTGGCGTCCGCCCCCATCACCAGCGCCGGCATCGCCCGCGGCTCCTGTCCGTTGGTCACGAAGAAGCCGTCCCGGCCATCGGTGTGATCGATCAGGTCGATCAGCTCGGTGAGGTCCAGGCTGGACTGCTTGATGGTCACCACGTTGTCGAGCCGGCTCAGCTCCACCAGGAGCGACACCGACATGTTGATCGCGACGCGCGGCGGGTTGTTGTAGATCGTGATCGGCAGCTTGCTCTCGGCCGCGATGCGACCGAAGTGCCACCGCAGGTCGTCGTCGCAGGGGCGGAGGTAGTGGGGGGGCGTCATCATCACGCCGTCCGCTCCCGCACGGGCGGCGGCGTCGCCGAGCTCGATCACGGTGTCGGTGCGCGCGTGCGCGGTGCCGGCGATCACCGTGCAGCGGCCGGCCGCCTGCTCGACTGCCACCTCGTACAGGCGGATGCGCTCCGGCTCGCTGAGCAGCGGGAACTCCCCGAACGAGCCGGTGAGGGTGATGCCGTGGATGCCTTCGCCGATCAGGTAGTCGATGTTGGTGCGCATGCCCTGCTCGTCGACGCTGCCGTCGGCGTTGAACGGGGTCAGCAGGGGCATGATGTAGCCGCGCAGCGGCGCGGGACGGTCTGCGGACATTGAACGCTCCTCGTGCGTATTCACCCGAGCTTCGCGCAATGCGCGCGCAGCGGCAAGTTCCGGGAGCGCGTCGCGCGTACGCTCACCGCACCGCGGGGTACGATGCGGCGATGGCTGAACCGCCCCGACGCTACCGCGTCGCCGTGGACATCGGCGGTACCTTCACCGATCTCCTGATCCTGGACGAGGAGCGGCAGCGCTGCCACGTCGGCAAGGTGCTGACCACCGTGCCCGACCCCTCGGCCGGCGTGCTGCAGGGGATCGCGGCCCTGCTGGAGACGAGTGGGGTGGCGCCGGCAGGCATTGGCGGCGTCATTCACGGCACGACGTTGGTAACCAACGCCCTGATCGAACGGCGCGGGGCGCGCACCGCGCTGCTCACCACCGCCGGCTTCCGCGACGCGCTGGAGATCGGCACGGAGGGCCGCTACGACATCTACGACCTGGGGCTCGTCAAACCGGCGCCGCTGGTGGAGCGCCGGCTGCGCTTCGAGGTGCCGGAGCGGATGAACGCGGCCGGAACGCCGCTTCGGACGCTGGACCCGGAGGTCCTGGAGCCGATCTGCGACGCGCTGCAGGCCGAGGGCATCGAGGCGGTGGCGGTGTGCTACCTGCACGCGTACGCCAACCCCGCGCACGAGGTCGCCACCGCGGAGCTGCTGCGGGAGCGGCTGCCGAGCCTGCCGGTGACCCTGTCGCACCGGGTGGCGCCGGCCCTGCGCGAGTACCAGCGCGCCTCCACCGCGGTCGCCAACGCCTACGTGCAGCCGCTCGCGGCCGGCTACCTTCGCGGGCTGGAGGACGGGCTGCGCCGCGCCGGCGTGGCGGCACCCGTGCACATCATGCTGTCCACCGGCGGCACCGCCACCGTCGAGACCGCGGCCGACGTCCCCATCCGCCTGGTGGAGTCGGGACCGGCCGGCGGTGCGCTGGCCGGCGCCTGGTGGGGCCGCCTCACCGGCCACGACGAGGTGCTGGCGTTCGACATGGGCGGCACCACGGCCAAGGCGGTGTTCACCGAGCACGGCGAGTTCGCGGTGACGGCCGAGTCGGAGGTGGCGCGCGTGCACCGCTTCAAGCGCGGCAGCGGGCTGCCGCTGCTGATGCCCACCATGCAGATGATCGAGATCGGCGCCGGCGGCGGCAGCATCGCCCGGCTGGGCGACCTGGGACTGCCGGCCGTGGGTCCTCGGAGCGCCGGCTCGGAACCAGGGCCCGCCTGCTACGGGCGCGGCGGGCGCGAGGCCACGGTCACCGACGCCGACCTGCTGCTGGGCTACCTCGATCCGCACGCCTTCGCCGGCGGTACGATGACGCTGGACGTGGACGCCGCCCGCGCCGCCTTCGGGGAGCTGGCGTCGAGCCTGGAGATGGATGCGGTGCGCGTGGCGTGGGGGATCCACGACCTGGTCAACGAGAACATGGCCGCGGCCGCCCGCGTGCACGCGGCCGAACGCGGCCTGGACACGCGGCGCTACGCCCTGGTGGCGACCGGCGGCGCCGGCCCGCTGCACGCCTGCGGCGTGGCGCGGCGCCTGGGGCTCGACACGGTGGTGATCCCGCCGCTGACCGGGGTCGGCTCGGCGTTCGGCCTGCTGCTGGCGCCGCTCTCGTTCGACATCACGCGCAGCTACGTGGCGCGGCTCGACCGGATCGAGTGCTCTACCTTGGCGGCGATCCTGGAGGAGCTGGAGCGGGAGGGCCGGGAGCGGGTGGGCGCGGCCGGCGTGGCTGACGAGGCGATCGCCGTGCGGCGTTCCGCCGACCTGCGCTACGCGGGGCAGGGCTACGAGATCCGGGTGGAGGTTCCGCCGGGCACGCCGGACGCCGCCCTGCTGGAGGACGTGCGGCGGAGCTTCGAGCGCGCCTACACGGCCTTCTACGGCCAGCTCTGTGACGGCGTGCCGCTGGAGGCCGTGAACTGGCGGGTCTCCGTGGAGGGGCCGCGCCCCGACCTCGGCCAGATCCCGGAGCACATGGCAGCGCGTGACGACGCAACCGGTGGTGCGGCTCAGGCTGCCGCGGAGCCGCCGCGCCGCGATGCGCTGTTCGACGGCACGGGTGCCTTCCTGTCCACGCCGGTCTACCAGCGCCACCTGCTGGCGCCGGATTTCGCCACCGAGGGGCCGGCGATCATCGAGGAGGCGGAGTCCACCACCGTGGTGCCGCCGGGCTGGAGCGTGGCCGGCGGCGCGGGCGGCTGCCTGCTGGTGCGCTCCACCTCGGCTGCGGGAGGCGCGTCATGATCGATCCGATCACGATCGACCCGATCACGCTGGAGGTGCTGCGCAACCGGCTGATCTCCATCGTCGACGAGCAGGCGGCGGCCCTGATCCACGCCTCCTTCACGACCGTGGTGCGCGAGGCGGGCGACCTGTCCGCCGGCGTGTTCGACGCCCGCGGGCGCATGCTGGCGCAGGCGGTCACCGGCACTCCCGGCCACATCAACACCATGGCCAACTGCGTGCGCGACTACGTTGTGCCTCGCCATCCGCTTGCGTCTCTGAGCCCCGGCGACACCCTGATCACCAACGATCCGTGGGCCGCCTCCGGGCACCTGTTCGACTTCACGGTGGTCACGCCGGTGTTCCACCGCGGCCGCGGCGTCGGCTGGTTCGCCAACACCTGCCACGCCACCGATATCGGCGGCCTGAGCATGGGCGCGGACGCCACGGAGGTGTTCGAGGAGGGGCTGGCGGTGCCGCTGCTGAAGCTGTTCCGCGGCGGCGAGCCCAACCGCGAGCTGCTCGAGATCGTCCGCGCCAACGTGCGCATGCCGGACATGGTGATCGGCGACCTGTACGCGCAGCACACCGGCAACCTCGTCGGGGCGCGCAAGCTCGTGGAGATGCTCGACGAGTACGGGCTCCCGGACGTGGAGGCAATAGGCGAGGCGATCCTCGACCGGACCGAGGACGCGGTGCGCGCCGCGATCCGCGAGATTCCCGACGGCACCTACCGCAGCGCCGTGGCCATCGACGGATTCGACGATCCTCTGCGGATCGAATGCCGCGTGCAGGTGGCTGGCGACACGATCGCCATCGACTACGCCGGCAGCTCGCCGCAGGTGGAGCGCGGCATCAACGTGGTCATGAACTACACGCACGCTTACTCCACCTACACGGTGATGACGGTGGTGGCTCCGGCCATCCCCAACAACGAGGGCGCCTTCCGGCCGATGACCATCACCGCGCCGCCGGGATCGATCCTCAACTGCCGCCGGCCGGCCGCGGTGGCCGCCCGCCACCTGATCGGGCACTTCGTGTCGCAGCCGATCCTGACCGCCTTGGGGCAGGCGGTCCCGGAGCGGGTGATGGCCGAGGGCTCGGCCGGGCTCTGGAACACCATGCTGGAGGGCAGAACCGGGCAGGACGGCGAGCTGTTCGCCTACATCTTCTTCTCCGCCGGCGGCATGGGCGCGCGGGCGCACCGCGACGGCCTGTCGGCGACGGCGTTTCCGTCGGGCATCACCGGCGTGCCGGCCGAGGCGATCGAGGCGGTGGCGCCGGTGCTGCTGCACCGCCGGGCGCTGATCCGGGACTCCGGCGGCCCGGGCCGGTTTCGCGGCGGGCTGGGCCAGGAGATGGAGCTGGAGGTGGTCACCGGCAACACGGCGGTCCACTCGCCGATGTACGACCGCACGCGCAACCCGGCGCACGGCTTTGCCGGCGGTGAGGACGGCAGCGTGGGAGAGGTCGTGCACAGTGACGGCCGCGCGCTGCACCCCAAGAAGCGCTACACGTTGCAGCCGGGGGAACGGTTCACCCTTCGCCTGCCGGGAGGCGCAGGCTACCACCCGCCCTGGCAGCGCGATCCGGCGGCGGTGGCCGAGGACGTGCGCCAGGGCTACGTGTCGGTGCGGGCCGCCGCGCAGCGCTACGGCGTGGTGATCGATCCCGCGACCGGCGCCGTCGACCACGCCGCCTCCGTGCGCCGGCGGCGCGCCCTCGCCCTCACGCGCAGTGACCGGATCGACCCGCCGCGCGTGCGCGAGTGACAGGGCGCGCTGCCGCGTGCCAGCCTCGCGTTGCCATGGCGAGATGGCAGAGCGTCGCCAACCGGCCCAACGTGGTCTTCATTCTGGCCGACGACCTGGGGTGGTGCGACCTCGGCATCGAAGGGAGCCGCTTCTACGAGAGTCCGCACATCGACCGCTTGGCCGGTGGCGGGATGCGCTTCACCCAGGGCTACGCCGCCTGTCAGGTGTGCAGCCCCTCGCGTGCCAGCATCCTGACCGGCAAGTACCCACCGCGCCACGGGGTTACCGACTGGATCGGCGCCCCGGCCGGCGCCGCGTGGCGTGAGCAGGGCCGGCACAGCAAGCTGTTGCCTCCCGAGTATGAACGCAGCCTGAGAGCAGACGAGATCACCTTTGTCGAGGTGTTCCGGAGAGCCGGCTACCGCACGTTTTTCGCCGGCAAGTGGCACCTCGGCGACACCGGCGCCGATCCGGAGGACTTCGGCTTTCAGATCAACAAGGGGGGTTGGAGGGTCGGATCGCCCAAGGGCGGGTACTTCGCCCCGTGGGACAACCCGAAGCTGGAGTCGGGCCCCGACGGCGAATCGCTGCCGCTCCGGCTCGGCAGGGAGACCGCACGCTTCATCAGCGATCATCGGGACCAGCCGTTTCTCGCCTATCTGTCGTTTTACTCGGTGCATGGACCGATCCAGACGAGCCGGGAGCGCTGGGCGCGGTTTCGTGCAAAGGCGTGTGCTCTCGGAGCACCGGGGCGACGGTTCCGGTTCGATCGGAACCTGCCCGTTCGGCAGGTGGCCGACTGCCCGGTCTATGCGGGCATGATCGCCGCCATGGACGAGGCAGTCGGCCTGGTGCTTGATGCACTGGATCGGTTCGGGCTCGCCGAGAACACGATCGTCTGCTTCACGTCCGACAATGGCGGCGCCTCCTCCGGCGACTCCTACTCCGCGTCGATGTTGCCCCTGCGCGGCGGCAAGGGGCGCCAGTGGGAGGGCGGGATTCGCGAGCCCTTCCATGTCCGCTTTCCCGGGGTGGTGGAGCCGGGGACCACCTGCGAGGTGCCGGTTTCGGGCATCGACTTCTATCCCACGCTCCTGGAGCTGGCAGGTCTGGGCATACCGGCCGAGCAGGCGATCGACGGGCGCACCCTGGTCCCGCTGCTGCGGGGCCGGCCGGACCCGGCCATTTCGGAACGCGACCTGTTCTGGCACTACCCCCACTACGGCAACCAGGGCGGCGATCCCTCATCGATAGTCAGACGCGGGCCATGGAAGCTGATTCACTACCACGAAGACCGTCACAACGAGCTGTATGATCTGAGTGCCGATCCCGGAGAGCGGCATGACGTCCTGAGCGACCGGCGCGACACCGCCGAGGAGTTGTGGCTGCGCCTGGAACGTTGGCTCGACGAAGTGGATGCGAAGTTTCCGGCGTCCGACCCGCAGTACGATGCGGCCGAGGATCAGGCGCGTGTGCATCGGCTCGAGCATGAACTGATGCCCGAGCTGGAGGCGCAGCACGCGGCCTATCTCGACCCGGACTGGCAGCCGAACGCCGACTGGTGGGGCAGTCAGGTCACCGCCGACTAGCGGTTGCCCGGTGGGGCAGTGATCGGAACGTGGACATCAGTTTGATGGGGTACTACGGTGAGGCATGGGCCAAGGTCGGTTCTTTGCGCGCGACGAGGTGGAGCGCGATGCGTTGGAGGGGTTCGAGCTGGGCTGGCACAGCCGGCCGGAGACCACGGGGGCCGGGCAGCTCGTGGTCATCGAGGTGAAGCTCGAGCCCGGCGGAGGACACGACTTCCACCGCCACCCCAATCAGGAAGAGGTGATCTACGTCCTGGACGGCGAGGTCGAGCAGTGGGTCGACCGCCGCAGCCGCACGCTGCGGGCGGGCGACTCGGCGTTCATCCCCGCCGCGATGGTGCACGCCTCGTTCAACGTGTCCGGGGCGCCCGCGAAGCTGCTGGCGATCCTCGCCCCCTGCATCGGCGAGGAGGGGTACGAGCTGGAGGAGGTGCACGAGCAGGTTCCCTGGAGCGAGCTGCGCTCCTGAGCCGCCCTCCCGGTCTCAGCGGGGCCTGAAGCGGGCGATCACGTCGTCGGCATAGGCGTGGTTGGCGTCGCGTGTCCGGCCCGCGGCGTGCGGGGTGTGCACGACGTTGTGACGGCCGATCAGGGGTGAGTCGAGTGGCACCGGCTCCGCGTCGAACACGTCGGCGGCCAGCGCCAGCTCGTCGTTCAGCACGCGTCGGTACAGGGCGCGCGTGTCGCACACCGCCGCTCGGGTGACCTGCACCACCAGGCCGTGCATGGGCAGGGCGTCGATCAGCTCCGCGGTGATCAGGCCGCGGGTCGAATCGGTGAGCGGCACCATGGGCACGAAGATCTGCGCGTCGGCGACCAGCTCCTCGACGTGGAAGCGTCGTGCGGCGCGCGCCGCCACGAACGAGGCGTCGGGCGCGAACGGGTCCCAGGCCGCCACGTCGGCGCCCAGCGCCGCGCACCAGGAGGCGTAGCGGGCGCCGATGTTGCCGACGCCGACCACGCGCACCCGCTTGCCGGCCACGGTGCCGTTGCAGAACCGCGGGTCGTCTGCGAACTGAGACCCGCGTACCCGGCCGGCGCCCGCTTCCGGGGAGTAGTCCCATGGTGCCAGACTGCTCTGCATGGCGGTGTGGTTCTGCGGAATCCGGCGCAGCCCACAGATGGTCATCGCAAGGGCGTACTCGGCCACCGTCTGGCCCCAGTACACGTCCGCGCGGTGCGGGATGATGCGCACGCCGCGCGCCTCGGCGGACGCGACCGCCTCCTGCGAGCGGTGCTGCTGGCCGAGGTAGCACTCCTCCAGAGCGGTGAAGGGGTCCAGGTCACGCGCGTGGAGCTCGAACCCCAGCAGCACCAGCCGCTGCACCGAACCGGGATCCGGCACCAGGCGCGCCGGGACGGCGTCCTCCGCCTCGGTCCGGATCAACTCGCACGCGCCGCGTTCCTCCCAGCGGCGCTGCCAGTGATCGGCCGTGTAGGGCCAACTGCGCTCGAACTGCCGGTGCACGCAGATCACGGAGCGCACGCCGGCGGCGCCGGCCCCGTCCGGCCGCGGAGGACTCATCCCTTGACCGATCCGGCCATCAGGCCGCGCACGAAGTAGCGCTGCAGCGCGAAGAAGACGGCCAGGGGCATCACGATGGTCACGAACGCCCCGGAGGTTAGCACGTGCCAGTCCTGCCCGCGGGACCCCACCAGCTCGGCGAGGCGGGTGGTGACCAGCGCGAGCTCCGCCTTGGTGCCGAGGAACACCAGCGCGACGAGCAGGTCGTTCCACACCCACAGGAACTGGAAGATCGCGAAGGACGCGACCACCGGCGTGGCGAGCGGCAGCACCAGCCGTGTGAAGGTGATCCACGGCGTGGCGCCGTCGGTGTGCGCCGACTCGATGATCTCGCCGGAGATGGACGTGGCGATGTATCCGTACAGCAGGTAGGTGGCCAGCGGCAGGCCGAAGCCGGTGTGCGCGAGCCAGATGCCCAGGAAGGTGCCGTTCAGGCGCAGACCGGTGTAGAGCCGCAGCACCGGGATCAGCGCCATCTGCAGCGGCACGATCAGCAGGCTGACGATGAGGATGAAGATCAGGTGGCGGCCCGGAAAGTCCATCCATGCGATCGCGTAGGCGGCGAACGCCGCGATCGTGATCGGGATCACCGTGGACGGGATCGTCACCAGCAGGCTGTTCAGGAAGGCGTTGCCCATGTTGTCGGCCAGGATGACGCGCTCGTAGTTGCCCAGGGTCCACTGTCCGGATGCGAACGGCCTGGCGAACGCCGTCCACCAGCCGCTGTTCAGGATGGCGTCCTCGGAGCGAAACGAGCTCACCAGCAACCCCAGCGTCGGGGCCGTCCAGATGATCACCAGCGCCCCCACGAATATCCAGATGAACAGTTTGCCGGCTTTCATGCGGACTCCCTCCGCATGCGCCGGACGGTCCGCATCATGAACGGGACGACGATGATGAACAGCAGCACCGCCAGCGCACTGCCGCGGCCGAAGTCGAAGAAGCGGAACGCCTCGGCGTACATGCGCGACGCCACCACGTCGGTGTCGAAGTTGCCGCTGGTCATGACGAACACGACGTCGAAGACCTTCAGCACCAGGAACAGGATGGTGGTGGAGACGGTGAGCACCGTAGCCCTGATGCGCGGGATGGTGATGCGGAAGAAGACCCTGATCTCGCCCGCGCCGTCGATGCGCGCGGCCTCCAGGAGCTCCTGGGGAACGCCCTTGACCGCGGCCGACAGGATCACCATCGCGAACCCGGTCTGCAGCCAGATCATGATGAATATCAGGAACAGGTTGTTGATCCACGGGATGCCGATCGCGTTCCAGGGGATCTGCGTCAGCCATGCCTGCGGCTCGCCGCCGAGCGCGGTGAAGATGGCGTTGAGCAGTCCGACCTGGTCGTAGCCGGCCGGCTGAAAGTAGTAGACGAAGCGCCAGATCACGCTGGCGCCGACGAACGAGATCGCCATGGGCAGGAAGATCAGCGCCTTGATGACGCGCTCGACCACCCGCCCCAGGCGGTCGATCAGGACCGCGATCAGGAGTCCCAGCACGACCGAGAAGAACGGCACCAGCAGCACCCAGAGCAGGGTGTTGCGGAGCACCAGCAGCATCTCCGGGTCCGTGATGATGTAGGCGTAGTTGGCGAGCCCGACGAACACCTGCGAGGTGCGGTCGAAGAAGCTGATCCAGATCGTGCGCACCGCCGGGAAGACGATGTAGATGCACAGGATCAGGATGGCGGGGCCGACGAACAGCCAGGGCCGGGCCGCTTCCCGCAGTCGGCGCGGCAGGGCTTCGATCACGCCGTTGCCGGCGTAGAACAGCCCCCAGACGCCGCCGATGCCGATGATCAGCGCGATCACGGCGATCAGCGCCTTCGGTGCCCGGCTGTCCCGCATGAACAGGAACGCCAGGAACAGGAGCGCCGCGACGGCCGTGAACAGCCCCGCGGCGCGGAGCAGCGCGGGGAGCGCGGTCCGTTCGGGGCGTGTGCCTTCGCTCATCGCCGGAAGTGCGCACAGCGCCGGCCGCGCCCGCATCGTGCGGCGGGCCTGCGGCCGGCGCCGAAGCGCGTGCTGCGGTTCAGGTCAGCGCGGGAACGAGGCGTCGATCTTCGCGAGCACGGAGCCCAGCTCCTCGCCGCTGATGTAGTCGACCATGCCGGTCCAGAAGGTGCCGGCGCCGACTGCGCCCGGCATCAGGTCCGAGCCGTCGAAGCGGAAGGTGTCGGCGTTCTGGATGATCTCCGCCGCCTTCTGATCGACGTAGGAGCCGTGCCACTCGATCTTGGCGTCCTTGTGCGGAGCCACGAAGCCGCCGAAGCCGGCCCATACGCGCGTGGACTCGCCCGATGCCAGCCAGCGCATGACCGCAAGGGTCGCCGGGTCGTCGTTGAAGGCGCTCAGGATGTCGCCGGCGCCGAGCGCCGGGCGGCCTTCCTCGTCGTCGATCGGCGGCAGGTAGAAGACGTCGATGACCTCTCCGACCTGTTCCTGCGCGCTCTCCGGCAGAAAGCCGGCGATGAAGGTGGCCTGCCGATGCATCAGGGCGCGCGGCGGGTCCGTCACCAGCGGCGTGGCCGCGTCGCCGAACGGCACGGTCAGGATCGCGCTGCGGCCGCCCAGGACGAAGTCGTCCCGGAACCATATGTCGCCCATGATCTCGACCGCTCGCCGCACCTCGGGCGAGTCGAACGGCAGCTCGCCGCGGGTCCAGGCGTCGTACTGCTCGGGCGTCGCCGTGCGCAGCAGGATGTCCTCGATCCAGTCGGTGGCGACCTAGCCGGTCGCGCCGGAGCTCTCGATGCCGATCGACCAGGGGACGTGGCCGTCTGCGACCATCTGCTCGGAGAGCGCGACCAGGTCGTCCCAGGTCTCCGGAATCTCGTAGCCTTCGGCCTCGAACACGGGCTTGGCGTACCAGACCAGGATCTTCAGCGAAGCGCGGTACCAGACGCCGGCGATGGTGTCGTCGACGCGCGACAGGTCGATCCAGGCGTCGGAGTACTGCTGCTGCAGGTAGTCCATGCTGAACGACTCGGAAAGGTCGACGATGAAGCCGCGCCGTACCATGTCGGCCATCAGGCCGGGCTGCGGGAAAGCCGCGATATCCGGCGGATCGCCGCCCTCGGCGCGGATCACGACCAGCGACTCGAAGTCGCCTGATCCCTCGTAGACGATGTCGATGCCGGTCTGCTCCTCGAACGGCGCCATGCTGGCGTCGAAGCGCTCTGCGTCCACGTCGACGAAGGCGCCGAAGACGTTGACCGTGGACCCGGACAGGTCCTGGCCGTCGGTCCAGGGGTTGTCGGCGGCGGCGGACGCCGTCGAGGTCTCCTCTTCGCCGGTGGCGAACAGCGGCGCTGCTGCGAGGGCGCAGAGCGTCGCCAGGATGAGCAACGTGCGTGCTCGATTCATGTGTGTTCCTCCTCGATAGACACTGCTACCGAAAATGTCTAGAGCGCCCATCCACGGTCAAATCGGCGCGCTCCCGGCGACGCGCTCGGACCGCGGTCTACCAGGTGACGTAGTGCGGCGACGGGCCGAGGCGCTGGAGGTGGAGGGGCAGCAACTCGTTGGGCAGCCCGTGCAGGCGGTCGGCGACAAGCCTGGAACAGACCACGCTGTTGCGGTACTTCCTCGCCTGTTTCACGTCGGTCGAGCGGATCTGCCCCGTCCACTTCACCTCGATCGGCCGGAACGTCGAACCCTCGACGATGGCGATGTCGACCTCTCCATCTCCCTTGATGTAGTAGGTGGGGTGCATGCGGTGGTGATGAACGGCGGCGCATGCCTCGGCCAGCTTGCCGGCCCACTCCGGGTCGGCTACGACGGACTCGACCTGAGCGGCAAACGGATCGTCCACCGGCTCGATCCAGCTCCGCAGGGCGTGGAAGATGAACGGGTCGGAGAACACCACCTTGCGCGCCTTCTTCGGCGCTGGAGCAAGGCGATCCTCGCGCAGCGCGTACTGGACGATGAGCACGTCCATCTGCGCAAGCAACTGCAGGTAATCCGCGACCGTCATGGGATGATCGATCGACAGATCCGCTGCAAGGCCGGGCCACGTCACCTGGCTGCCGTAGCGCCGGATGACGCTGCCGGCGATTTCCGCCAGAAAGCGCTCCTGCTTCCCACGCTTGAGCATGTCCCCACGGATCCAGTCGGCGTAGACCGCAAACGTCGCGGGGAGAATGCGCCCATGGGCCTCCAGGTCGTTGATCGCGCTGAGGTATCCCCCGTGCATGAGGTAGCGCTCGAATGCGGCGATCAGGACGGTCGCTGCGTCGGTCCCGGCGCCCTCCATGCGGCGGGCGGTCCCGAGCCCGAGGTACTCGGAGAACGACAGCGGGTAGAGATGATAGTCGACGCGCGCCTCGCGCCCCCGACGTCCGGGGAGTCGCGCGCGGGCTTCGCGGATGATGACCGAGTCCGAGCCGGTCAGGACCAGGATCACGTCGTCGAGAAGGCCGGCATCGGCGAGATACTTCACGCCACGATCCCATTCCCGGATGTAGGTGACCTCGTCCACGAGCAGGTACGCCGGCCGGGTGGGGGAGCGGTCGGGGATGATCCTGCCGAGCAGGGAGACCAGCGCATGGTGGTCGTCGATCAGCTCGCCGGTCAGATAGAGCATCCGCTGCGGGCGCACTCCCGCGTCCAGAAGGTCGGCCATCCATTGCTTGAGGACCGTGGACTTGCCCACGCGCCGGCCCCCGGTGATCGAGTACACGCCGGGCCGATCGACCGGCAGGTGCTCCAGCATGGGGTAGCGGTAGGCTATGGGGAGCCGCTGCAACTCGCGGAGCTGCGGGTCCATCGTGCGGAACACCTCGGGATCGTCGAGATGGAGGTTGTGCGGCGCAAAACGCGGGTCCCCGATCATCGGATTACATGATAGGCATTATGCATATTTGCACAATGGCCGTTGAGCAAATCCTGAGACCGGAGAGTTGGGCTACGGCGCCGGTGCCGCGTGCTCCCAGAGATGCAGCAGATCGGCGGAGGTGGTCAGGTCCAGGCCGATGGCCCGGAACTGCCGCAGCGCGGCCCTGTGGCCGTCGGGGCGGGGTGAGCGCAGGCAGTCCGAGACCATCACCAGGTAGTAGTCGAGGCCGTTGCCGTCCCAGGCGGTCGCCTCCACGCACCAGTCGGTCGAGCAGCCGGTCACCACCACGGTCTCGCGTTGCAGGGTGCGCAGCAACAGATCGAAGTCCGTGCCCTTGAAAGCGCTGCCACGGTCCTTGGGAATCACGACGTCGCCCGGTGCAGGTTCCAGGCGAGGATGCACGCGCATGCGGTCCGCGGCCGGCTCGAAACGAGTCCGGAGCTCGTCGGCCGGATGGCCCAGGTTGATCACCGCGCAGGTAGGCGGCCGAGAAGTTGCGCAGGCCCGGGCCCCGGAAGTTGTAGAAGAAGAACACCGGCACGCCGGCAGCGCGCGCCGCCTGCGTGAGCCGCTTCACCCGCTCCAGGATGGCGCGGTCGGCCCCGTCGTCCCACATCGACGAGTTCTCGATGTCGATCACGGCCAGCGCCGCGCGGTCCGGATCGACCACCTCGGCCAGGGTCTCGCAGACCCGCTTCCCGTCTATCGTCAGCATGACCCGTGCTCCATGGCCGGCAACGATAGCGCGCCGGCGCCGGGCGTCAACGCGCGGCCAAGTCATGGAGTATGCTCTGTCCGCCATGGACCGGGCACGCTTCGAGCATCACTTCACCGGACCGCTCGCCTCGATCAACACGCCGTTCCGATCGGACGGCGCCATCGACTACGAAGGCCTGCGCCGGTTCGTCGACGCCGCCATCGCCGGCGGCGCGCGCACGGTCCTGTTCACGCCGGGCGACAGCCTCTACGCGGTGCTGTCGGAGCAGGAGATCGCCGATCTGACCCGGGCAACGCGTGAGCACGTCGGCGGCCGGGCGATGTTCCTGGCCGCGGCGGCCCCCTGGTGGCAGGACCAGGCCGTGGCGTTCGCACGCTACGCGGCCGAGGTCGGCGCCGACGGCGTGCTGGCCTCTCCGCCGTACCGGGGCGTGAGCGTGCGCGACTGCGCCGACTACTTCCTGGCCGTCTCGCGCGAGCTGCCGACGGTGATCCTGAGCGCCACGCTGGCGCCGCTGGGACTCGGCGGGGCGCTGGAGGCGGTGCGGATGCTGGTGGCCGAAGGCGACCGCATCGTCGGCTTCAAGGAGGACTACGGCCCCGAATTCGCGCGGCCTGCCTGCCTGCTGTCGCAGGGCACGTGGAGCAACTTCGCCGGCGGCCAGAAGCAGACCCACCTGGACATGCATCCCTACGGGTGCGCCGGGTACATGTCCGTGCTGGTGGTCTTCAAGCCGGAGATCAGCCGCGCGTACTGGAACGCGATCGAGGGCGGCGACATCCCGGCGGCGGCCGGGATCATCCGCGACTACGACATGCCGATGTTCGACCTGATGGACGCCGCCTCGCCGGCCGGCAGCGACGCCGCCCAGCACGCGATGATGGAGCTGACCGGCATCTCCGGCCGCTGGCGGCGGCCGCCGCTGTCCGACTACACCGACGAGGAACTGGAGCGGCTGCGCGCCGGGCTGCGGGAGTTGTCGCTGCTGTGAGCCGAATGGGGAGGGAACGCTGATGCGCATCCTGGACACGGGTCTGGTCTACGCCAATCCCAAGCCCCACCTGCACACCAGGCACGCCTTCCACCCGACGCTGGTCGACCTTGGCGGCGGGGAGCTGCTGTGCGGCTACGACGTGGGGCGCGCGGTGGAGGGTCTGGACTACCGCACCTACCTGGCCCGGTCTCGGGACGGGGGCGCCACCTGGGAACCGGAGGGGCCGTTGCTCCCTGACCGCTGGGCGGACGGCTACACCCACTCGGTCAGGCTGAGCGCCGCCGCCGGCGGCCTGGTCGGCTTCGGTGCGCTTCACCGGCGCGACGATCCCGCCGAAGGGATCGTCAACCACGCCACGCTGGGCATGGTGCCGATGAACCTGATCCTGGTCCGCTCAGATGACCGTGGGGCGAGTTGGAGCGACCCGGAGATCATCGACACGCCGCTGACCGGCCCCGCGTTCGAGATCTGCCACGCGATCGTGGAACTGCCTGACGGGCGCTGCCTGGCGCCCACGGCGACCTGGGCCGGCTGGGACGGGGAACGTCCCGAGGGCCGCAAGACCGTGGTGCTGGAGAGCGACGACGGCGGGCGCACGTGGCCGCGGTACGCGGTGATGTTCGACGGGACCGCCGAGGGCGTCGAGCACTGGGAAGTGTCGGTGGTGCCGCTCGGCGGCGACCGGGTGCTGGCGGTGAGCTGGGTGTGCCACACGGAGTCCGGCTCCCACCGGCCGAACCGGTACGCGTTGAGCGGTGACGGCGGGCGCAGCTTCGAGCCTCCGGCGGAGCTGAGCCTGCGCGGGCAGACCTGCAAGGCGGTCGCGCTAAGCGACGGCCGGGTGCTGTTCGTCTACCGCCGCATCGACCCCCCGGGGCTGTGGGCGGTGCCGGGCACCCTGAACGGTGGCGGCTGGCGGTACGGGGAGCATCTCCTGCTCTGGAACGGCGGCCTGGCCGATTCGGGGATGACCGGCGCCGGCGGCGCCTCCGATGAACTCGCGGCCCTGAAGTTCGGCTTCCCGCAGATGATCGAGCGTGACGGAGGCGAGGTGCTGGTCGTGTTCTGGTGCTTCGAGGACTGGTCGACCCGCATCCGCTGGATCAGGCTGGACGTTTCGCGAACTGACCCGGCGGGACCTGCACGGCAGGATGGCGCCGATACATTCGACGACCGTCACGCAGTGGTCGCGAGATCGTACTCGCGCACGAGGACATCGGCTGGAAGGCCCCATTCGTCCGACAGAGCCCGGATCATCGCCAAAGTGAGCGGGCGGCGACGGTGCAGCACCTCTGACGCGTGTGGCTGGGACCCGATCAATTCGGCGAGGTCTTTCTGGCGGAGACCTCGCGCCTCCATGACGTGCTCAAGGGCCGAGATCGGGTCAGGCGCGTCTATCGGCCACCGCTTGGCTTCGTAAGCCTCCACCAGAATTACAAGCGCTTCAAGCTCGTCGCGTTCCGGTGTGTCGGGTGCGGCGCCCATGAGTCCGTCGATGGCGGTCAAGGCCATGTCGTAATCGGATTCGTTCTTGATCGGCTTAATATTCTCGATCATTTTATTGACTCAAAGAGTCCTATTTTCACCTCATGTACCAAAAACTTTGGTTCCTTCAAAGATCATCGGATGTCAGATCTTGCTCATGTCGAACTCCTTACACGTTGGTCGCATCGACCGCGTCGTACTTGGCATGGGTTCCCACGAAGCGTACAAACCCGAGTCGACCCGCGTAGTCGAACCGAACGATGAGTCGGTACCTGTTCCCGGCGATGTTGAATACGATCCGGTCGTTCCCGACGATGCTCGCGGTTCTGTACGCTTGCTTCACGTCCGTCGGCGACGACCAGTCCGCTTTCGAGGCAATCGCGTACCATGACTTCAGCGGCTGTTCCGCTCGCGGCTCTTCTTGCCAATACTCACGCAGTGTCCGCTTCGCGATGATATGCACGGCTGCACATTTTGTTCATCCCGGTTAGGGATGTCAAGGATCTGAACAGACCGATGACGTCAGGCTCAGTCTTCCATGGCGCCGCCGTCGGTGAGGGTGTGCCAGAAGACGACGTCGGCGTGGTGCACGATGCTCACGTGCAGGGAGCGCTGCACCAGCTCGCCTTCACCCGAGTGGCAGCCGGCGGCGTGGCACACCTCCTCCGGGAGCCCGACGGTCAGGCAGACGTGGACGCCGTACAGGGTGTGGCGGAGCGCCGGACGGCCGGTGGCGACGGTATCGGCGCGCCAGCGCCGCTGGTTGTCCGGGTCGAACTCGAACGGCTTGCCGACGTCGTGGCAGAGGGCGCACGCCGCGAGCAGGTCGCGGTCGATCGGCAGCTCCGGGAAGCGGCCCTTCATCTCGTCGCCCATCGCCAGCGCCAGGCACGTGACCCCGCGAATGTGGTCGAGCTGGGTGCCGCGCTTCATGCGCGGCGAGTCCGGCACGCCCGAGCCGCGGATCTGGTCGATGGCGGTGAACGAGCTGCGCGCCAGCGAGTACGCCCAGGCCCGCGCCACCTTGTCGCGCAGGCCTGCGTCGGTGATCTCGGCGAGCTCCGGCAGGCTGGCCGTCACGGTCTCAAAGAGAGCGGCGTCCTCTTTGGCATTCATCGAGTCGCCGCCTCCGCCTGTTCCCGCTCCCGCTCGCGCTTCTGCCGTTCTTCCCGTTCCTTGACCGCGCCGATGCCGCGGTACTCGAAGCGCGGCTTGGCGCCGGTGACCTCGATGATCTGGTAGTTGCGCGGCGACTCCTCCCACGCGGACTGGCACTCGAAGCCCCAGAGCCGGCGCAGCGTGGGCGAAGCCGCTTCCACGACGTCGTTCGGGATCGAGCGGGTGTGGTCGCAGAACGGCTTCATGCGAGCCCGGCAGTGAAAGTTCAGCACCGCGTAGCGGATCTGGTCCGTGTCGTTGGGCGCGCCGCCGTGCATGAGACGGCCGTCGTACACCAGGCAGGCCCCCGGTTTGCAGATGAACTGGCGCTCGTCCTCGGGCGGGATCTTCGCGGAATCGAGGTCCCTGACGTGCGACCCGGGCACGAAGCGGGTCGCGCCGCTCTCCGCCGTGAACTCGGACAGCGCGAACAGGGACTGCGCGAACGTGGGCACCACCGCGTGCACCTTGTAGGGCGGGTTGGGCATGAAGTCGTCGCCGTCGCGGTGCAGCCCCTGCGCCTTCATGCCCGGCATCGGCGACCGCGCTCCGGAGTCGCACAGGATGTAGTCGTCGCCCAGCAGGTAGGCCAGGCAGGCCATCACGCGCGGCACCTGCAGCATCTCCCGGAACACCTCGGCGCGTGCGGTCAGGTTGTGGGTGCGCAGGGTGCCGGGCTCGTGCTCGGTGGCACTCACTTCCCGGTAGGTGACGGCGATCTCCCGGATCGCCTCGTCGACCTGGCGCTGGGTGAGGGTGTCTTCGAGGATGGTGTAGCCGTGCTCGTCCAGCTCCTCGAAGTGCCTGAGCATCGCCGGGTCGGTCTTCAGGTTCTGCAGCTCGGTCTCGATGTCCGTCGCCATGGGTCGCAACGTACCACGCGGGGCGCCGGACTTGCGACGGATTCGCGCCCGGCGGTACCGTGCGCGGTATGGCACAGCTTCGGCACCTCGCGCTGCGCTGCGGCGACATGGAACGCTCGCGGAACTTCTACGAGACCGTGTTCGGCTGGCGGTTCGTGGGCTATCGGCCCAGCAGGCGCGCGCTGGATCTCAGCGACGGCACGCTCAACGTCACGCTGATCGACCAGGACCCGACCGACCGCCGCCAGTACGAGGAGGGCGAGGAGTTCATCCACTTCGGCATCGTCGTCGACGACCTGGACGCGGTGTGGCAGCGGCTGCACGAGCTGGGGGTGTCGTTCTCGAAAGAGAGCGTCAAGGAACGCAAGCCGATCGATCCCAGCCAGCCGCCGCCGGTCTCCTTCAAGGTCCTCGACCCCGACGGCAACGTGGTCGACATCACCTCCAACCGCAGCGAGTGGGTCGGGGTCCGGCTGGACGACTGAGGTTCGCCGATGTGATCAGTCGTGCGGTGTTGACCGAATCGTGCCGTCCCGGTCGACGCGGATCGGCTCGGCCGCCGGAGTGGCGCCGGGCTCGGGCATGGGCACGGGCTGCAACGACGCTCCCACAGGCTCGGATCCCGTGGGCCGGCGCACCTCGCCAGTCATCGGCGCGTACGCGATATCCAGGTGAGGGGTCTCGATGCGCCGGCCGCCGCGGTGGTGGGAGACCATCGCCGCCTCCAGCACCCCGGTGGTGAGCAGCGTCCGCTCCACCGGGCTCTGCGGCCGGCCGGACAGCAGAAAGTCCTCGACGCCCAGGCTGAAGTAGCTGAAGTGCGCGCGGTTGGGGCCTTCGTCACCGTGGTACTCGCACGAATCGATGCGTCCTCCCCGCCGGCCGGCGTAGGCGAACTTCCGGATGTAGCCGTCGTCACCGAGCATCAGCACCGTCCCGCGCAGTCCGTCGGCGAATTCGAGGAGGAACAGGTGCGGATCGCTGACGCGTTCCGGCTCAAGCCGGTCGGGTCCGGGGTTCGTCGCGGCCAGCGCGGCGTCGGCCAGGTCGATGGGCCAGCGGCTCTCGTCTGCCGCCCGCCACACGGACTCGCCTGACAGGCAGGTCACGGCCACGACCCCGGTCTCCCCGCCCGCGCGGCGCTCCACTTGGCACTGCAGGGACTCCAGGGCGTGGAACCCGTAGCGCTCCAGCATGTGGAACCCGGTAGCGAGCGCCTCGTCGAGCGGATCGCCGAGCGGATGATCGAAGTTCGGCCGGCGCCAGTGGACGGGAAGCGAGGAGCCGGCCCAGAGCGGCACCCGCAGCTCGCGCGCGGTGTCGTACATCCAGCGCGCGTCGGACCACCGGTAGGACAGGTGCTTGTCGACGAACACCGGCACGGACCGGCCGCGCTCCGCGAGAACCCCGCAGACCTGTTCGAACAGCCAGCGGCGCGGCAGCATCTCCTGCCCCAGGGCGGTGCGCGGGTAGTCGCCGTGCTCGCCGATCAGGAGCACCCCGTCCACGGCCAGCTCGCCGGTGCCCAGGGTCAGGGCGCCGGGAATGCTCTGGTACACCGGCACGCCGTATTGGCTGGCGAGCTGCAGTCCCACGTCGTTCCGGTGGATCTGATCGATGTACATCGAGACGACTCGGGTACGCGGCGGGATCAGCCCCTCGTCGGTCGGAAAGCCGGTGAGGAATTTGGCCGCCAGGACGCCGGCGTGGCTGTTCGGGAAGAACGTGGTGACGATCGCGGCGATGCGAGCCGATGCCATGGAGGACACGGTACAGTGCATCGTGGACGGCGTCTTCGGTGAGAGCGCGTACCGGCGGTATGCCGCAGGCATGCGGCGATGACCACCTGGGGCATTTTCATCGCCTTTGCCCACGCCGTGAGCTGGGGCGCCACCAGCGTCCTGCTGCGCCACCTGTCGCTGCGCCTGGACGTGTTCGTCCTCAACGGCCTGCGCGCCTTGCTGGGCGCCGCGGTGGTGGTGGCCTGGTTCCTGGCGGCCGGCGCTCCCGGCGGCGCGACGCTCACGTCCGGGAAGATGCTGGTGATCGTGGCCTCCATCGTGGTGGGTGGGCTGCTCGGGGACACCTGCAATGTGGTGGCCCTGCGGCTGGTCGGCGTCTCCCGCGCCGTGCCCCTGACCAGCAGCTTCCCGGTCTTCACCGTGCTGTTCGCCTTCCTGCTGTGGGGCGATGCGCCGTCACCGCTGGCGATCCTCGGCGCCCTGCTGGTAGTGGGGGGCGCAGCGTTGCTGTCGGCGTCCGAACGCGACCCGGGACCGGTGCGCCGGCGGGAGGGCGGATCGGCGGTCCGGATCGAGGTGGCGCGCCGGCACCGCTCCCTGGGACTGCTGCTCGCCGCTGCCACGGCCGCCGCCTGGGGGCTTGAGACGGTCCTGACCGCCATCGCCGTCGAGGGCACGACCACCCTGGCCGTGAACGCCGTGCGCGTGCCGGCCGCCGCGCTCCTCTCGCTCACCGTCGCGCTGCGGCGCCCGGGTGCCTTCGACGCCGCTCAAAAGGCGCTGCGCAACGGCAGCACGATGTGGTGGCTCATCATGGCGAGCCTGCTGGGGTGGGTGGTCGCCAGCACGCTTTACGTGGAGTCGATCAAATTGGTGGGCGTAACGCTCACCGCCACCATCGGCGCCACGGCACCGCTCTACGCCGCGCCTCTGAGCGCACTGCTGCTGCGGGAGCCGCCGAGTCCGCTGACCGCCGTCGGCACCCTGCTGGCGGTGGCCGGCGTGATCCTGGTGATCGCCGTCTGAGACGGTCCGCCGTCTGAGGCCGGTGCGCTCGGCCGGCGGTTTCAGTCTCCCGGTGGCTTGCGGGCCAGCGTTCGGTACAGCTCATCGGTCACCGCATGGGCGCCGTCGGTGATCAGCCCGGCGTCGCGCATGATGCCGGCCAGCGCGCGGTAGGAGATCCCCGTGTCCCCGCGCTTCGGACTCCACTGCATGATGACGACGCGTCCCTCCGCCCTCAGTAGGCGCCGAAGGTCGCGGGCGACCGCAACCCGGTCCTGGCGCTTCGCGTGGTAGTGCATGATCTGCACACAGAGGATGAAGTCCGCCACGCCGTCGGGCAACGCGGCCCGCATACCGTCCGACGGGACGGCACGGACGTTGGCGAGGCCGGCCTCCGCCGCCCGCCTGCGCGCCAGCTCGACCATGCGCGGCTCCAGGTCGACCGCGTAGACCGTTCCGCCCGGTCCCACCAGCCGGGCGGCTGCCAACGCGAACAGCCCCGGCCCGCAGCCGTAGTCCACCACGGCGCAGCCCGCGGTCACGCCGAGGTTGCCGAGCATCTGCCCCGGATCGGCATCGCCAAACCGCTTGTCGCCGTCCAGCAGGTTCGCGATCCACTCGTCGGTATAGCGCTCCCGTGCAGGCTGTCCCGTCACGGGGTGGACACGTGCTTCATGAACGCTGGAGACAGCATGCAGGCTGGCGCCGGTCGCGTCCATGGGTGTCGCGCTCGGGTTGACGCGGCCGGGCCGCGGGTCCTCAATAGCGGAGTGGGTATGTTCCAGGTCCGTGTGACGGTCTCCAACGTGGACGAGCCTGCCATGAGCTTGACGGAACGCTTCTGGGTCGATACGGGGGCACTCTACACGTTCATACCGGAGGACCGGCTGCACGCGATCGGCGTCGAGCCCTTGCAGAGCCGGGAGTTGCTCCTGGCCCACGGCCGTCGTGACCGCCGCCTCATGGGCGAGGCGAAGCTGGCGATCGAGGGTCTCGAAGATGCCCTGACCTGCCAGATCATCTTCACCCCGGCGGGTTCGCTGTGCCTGCTGGGGGCGACGGCGCTCGAGGCGTTCGGCGTGGACGTCGATCCGGTCTCCAGGGAGCTGAAACCCATCCTCGCCATCATCGGCGGCTTCCTCGGCAGCAGGCCGGCCGAGACGGACGAACCAGTCGCCTGACGGACTTCACCCGCATGCCGCCGGACTTCAAGGCAGCCGGCCCGCATCGGCTGCGGGACGGGACGACGGTCACGTTGCGCAGGGTGCGGGCGGGCGACACCGACCGGTTCGTCGAGTACTTCGCCGGGTTGTCCGAGCGTAGCCGCTACTTCTTCCGGCCGTTCGCGTTCGATCGGGCGAGCGCCGAGTCGGTCACCGGCAACCTCGACTCGCCGGAGTGGTACCGCATCGTCGCCACCGCCGAGCGCAGGGGACGGGAAGCGATCGTCGGCTACGCGTGGCTGCAGGACCTCGGCGGTCCCGACATCCCCATGCTCGGCATCGGACTCGTCGACGCCTGGCACGAGCGCGGCATCGGCCGGCTGCTGCTCCGCGCCCTGCTCGACGTGGGCCGCGGAATGGGCTTGCAGGCGATCCGGCTGGGCGTCAACGACGACAATCCACGCGCCATTCACGTCTACGAGTCGGTCGGCTTCCGGCACGATCCGACCAAGCCGCCGCAGGACCGCGGCACGCACCAGCAACTCTACATGATCTGCGATCTGTGAGCGGCGACCACGCGGTCGACGGACAGATGATCGCCTATACCGACGACGGGACCGAGCGCCACCTGCTGTTCCGCTTCAACCAGAACGTGATCGCCTCCATCGAGGCCGGCCGCGCATTCGTCGAGGGCATGATCGAGGACTGAAGTGGGGATCGATTCGCCGGCCGCTTCGGCGAGCTCCTTAGAAACAAGCAGAATCAGGCAGTCTCCGGGACCAAGTTGAAGCC
>JAPPKD010000079.1 GCA_028820215.1 Spirochaetaceae bacterium | reverse complement strand
CCTCCGCCCTCCGCCTGGGTGGTCGCGCGCACCGATCGGATGGCGCGCTCCACGTCGCGGCGCGCCTCGGCCAGAAAGCGGCCCAGATCGCCGGCCGCCCGCCGGTGCTGCTCGCGCTCGCGCTGCGTGAGCGCCGCCCGGTCCGCCTCCAGCTCGGCCTCCCGCCGGGCAAGCGCGGCCGCGCGCTCGCGCAGCTCGCGCTCCTCCCGCTCCTGCTCCCGTTGCCGGCGCGTCAGCGCGTTGATGATCCGGCCCTCCTCGGTACGCCCGGCGTCCAGCAGCCTTGCGGCGCGCTCGATCACGGCACCCGGCATCCGGTGACGGCGGGCGATGTCCAGCGCGTGGCTCTCGCCCGGCATACCCTCGATGACCCGGTAGGTCGGCCGCAGCGTGCGCGAGTCGAACTCCATCGAGGCGTTGGCGACGCCGCACTCGGTATAGGCGTACACCTTCAGCGCCCCGTGATGGGTCGTGGCCATGGCCGTCACTCCCGCGGCCAGGAACCGGTCGAGCAGCGCCCGCGACAGGGCGATCCCTTCCTCCGGGTCGGTGCCGGTGCCCAGCTCGTCGATCAGCACCAGCGAACGCGCGGTGGCGTCCCGGACGATGGCGGCCAGATGCTCGACGTGCGCGGAAAAGGTGGACAGGGAGGTGGCGATCGACTGCTCGTCGCCGATGTCGGCGTAGATGCCGCGGTAGATCGGCAGGGTCGAGTCCGGACCGGCCGGGATCTCCATTCCCGCCTGATTCATCAGGCAGAGCAGCCCCACCGTCTTCAGGCAGACCGTCTTGCCGCCTGTGTTGGGCCCCGTGATGACCAGGATGTGCGCCTCGGGCGGCATGCTCACGTCCAGCGGCACCGCCGCCGCGCCAAGCTCGGGATGGCGAGCTCCGTGCAGGGCCAGCGGACCGACCGGTGCGGCGACGGCCGCGTGTGCCCGCGCGTAGCGCGCCCGTGCCTGCACGCAGTCGAAGCGCGCCGTGACCGCCGCAGCGCGCTCCAGGGACGGCCGCTCCCGCGCCACGGCGCCGGTCAGCTCGTGGAGGACGCGGCGCACCTCGGCCGCGTACCGGTCGCGGGCCGCCACCACGGCGTTGTTGGCCTCCACGTCGCGGAGCGGCTCGACGTAGAGCGTGGCGCCGCTTGCCGACACCTCGTGCACGACGCCGGGCATGCGGGCGCGGTGAGTGGCTTTCAGCGGCACCACGGTCCGACCGCCGCGCTGGGTCGGCACGCTGCCGTTGAAGCAACCGCGCAGGGCGGGATCGGCCATCAGCTCCCCGGCCGCCGTCTCGATCTGCATCTGCAGCCGCCGCAGGTCGCGCTTCACCCGCGCCAGCTCCGGGATGGCGTGGTCCTGCACCGTCCCGTCGGCGCCCACCACCCGCCGCACCTCGGCAGCCAGCGATCGCAGCCCCGGCAGCTCGGCGTGCAGGCCGTACAGCGCGGGGCGCTCGACGGGATCGGCGACCTCGGCGAGTGACCCGCGGATCGACTCCGCCGTGCCCGCAAGCCGGCCGACGGCCGCCAACTCCGCCGGATCGAGCCACTGCGCCCCGCGCCGCAGGCGGCCGAGCGACACGCCGATCTCCGGCAGGTCCATCTCGGGCACATGGAAGCCCGACTCCAGAAGGCGCCGCAGCTCCACCGCAGGCTCCCGTTCGGCCAGCACCGACTGCGGGTCGTCAAAGACACGGCTGGCGAGCACCTGGCGCCGTCCTTCCTCTCCCGCACAGTACTCGGCGACCTGCGCCAGCACGCCCGGCAGGCCGAGCAGCTCCACGGCCCGCGCCTGGCCGCCTGCCGGACCCTCGTCCGGGGGTGTCGGGCCGGTCATGCGTGCGCTCGCTCGCGCTCTCGATCGAGCACTTCCCGCAGCAACCGCAGGTAACTGTCGTAGCGGTCGGGATGGATCTGGCCCGCCTCCGCCGCCGCGCGCACCGCGCAGCCCGGTTCGCCGTCGCACAGGCAGGCGCTGTACTCGCAGCGCAGCAGCCAGCGCTGGAAGTCGCGAAAACGGTGGCGGATGTCGCGCGCCTCGATGGCGCCCAGCTCCAGCTCGCGAATGCCGGGACTGTCGATCAGGCGCCCTCCGTCGGCGAGTTCCAGCAGCTCGGCGCGGATCGTCGTGTGCACACCCCTGTCGAACTTGCGCGACACCGCGCCGGTGCGCAGCTCCAGGCCGGGATCCCAAGCGTTCAACAAGCTGGATTTTCCCACCCCCGACTGACCGCAGATCAGCGTCAACGCCGAGCCCAGCGCCGCCCGCGCCTCCGCCACTCCCTCACCGGTGACGGCCGAGCACGCAAGCACCCGGTAACCCATCCTCCGGAAATCGGCGATGCGTTCAGCCACCGTCGCCGGAATGCCAAGATCGGCCTTGTTGAGAATGATCAGGGACTCGACGCCGGCATGCTCGGCGGACACGAGCAGGCGGTCGATGAACCGCGGACGGAACGGGGGCGAGCGCGGGGCGCTAACGCAGGCCACCTGGTCGACGTTGGCGGCAAGCACCTGCATCGCGCGGTGCTTGCGGCTCCACCGATCGATCTGCGTCGTGCGCTCCAGCCGGTTCAGGATCCAGCCGGCGGCGTCCTCGTAGGGATCGGGCTCGATCTCCAGGAAGTCGCCCACGGCGATCGGCGCATGGACGCGCTCTTCGACCGCCAGGGTCTTTCCCTTGATCCGGCAGCGTATGAGAGACCCGTCCACGCCGACGTCGTAGACGCTGCCGCCGCTGCGGTGCACCTGTCCCGTGATGATGCTCACCGCGCGACTGTCGCCCAACGGCCGTCGGGCGCGCAAGGCGTGATACGGTGACGGCGATGACCCAGGCGGCCCCCTGCGCCGTACCCACCTGCCCGTCGCCGGCGCTCACCGGCGAGGATAGCTGCCATGCCCACGTCGCGGACGAGCAGGCCTACCAGCGACGAGCGCGGCGCCGCTTCGCGGAAGGAGCCGACCTGACCCACGTCGACGTGAGCGGGGTCCGGGTCCGCGACCGGCACATCCGCGAGCGACGCCTGGTAGGCACCCGCCTGGTCGGAGCCACGCTGGAGCGGGTGTCGTTCGAAGGATGCCATCTGAGCCTGGTGTTCCTGCACGACGCGGTGCTGTCCGAGTGCCGCTTCGTCGGCTGCCGGCTGGCGGCGGTGATCCTGGCGGGCAGCGAGCTCAGCGACTGCCATTTCGACGACTGCGACGTGCAGCGCTGCAACTTCGTGGCCGCGACCATCTCCCGCACGCTCTTCGGTAGCTGCGACCTGACATCGTCCCGCTTCATCGGCGGCACGCTGCGGCAGGTCACGATGGACGACTGCAACCTCTATCACGCGCATCTGGAGCTGGCGGACCTGGGGGATCTGGCCACACCGGGCTCCAACCTGGCCGAAGCGCATCGCCGCTGAGCGGCCCGAAACCCGCGATGACCATCTCCACGCATTTCGCGGGCGGTGGCTTCGCCACCTGTTACCTGATCGGGCCGGACGACGGCGGCTACAGCGTCCTGGTCGATCCCGGCTACCTGAACGCCGCCCTCGTCGGCCACATCGAGCAGCGCGATCTGCCGCCGAGTGCGGTAATGCTCACACATACTCACCCCAGCCACTGCGCGGGCGCGGGCGCGATCCAGAAAGTGTTCGGCGCCGAGATCTACGCCGCCGCTGCCGTCGCCGAGCTTCCCACCACCCTCGTCGCCGGCGGGCAGACGCTGCGCATCGGCGCGCTCACCTTCGAGGTGCTGTCGACGCCCGGTCACACCGAAGATTCAGTCTGCTATGCGCTGCCACCGGTGATCTTTACCGGCGACACGCTGGCGGCCGGGGCCATCGGCAGCGCGGCGACGGCGGAAGGTCGGGCCACGCTGCAGCGGTCCGTCCGCGAACGGCTGCTCAGCCGTGCCGACCACGAAGTCGTGCTTCCGGGACATGGGCCGCCGACCACGATCGGCATCGAGCGCCGGTTCAACGTCCACCTGCGGGACTGACCATCCGCAGGCAGTCGACCACGCCCGGCGCCGCCCGGAACCGCTCCGGCAGCGGAGCCCGGAACCGACTGGGCTCCTCCCCGCCCGGTAGCCGCAGCCGCAGCGAGGCGGCATGCAGGAGCATTGACGCGTGTAGCAGCATCGACGTCGGCTCCGACCGGCGCCGCTTCCCGTACACCACGTCGCCGGCCACGGGACAGCCGAGCGCCGCCAGGTGCACGCGCAACTGGTGGGTGCGGCCGGTCACCGGGGCCAGGAGCACCAGCGAACGTCCGTCCGCCAGTCCGCCGAGCAGCCGGTAGCGGGTGATCGCCGGCCTGCCCCGGGCGGCCACCGAGAACCGGGTCCGGTCGCGGTCGTCGCGACCGATCGGCAGGTCCACGGTGCCGCCGGCTTCCGGCGGGCGTCCGTCGACCACCGCCAGGTATCGCTTGCGGACGCGCCGCTGGGCGAACTGGCGGGTCAACGCCAGATGCGCGTGCGGCGACTTGGCGAAGACGATGACTCCCGAGGTCTCCTTGTCCAGCCGATGCACCACGCCCGGCCTGGCCGGCTCGTCCGGAAACGCGTCACGCAGCCGGTCGCAGTGGCCGAGCACGCCGTTCAGGAGGGTGCCGGTCCGGTTCCCTGCCCCGGGGTGGGTGACCACGCCGGAGGGCTTGTCCAGCACGATGGCGTCGCCGTCTTCATGGAGGATCGACAGCTCCATCTCCTCCGCCACCGCGGTCAGCGGCTCCGGGTCGCGGTAGCTGACCGCCACGCGGTCGCCCGGGCACAGGCGCGTCGCCAGCTTCGCGGGACGGCCGTTGACGGTGACCACGTCGACACGTGCCCGCGCCTGGCTGCGGGGAAACAGCCGCAACCCGGTCGCCAGATAGCTGTCCAGCCGCGCTCCCGCGAAGCGCTCGTCACCGACGAGCGTTTCCGACGACCTCACGGCACCTGCCGGTCGGCAGGTGCTGCCGCGCGCATGTCGGCGTCGATGAGCGCGATCACGACCGACAGCGCCGCCGCGCCGATGACGATCCCGAGCATCTCCGTCTCCGTGAGCGTCGCACCGCCGCCGATCGGCCGAAACGGGAACGGCCGCACCTCTTCGGCAAAGCCGTGCGCGACGTAGCGGGTATAGTCGTACAGCAGCCGGACGCCGAACAGCGTCAGCGGCAGGGAACCGATCGCCACCACCTCGGCGCGGCGCAGCGCGTGCGCCCAATCCGGGAACTCGGAACGTTCGTACGGAACCGGTTCGAGCAGGGCCGCCGCCCCCTCTTCGCCGGCACCAGCCGGTTCCTGGCCCCACGCCGCGCCGGCCACGGCTCCGATCAGCAGCGCCGCTGCCAGTCGGCTCATGGCCGGACGTCTCGTCGCCGGTTGTCTCATGGCTCGGGCCGCGGCCCGAGCAGCGCGGTGCCGAGCCTGATCAGCGTCGCGCCCTCCTCGATCGCCAGCTCGTAGTCCTGCGACATGCCCATCGACAACACCCGGGCTTCCGGGTGGTTGCCGAGCAGGCGTTCGTGGACCGCCCGCAGCCGCGCGAACGAGGCGCGCACCGCCGCCTCGTCGTCCGTATGCGCGCCGATCGTCATGACTCCGGCCAGCGACAGATGCGGGCAGCCCGCAGCGATCTGTTCCGCGGCCGCAAGCAGGTCATCCGCAGCCGAAAAGCCGGCCTTGGTCGGCTCGCCGGAGGCGTTCAGCTCCAGCAGGATCGGCATCGTTCGGCCGAGCACCGCGCAGCGCCGCTGCAAGGCGGCCGCCGTGTGCCCGGCATCGATCGACTGCACCGCATCGAACAGCCGCGCCGCGTCCCTGGCCTTGTTGCGCTGCAGGTGACCGACCAGATGCAACTCGTACGTCCGCGGGCGGTCGCCATGCTTGCCGGCCGCCTCCTGCACCCGGTTCTCGCCCAACAGATCCAGTCCGGCGGCGACCGCGGCCAGGGCGTGATCCAGGGGGAAGCTCTTGGTCACCGCCATCACCCGGACCGAGTCGGCACGCCGGCCGGCGCGCGCGGCGGCCGCGGCCACACGCTGACGTACCGCGTCGTAGTTGTCGCGAATCCGCTGCACCCGCTCCGGTTCGGCCGCCGCCGGGCCCGTGTCGGCCATGCGTGCCGTCAGCGGAGCCGGGTTCCGGCCGGTCGAACGCGGTCCGCGACCCGCGTCCCGGGCTCGCGTCCCTGCGGCGCCGCACCGACGGGCGTACGGTCGCCGCCCCCCAGGAACGAGCAGAAATAGCGATGGAACCGGTAGTCTCCGGTGAGCTCGGGATGGAACGAGGTCGCCAGCACGGCGCCCTGGCGGACCGCCACCGGACGCCCGTCGGGCAGGGCGGCGATCACCTGAACGGCGGAGCCCACGCGCTCCACCGCCGGCGCCCGGATGAAGATGCCGCAGAACGGCGGCGGGCCCAACTCCCGGACATCCAGGGACGCCTGGAAGCTGGCCACCTGACGGCCGTACGCGTTGCGCCGCACCGAGATGTCCATCAGCCGCAGCGGCTCCGGACGCGGGTCCAGCACCTCCGCGGCAAGCACGATCATCCCGGCGCAGGTACCCCACACCGGCATGCCGCCGGTCAGCCGGTCGCAGAGCGGCCTTGCCAAGTCGAACGCATGCAGCAGGTTGATGATCGTCGTGCTTTCCCCGCCGGGGATGATCAGCGCGTCGGCCGCTGCGAGGTGCGCGGCGGTGCGCACCGGCGAGGCCGGTTGGCCGATGGCGGCGAGGGCATGGAGATGCTCACGGACGTCGCCCTGCAGCGCCAGGACGCCCACCGCCATGTGCTACCAGCCGCGTACGGCGAGCTGCTCCCCTGCGGGGATCGCCGCCATCTCCAGCCCGCGCATGGGCTCGCCCAACCCGCGGGAGACCTGGGCCAGGATGTCCGGATCGTCGTAGTTGGTCGTCGCCTTGACGATCGCCTCCGCCATGCGCTGCGGGTTCTCGGACTTGAAGATCCCGGAGCCCACGAACACGCCGTCGACGCCGAGCTGCATCATCAGCGCCGCGTCCGCCGGCGTGGCGATGCCGCCGGCGGCGAAGTTGACCACCGGCAGCGATCCGTCCGCGCGCAGTTGCGCCACCAGCTCGAACGGCGCCTGCATCTCCTTCGCGAATGCCGACAGCTCGCTGTCGTTCAGGCCCTGCACCCGTCGGACCGCCTGCAGCACGGTGCGGGCGTGGCGCACCGCCTCGACCACGTTGCCGGTGCCGGCCTCTCCCTTGGTGCGGATCATGGCGGCCCCTTCGCGGATGCGCCGCAGCGCCTCACCCAGGTTCCGGCAGCCGCACACGAACGGCACCGTGAAGTCGTGCTTCCACACGTGATTGTCTTCGTCAGCCGGAGTCAGGACCTCGGACTCGTCGATGTAGTCGATCTCCAGGGACTGCAGGACCTGAGCTTCGACGAAGTGGCCTATACGGCACTTGGCCATGACCGGAATCGTGACGGCGCGCTTGATCTCCTCGATCTTGGTCGGATCGGCCATGCGCGCCACGCCGCCGGCCTTGCGGATGTCGGCAGGCACCCGTTCGAGCGCCATCACCGAGACCGCGCCGGCGTCTTCGGCGATCCTGGCCTGCTCGGCGGTGACCACATCCATGATCACTCCGCCCTTCAGCATCTGAGCCAGCCCGGTCTTGACCGTCCACGTACCGGTATCCTGCATCTCACCCGCCATAGCGAACTCCTCTCACCGGCCGGATCCTGCTCCGGCCCTGGGAACGAGAGTATACGGCCAAGCATCCGCTCCGGCCTACTGCCGACGCGGCGCCGCATCCGGCGCGGTCCGGTTCAGTCGAGGACGGCGTCAGGCCGGCGTTCGCTCGCCGGCAGAGGACACGACTTCACCCGCCCGAACCACGCGCGGCGGCGGCCGGCGACGAACCGGTAGACCGCCGCGCGCAGTGGACGGGGCATCAGCAGGGTGCCGGACGCCAGGAAGGCGAACCGTCCTCCCATCAGTTGCAGCGTGCGTACCACGGCGTCGGCGGCCCGCAGCGTCCGCGGCCCCTCGATCAGCACGACCCAGTCGTTCTGCGCCCGATCCGCAGGAGTCAGCAGCCGGCGGGCGGTCACCCCGGCGAGCGGAGCGACCCGCAGCCGACCGGCGGTGTCCCCCTGCAGAACGATCCGCGACAGGCGCCGGCAGAGTACGCAGTCGCCGTCGACGAACAGGATCGCGAGGCCGTCCGCCGCGGCTCGCGCCTTCACGGCAGCCAGCGGGGCGTCGTCGCGCCCGCGATCACCGCCAGCTCCCGACCGTCGAGATCGAACACGACCACCTCGGGCTCAGGGAACGCCACGCCCAGCCGGGATCTCTGCGCCGCCAGCAGGTCGCCACCCGGTGCGAATACGATCTCCCGGTACGTGAGTCCCGGCGCGGCGGCCAGCGCCTCGGTCTCGAAGTGCGGCCCGCCGGCGTCGGTTGCCAGCCACACCTGCTCCCCAACGCCTGCTGCGCGGATGAACGCGAAGCGATCGCCGCCCGGCGCCCACACCGGCGCGCGGTCGGCGCCATGCTCGGGCCCGAGCGCGCGCCGCACCGTGAGGTCGGCCAGGTCGATTGTTATCAGCAGGTCCACGGCCCGGCCTGCTGCGCCTTCGCGCAGGTCGGAGGTGAGGATCTCCCGCGCTCCGGGGCGCCACGCCGCCGGAGCCGCGGCCCGCGTCGGTACGAGCACCGTCCGGCCATCGGCTACGTTGACGACGCGCAAACCCCCTTCCACGGGCGACACGAACGCCACCCACGCTCCGTCGTCCGACCAGCGCGGGTCGAAGCCGATCACTTCCTGGTCCATGAGCGGCCACAGGTCGCCGGTGGCGGGATCCAGCAGCCAGGGACGCGGCGGCAACGGCAGCCGGCGCCTCGAGAAGACGATGGTCTCCCCGTCGGGAGCCCAGCGGGCCGCACTGCACTCCGCCCCGCCGCAGCCCAGCAGCTCGCGCCGACCGCCCTCGGAGTCGACCAGCCAGAGATCCGCGGCGAACGCGTCGGTGCCCAGCGTGACGACCAGCGAGCCGTCGTCCGGCGACTGGTGAAAGTCGCGCACCGGCCGCTCGAACGACGCCAGTGTCCGCTCGTCGCCGGGCTCCGACCTGCCGCCTGCCGCCTGCCCCGCGGTCGTGGTCACGACTCTGGCGGCGATCCGCGCCCGTTCGGCCGCTCCGTCGGCCACGTAGGCGATGCGCAGCGCTCCAGTGTCGAAGCTCCACTCGACCGCTCCGCGCAGACGGCGTCCAGACGCTGCCCGCACGGACCGGTCGAGCCGCACCGTGTAGCGCGTGCGCGCGGACAGCGTGCGGTCGGGGTCGAAACGCACGGTGCGGCTGCCCCAGCGCAGCGATCCCTCGACGGGAGGCTCGATCGCCAGGGTCGACGAACGCGCGGCGGGATCGATCGGCTCCGAGAACCGGACCTCGATCGTCGCCAGCGTGGAGACGTGCTCGGCCCCGTGCGCCGGCGTCAGGGAGACGACCTGCAGACCGACGCGGTCCCCCAGGGCCGCCGCCACGACCGCGACGGCCGCGGCCACGCCAAGCGTGGCCAGCGCGTGCCGGTCCAGGGCCCGCATCGTCAGTAGTAGAGATAGGGAACCGGCGGTGGATCGATCGGCTCCACGTCCACGGCGACCAGGATCGGCATCCGTTCGCCGCCGATCTCCGCCACCGTGAAGCGGCCCCTGACCGTCAGCCACTGGTCGTCGGGCACCAGGGCGAGCTCCGCGGCCTCGGCGACGATCGCGATCGCCATCGCGTCGGCCACGCAGCAGCTCAGCAGAAAGCGGCTGAGACGCACCTGGTCCGGGCGGAGCGCGGAGTCGCGTGACACGAATCCCGTGATCCGCGCCTCCTGCCCGGCGAACCGGTCCGGGTCATCAGCAACGTGGAACTCCACCAGCCACTCCAGCATCGATCGACCCAAAGCCTCCGCGGCGGCGCTCCGCGTCGCCCGCGCTGCCGGCGTCGACTGCAGGGCGGTCGGCGGGAGGCTGGCCACGGCGACCTCCCGGTTGCCGAGTGCCGCCGAGCCCAGGGGCTGCTCCGGCGCCAGCCCGAAGGCCACCGGAAGCGCGAGCACCGCCAGGGCGCTCCAGCGCACACGCACCCCGTGCTCGGACCGCCCGGCATGCCGGGCCCCGCGCCAGGCGGTTCCCGCCAGCGCCAGCGCCATCGCGCCGAGGCCGGTCACCGCAATCCAGGTGAGCCACGCGTAGCGCTGGTTGATGTAGTAGACCAGCGTGCCGGACAGCAGGCGGTGCAGCAGGATCGCGACGATCCCGTACAGCACGACCGCCGCCAGCAGCCGCGGCCGGTCAAGCCCGCGCATGCTCACGCCCAGGGCACCAGGTTGTGCACGATCAGTGCGGCCGCGAAGGTCAGCACCAGCGGCAGCACGACCAGGTAGACGACCGCCCTCGTGCGGAAGACGCTCAGGAACAGCAGGGTGCTCTTGACGTCCACCATCGGTCCGAACACAAGGAACGCAAGTATCGATGCCGGCGCGAAGGTGGTGGTAAACGCCAACGCAAGAAACGCATCGACGGAGGAGCACACCGAGAGCAGGTAGCCGAGCCCCTGCATGGTCGCCACCGACGCCGCCCCGCCGCGGCCGATGTCCAGGAGGACCGACTGCGGCATCACCGTCTGCAGGAGGGCGGCCAGGCCGCACCCGATGACGAGATAGCGGCCCATGTCGAACAGGTCGGCCGAGCCATGCAGCAGGGCGTCGCGGGCGAAGGATCCGATGCCGCGCCCGCGTTCCGAAGCCGACCGGTCACGAGGGCCGTGATCGTGCTCGTGCTCGTGCTCGTGATGGTGATGGTGATGGTGCGCGTGGTCGCTCCCGGCAGGCGATGCCGCTCCTTTCACCCCATCGGAGGCCAGCAGGATGTCTTCCCGACCGGCGCGGCGAAACGCGGCGGCGACCGCGACCGCGACGACCAGCGTGAGCACCAGGCGGGCGATGAGCATCCAGCCGAATCCGAACGCCGTGGCCGTGCTGGCGATCACGACCGGGTTGAGGACCGGCGCGCCGAGCAGGAAGGCGATCGCGACCGGCGGCGGGAGTCCCTTGCTCAGCAGCCGGCGGACGACCAGCACGACTCCGCACTCGCAGACCGGGAATACCATCCCGAGCGCCGCGCCGGCGAGCACGCCGGCACCGGTCCGCGCCGGCACCCATCGGGCCAGCGTCCGCGTGCTCACCGCCATCTCGATCACGCCGGACAGCAGCGCGCCGATCGCCACGAACGGCACGGCCTCGATGAAGATGCCGAGGAAGATGGTCGTGAACGCCTGTACCCGGTCGGCCCAGGTCACCGGATCGAACGCCTGCTCCGCGGTCGGCGTGCGCAGCGCCCGGCCGGCGAGCGCCGCGCCCAGCACGACCGCCCCAGCGCCGACCGCGAACAGAAACCAGCCGCGGAGCGAACGCCGTACCGCGGCCACGGAATGGGTGCTCATGTCGTGATGGGCGGTGACGGGCTCGAACCGCCGACCTCCTGGGTGTAAACCAGGCGCTCTCCCAACTGAGCTAACCGCCCGTGCCGGCCGTTCCCGGCGGACTCCATTGTGGAACGCCCGGCGTGTGGCGGTATAGTGGCAACGGATGACCGTGGTCGTACGTCTCCTGATCGCCGCGGCAGCCGCAGCCGCCGTGGCCGCGGCCGTCGCCCTGGCCATCCAGGAAGAACCCGCCGCTCCCGAGCGTTTCGTACCGTTGCGCGCTCCCGCGCGCCCCGACTACCCGGGGCTGTCCCTGCGGGGGGTGGTTGCTCCCTGGCGCGTCGCCCTGCAGATCGGGCACCTGGACACCGACCAGTACCCGCCCGAGCTGGAGCATCGACGCACGGCGACCGGCGCCAGCGCCGCCGGCGTCGCTGAAGTCGACGTCAACAGAGTCGTGGCGACGGCAGCCGCCGAGCTGCTGCGCAAGCAGGGCGTCGAGGTGGTACTGCTCCCGGCCACCGTGCCCCCGGGGTTCGACGCCGACGCATTCGTGGCGATCCACGCCGACGGGGGCGGCAGCTCCGGCTACAAGGTCGCCCCTCCGTGGCGGGCGTCTCCCGCGTCCCGACGCCTGAGCGCCCTGCTGCGCGAACACTACGGCGCGGTCACCGGGTTGCGGGAGGACCTGAACGGTGTGACGTACAACATGCGCGGCTACTACGCATTCGGCGGCCGGTACCGGCACGCCATTGCCATCACCACGCCGGCGGCGATCCTGGAGATGGGCTACCTCACCCACGCTGCAGACCGGGCGTTCCTGACCGGCCAGCCGGACGTGGCCGCACGCGGCATCGCCGGCGGCGTGCTGGCGTTCCTGGCCGAACACGAGCCGATGGATCCGACCGCGGTCATCCCACCGGCCCCCACCGTGCTCTGGCCTGCCCGCAGAACGGTGCCCCTGCATGCCGGACCGACACGCGAGTCCACCGTGCGCTCCTACCTGCGGCCGACCGATCTGCTGATGGCGATGGGGAAGGACGGTGACTGGTACGACGTTCGCGTCCGCGGCAGTTACCGGGACTTCGGCTGGATCCACGCAGACGATCTGAGCCTCGACGGCCGGTAATCTTGACCCCGCACTAGGCGCGTGGTAGTGGACCCAACCGTGGCTCAGGCATCCCGGCGGCAGGAATCCCGGGTGCTCGAATGCAGCGTGCTGGTTCTGAACAGCTCGTACACCGTCCTGCGCCTGGTCAGCGCGCGGCGCGCTTTCGTGCTGCTGGTGCGGCAGGCCGCGGAGGTGGTCACCACCGACGGCGGCCGCTACGAGTCGTTCGACTTCGCCCGCTGGACGGATCAATCCGGCATCCTCGCGGCGCGAGGCGACGGTCACCTGGACTGGGTCCACACGGCGACGCTGACGCTCGCGGTGCCGCGCGTCATCAGGCTGACCGACTACCACGGCTTCCCGCGCCAGGGGGTGGCGCTCACGCGGCGCAACGTGTACGCCCGCGACGGCAACACCTGCCAGTACTGCGGCACGCGCCTGGCCGCTCGGGCGCTCACGATCGACCACGTGATCCCCCGCTGGCGCGGCGGCACGGAGTCGTGGTCGAACCTGGTGACCGCGTGCATGCCCTGCAATACGCGCAAGGGCGGCAGGACGCCGCGTTCGGCCGGCATGCAGCTCATCCGCAAGCCCGTGGAGCCGCGCCGGAATCCGCTGATCCTGCTGCGTCTGCAGAGCCCGAAGTACGACTCCTGGCGCGTCTTTCTGAACGAGCCGGCCGACCGGCGCAGACCGGCCCTGGCCGCCGTGGAGACCTGAACCGGCTGCCCGTCTTCAGTAGGTGAACTGACCGACGCCGAACACCATGCCGGCGCTGGCCGGCACCAGCACGACCCGGTCGCCCCGCTTCAGCCGGCCTTCCGCCTCGGCCATGACCATCGCGGCCGGAATGCTTGCCGACACCAGGTTGCCCAGCTTCGGGAACACCTCGCTGTACACCTTGCCGTTCCGGATTCCCGCGGCCCTGCCGGCGCGCAGGTAGGCAACGCTGGAGGCGGCGTGCGGGAAGTAGATGTGCGGGGCGTTCAGGTCGCCGACCGTGCGCCGGACCAGCGGCAGCAGGTACTCCTCCGCCCGTGCGAACAGCTCGTGGCCGTACGCCACGAACTTGTTCACGCCGTTGAGCGCGATCCGGTCCGACAGCTCCACGAAGTCCTCGTACCCGTCCAGCGGGATGTTGCACAGACCGCACAGCTCAGGCACGGAGTGGTAGTCGAAGCGCCACTCGGCGTCCGACGCGGTGACGATGGTGGCGGTCGCCGCCTCGCCGATGGTGTAGGTCGGGAACGTGTATTCGAGCTGCTCGAGACCCTTCACCTCGAAGTTCTCAGGGTACCCGTGCTCCTTGTAGTTGAACTCCCCGTTGACGATCATCGCCGTGCGGAGCGTCCCGGAGCGCAGGAACCGGTACGAGATCTCCAGCGCGCGCATCCAGCTCATGCAGGCATCGGCGATGTCGAAGCACGAGCAGGTGAGGCCCGTGGCCTGCGCGTAGAAATAGGCGTTGGCGGGCTCCAGGAACCCCTTACCCACCCCGCAGTAGATCAACAGATCGATGTCGGAAGGCGCCATCGCCGCCTGCTCCAGAGCCTGCAGCATCGCGTCCCTGACCAAGTCGCTGGCGCGCTCGCCCCGCTGTACGTCCCGCACGTAGCGCGTCACCGACCCGGTGCGTTTCAGCAACCCGCGCACCAGCCGCTGGTACTTGCGCAGCACCTTCGGGTCGATGCCGTTGCTGCACTGCTGCAGCAGCGTGACGATCTCGTCATTGGTAATCAGCCGGGAGGGGTGTTTGAGCGAGACGGATGCAATGCGCATGGACAGCGGATGCACCGGCAGCGGCGATGCGCTACCGTGAAGGCCGAAGCCTACCACGCCGGCGCGGGTCGCAACACCCGGCGGCCCTCGGAGCGAATTCCATGGATTCCACCCCGTCACCGAACGCCGAACGCCCCGGCGCAGCCTTCGCCGAGCTGTACCGGACCGTCTGCCGACTGCGTGCGCCGGACGGCTGTCCCTGGGATCGCGAGCAGACCCCCCAGTCGATGCGGACCATGCTCCTGGAGGAGGCATTCGAGGCCATCTCGGCGATCGATGCCGGCGACGATGACAACCTGAACGAGGAACTGGGCGACGTGGTCCTGATCGCGACGATGATCGCCCGCATGAAGGAACAGGAGGCCTCCTTCGCCGTGGCCGACGTGCTGACCGGCGTGGTCGACAAGCTCCGCCGCCGCCACCCGCACGTGTTCCCGCCCGCCGGCGGCCGGACGGACGGGGGCTATCCCACCGATGCCGACGGAGTGTTGCGCCAGTGGGAGCGGATCAAGCAGAGCGAGAGGCGCGAACCCGAGCCCCGTTCCTCCGCGCTCGACTCGGTCGGCTCGTCACCCAGCCCACTCCGCCATGCCGTCGACCTGCAGTCCGCCGCCGCCACCGTCGGGTTCGACTGGGACGACGCCCGTCCGGTGTTCGCGAAGGTGGCCGAAGAACTGGCCGAGGTCGACCAGGCGGCCGGGATCGAGCCGCAACGCACCGAAGAGGAGCTGGGCGACCTTCTGTTCGCGGTGGTCAACCTGTCCCGCCACCTGCGGGTCGATCCGCTGCTGGCGCTGAACGGCGCAAACCGGCGATTCCGACGCCGGTTTCAGGAAGTGGAGCGGCGCGTGCGCGAAACCGGCGCCACCCTGGGCGAGCTGCCGTTGGCGGAACTCGACCGCCACTGGGATGCGGTCAAGCGTGACGAGAAGCGCATCGCCCCGCCCGCACCCGGACGCAGCAACGCCAGCAGCATGCCGACCGCCAGCAGCCCCGTCCACAGTGCGGAACCGCCGTAGGAGACGAACGTCAGCGGAATGCCGGTGATCGGCATGATGCCGCTCGCCACTCCGATGTTGACCAGCACGTGGGTGGCGAACATGCCGATGACGCCGGCGGCCATCGCCACGCCGAAGTCGTCGCGTGCACGCCGGCATATGGCGATCGATCGCAGCAGGATGACGGCGAACAGCCCGAGCACCAGCAGCGAGCCGCGGAATCCCCACTCCTCGGCCAGGATGGAAAAGATGAAGTCCGTGCTCTGCTGGGGCAGGAACTGATAGTGGCTCTGCGTGCCCTGCAGATACCCTTTCCCGGCCAGCCCGCCCGACCCCACGGCCGTCTTCGACTGGATGATGTTCCAGCCAGCGCCGCGCAGATCCGCCCACGGCTCCAGGAACGCCGCCAGGCGGACGATCTGGTACGGCTTCAGAACGGACCGCACCAGCGCCGCCCCTGTCACCCCGCCCAGTACGATGGACGTGACGTAGCCGACCCAGTACAGCCAGCGGCTGCGGCTGAGCCGGTAGCCGATGAACGCCAGGCCGACGATCGCCAGCAGCGCGACGGCGGCAAGGCGTACGATGCCCGGGTCGAGCAGCGCCGTGGCGACCGTGCGCAGGATGCCCTCGGGGTTCAGATCCGGCAGCACCGCCATGGCGAAGGTGACGACCGTCGCGCCCAGAATGAACGCCAGATGGCGAATCTCCGCTCCTGAAACCAGCGACGCCACCAGGAAGATCGGCACGTAGACCATCGCCGTGCCCATGTCGGGCTGCAGCAGGACCAGCCCGACCGGCAGCAGCACGATCGCCAGGCCCAGCGCGAAGCGCGGCAGCTCCTTGATGCCGTTGCCGATTCCGGCCAGGTAGGACGCCAGGAACAGGATGGTGGTGAGCTTCGCGAACTCCGACGGCTGCACGCCGAAGTCGCCGATGCCGATCCAGGCGCGGGCGCCGTTCACCTCCCTGCCGAACAGGGCGGTGGCCGCCAGCAGCACCAGCCCACCCGCGTACAAGGCGGGAGCCCCCGCCTGCAGCCAGCCCGGCCCCGCCGCGGCGACCACGGCCAGGAGCGCGAACCCGGTCAGCGCCCAGACGATCTGCTTGATCCACTCCCGGGACACCGACTCGCCGGTGGAGTCGACGCCGCTCGAGTAGATGAACAGGACGCCGATCGCGACCAGCGCCGCGGTGGCGCCGAGCAGCGGCACCGCTCGCGCCCCGTCGCCGCCGGTCACCGCCGCGTACCGCCCCGGCGGTCAGCCAGCAGCTTCGGCATCGCCGCCGTCCGTTCCGTCCGCTTCTTCCTCTGTCTCCTCGTCCGGCCTGGGCTCACCGAGGAGATTGTACCCGGACGTATGGCGCTGCAGGTCCGGTATCACCGCACGGTAGTCGAGGCCGGTGAAGATCCCGTGCAGCAGCACGTTGGTCGCCTTCGGCGCCCACCACTCCCAGTAGTCGGTGCCTTCCGCCATGACGACCACCACGTACTGCTCCTCCGGCGACGCGTCGGCGGGCGCATATGCCGCGAACCAGGAGTGTTTGCGCTCCGGCCCCTCGGCATCCAGGGAGCGTGTCTGGGCGGTGCCGGTCTTGCCGGCCGCCTGCACCGCCGGCGTGGTGATCGCGACCTTCGGTGTTCCGTCCGTCACCGTGTAGCGCATCGCCTCGCGCAGGAAGGCGAAGGTCTCCGGCTGTACGTCCATCTCCAGCAATGGTGTGCGGGCTGTCCTCCGGATCAGCGAGCCGTCGGCGCCACTGCGCACTTCCTTCACCAAGTAAGGCTGGTAGACGACGCCGTCGTTGGCGATCGCGGCCACCACGTTGGCGATCTGCAACGGGGTCGCGGTGACGAACCCTTGGCCGATCGACATGTTGATGGTGTCGCCTCCCACCCACGGCTCGCCGAGCCGCCGCTGCTTCCAGGCCGGGGTGGGCAGAAAGCCGGCCTGCTCGCGCGGCAACTCGATGCCGGTGGGGCTGCCCAATCCGAAAGCGCGCGAGTAGTGGACGAGGCGCTCGACGGCCAGCTTGTGGCCTACCGTGTAGTAATAGACATTGCAGGATTCGGCCAGCGCCTTGCGCAGGTCGACGTCACCGTGGCTGTCGGGATACACGTGGTCCTTCCAGTCACCGCGGCCCAACCGGAATACCCCGGAGCAGTGGATCGTCTGCTCCGGGGGGATCAGCCGCTCCTCGAGCACGGCGACGGACATGATCAGCTTGAACACCGATCCCGGCGCGTGGGCCGAGTGCACGGCCCGGTTGACGAACGGATAGGTCGGATCCTGCAGCGCCCGGCGCAGTTCCTGCGCCCCGTCGGCCCCACGGAACAGGCCGGGATCGAACCAGGGATAGGAAACCATCGCGACGATCTCGCCGGTGGTCGGCCGCAGCACGACCACCGAGCCGATGCGGCCGGCCAGCGCGTCCTCGGCCAGGCGCTGGATGCGCGCGTCGATGGTGAGCACCAGGTCGTTGCCCGGTACGGGCGGGCGGCCCTCGCGGGTGCCCAGGTCCCGTTGCAGCGCGTCCACGGTCCGGTAGCTCAGCCCCGATGTCCCTCGCAGACGCGCGTCATAGCGCTGCTCGAGACCGCTCTTGCCGATCGTGTCGCCCTGGCGGTAGCCCTCGTTGTACAGGACCTGGAGCTCCTCGACGCTGATCTCGCCCACGTAGCCGATCACGTGCGCCAGGGCGCCGAGGTCGCTGTAGTCGCGCACCGGCTCGTTGCGCCAGGACACGCCCTGGAACCGGTGGATGTGCTCGCCGAGGTAGGCCACGGTCGGAAAGTCGGCGCCCGAGAGGACCTCGATCGGTTGGAACAGGTGGCTCTCGTTCAGGGGCACCTGCCCGGCCATGTACTCCGGGTCGATGTCGAGCGCCTCCGCGAGCGAGGCGAGCAGCGCGTCCAGGTCGTCCCGGTCGCCCGGCACCAGCGCGGGCGTGACGTCGATGGAAAACGCCGGCCGATTCGCGACCAGCGGCCGCGTAAACGATCCGTCGTAGATCGCTCCGCGTTGCGCCGGCACCACGGTCTTGCGCTCGGCGAACTGCTTCGCCAGTTCGTCGAACTCGACGCCCTTGATCACCTGCAGCACGAACAGGTAGAGCGCCAGGCCACCGAGCACGCACAGCAGCGCGACGCGCAATGCCGCAAGGCGGGAGACCGGTGCGGAATCGTCGGCGTGGGGGCCGTTCAACGGCGCACCCGGACGCGCCGCACCTGGTTCGACGCGCGCTCGCGCATGCCCGGCAGCACGCTGAGCAGCACGTACATGGCGGGGGCGGCCACGGCGTTCAGTCCCGCTTCGATCAGGAAGCTGGTCAGGAACGCGGACGGTCCGATCCCGTAGCGGCTGGAGACCCAGGGAACGGCCAGTCCCACGGCCGCGAGCGTGACGGCCTTGAGCACCGTGGCGGCGATCGACACCGCGGCCGGCAGCAGCAGCCAGTCGACGCTGATCAAGCCTTCCATACGGCCTATCACGTACCCTACCACCGTGCGGGTCATGGCGGTGAGCCCCAGCGGGGCCACGCTGATCGTGTCCGCGATCAGGCCCGAGGCGAACCCCGCGATCTGGCCGGGCATGCTGCCCCTGCGCATCGCCATCAGGGCGACGATCACCAGGGCAAGGTCCGGCTTGACGCCGGCGACCGCCACCCACGACAGCAGCGTCGAGCTCAGCAGGGAGGCGGCGGCGGCGAGCACCGTGGTCGCCAGGATGACGCGGACGTCACCCATCGACCGGCTCCGCGGTGTCCAGCACCAGCACGTAGTCCAGGCGGCCGAACTCGACCAGCGGCTGCACGATCACCTCGATCGTCGACCGGTCGTCACCGTCACGGTGCTCGACGACCCGGCCGATGTAGATGCCACGCGGATAGGGGCTGCGCATGCCCGAGGTGATCACCAGGTCGTCGACCGCCAGGTCCTCCGCGGCGATGCGCGGGACATAGCGCATGACCAGCCGGTTGCCCGCGGGGTCACCCTCGATCAGCCCGTCGCGCTCGATGCGCTGCAGGCGCGCGGCGACGTACGAGGAGGCATCCAGAATCGGCCGCACCATCGCCGTGACGGATGAGACCGACGCCACCCGCCCGACCAGTGCCTGGATGCCGCCGGCGTCGGCGACCACCGTGGCATCGACACGAACGCCGTGCCTGCGGCCGCGATTGATCGTCACCGTCTTGAACAGACTCCCCGGGTCGCGGCCGATCACCTCCGCCGGAATCACGGTGGGAGCGGCGGCGCGGGGAAGGTCGAGCAGCGCGCGCAGGTTGCGGTTCTCGACCCTGAGCTGAACGTTGTCGCGTTGCTGCTGTTGCATCCTCAGCAGCTCGGCGCGCAGCTCCTGCAGCTCCGCCCTGCTTCGGTTGAACTCCCCGATCGCGGCGACCGAATCCACGACCCAACGAACGCCGGTGCTGATGCCCGCCTGCACCAGTGACAGCAGCCCCACGTGCCCGGGCGGGGGATTCAACCCCACCAGCAGCAGCGAGCTGATCAGCAGAACCGCGAACGTGACGCCCGAACGGCGGCGGCTGACGAAGGGGCGTACCTCGGTCACGGACGCGTACTCAGGTCAACTCCCCGGGACCGTCATGATCCTTACCGGTATTGCCGGCGTTGGCTCATCCCGGTTGTCTCGAAGTACTTGCCGGCCCCGAGCGCAACGCACAGCAGAGGTTGCTCCGCGACGATCACCGGCACGCCGGTCTCCCGACCGATCAGGCGCGGCAACCCGCGCAGGAGCGAGCCGCCACCGGTCATGACGATGCCGCGCTCCACGATGTCGGAGGCCAACTCCGCCGGCGTGCGCCCCAGCGCCCGCTTGATCTCCTCCATGATCTGGCGCGTGGGCTCCTGCAGCGCTTCGCACACCTCGATCGAGTCCACCTCCAGCCGGCGCGGGAGGCCCGTGATGGCGTCGCGGCCCTTGATCTCCATGCGTACGATCTTCTGGTCCGGGTCCGCGTTGCCGATCTTGATCTTGATCTTCTCGGCCGTTTCGAGGCCGATCACCAGGTTGTGGACGGTGCGCACGTGCTTGATGATGGCTTCATCGAACTCGTCGCCGCCGATACGGATGGCATTCGACACGACCATGCCTCCGAGCGAGATGACCGAAACTTCCGTGGTGCCGCCGCCGATGTCGCAGATCATGTGGCCGGCCGGCTCCATGATCGGCAGATCGGCGCCGACAGCAGCCGCGATCGACTCCTCGATCACGAACACTTCGCGCGCGCCTGCCTGCTCGGCGCTCTCCTGCACCGCCCGTTTCTCCACCTCGGTGGCGCCGGCGGGGATGCCGATCACCATGCGCGGCTTGACGAACCAGCGCCGCGGGGCAACCTGCATGATGAAGTGGCGGATCATCTGCTCGGTCATCTCGAAGTCGGCGATCACGCCGTCACGCAGCGGGCGCACCGCCTCTATCGTGTGCGGCGTCTTCCACAGCATGCGCTTGGCCTCGGTACCGACGGCGACCACCTGCTTGCTTTCGTGGTCGATGGCGACCACGGACGGCTCGGTCAGCACGATGCCCTTCCCCTTGACGTGCACGAGGGTATTGCAGGTGCCCAGGTCGATGCCGATGTCTGAGGAGAAGTTGTTGAACAAAGCCATCAGGTAGAGTGTACCTCCGCTTCGCGGTGGGCGCTATCGCAGGCGTTCGATCGCGCGGCGGTGGTTAGGGTCCAGCGCCCGCGCGGCGCGCCACTCCGCGAGCGCCCGGTCGGCGTCGCCCTGGTGGGAGTAGATCTCGCCCAGATAGAAGTGGGCATCGGCGGCCCGCGCGTCGCCGGCGATGATCGCCCGGTACTGCTCTTCGGCCAGCGGCAGTTCGCCGAGCGCGCGGTAGACAGCCCCCAGCTCGTACCGCGCCCGCTGCGCGATCGCGATGTCGTCGGTGCGGTCGATCGCCTGGATGAGGTTCCGCCGCGCTCCCTGCACGTCGCCTTCATCCATCAGCATGGTGGCCATCTTCAGATGCAGCAGGTCGGACGGCCGGCGCGTCAGCGCATGACGGAAATACTCCAGACCGCGCGGGTCGCCGAGCTCCGTATACGCCAGCCCCAGGTACTCGTAGGTGTCCGCCCCGTCGTAGCCGAGCGCCAGCGAGCCCTCCAGGTAGCGCACCGCAAGATGGTAGTAGAAGTAGCCGCGGTGAAAATAGGCCTTGCCGAGCGCGTACTGCGCGGCCGGTTCCGCCACGGCGATCCGCGAATTCAGAAGCGCCCGGCGCAGCGCCACGATCGCCGTCGAAAGGCGATCCGCGGCGGACACGCCACGTGCGCCGTCGCCGCCCGACCTCGGGTCGGCTGATCCAAGGTGGGCGATCGCCGCGTAGAGGGACGCAACGCCGCGGATCAGGTTCGCCTCCGCGTCGAGCGGGCGTCTGACCAGCGTCAACTCCGCGGCCTCCACCGCCTCTGCGTAGCGCCCATCGCCGACGAGCACGCGCATGTTGACGTCCCGGTCACGCCGGAGCCAGGCCGCGACCGCGCGATCGGCCCGCAGCAGCACACCGGCGACCACGACGCCGACGACGAGGAGCAACACGAACAGTGCGCGACGCCGTCCCGCTGTCCGCTGCCGGCGGCTCCCGGCCGGCTGGTATCCCCATCTCGGCGCCGGCCCGTATCGCGGCGCCCCGGAGGAAGTAAGAGGAGGCGGGCCCGTAAGCCGGGTTCTGTTCACTCCGACGCGTACCGGGGCGCCTGCGCGGCCCGGCCGCCACCGGGGCGGGCCATCATTCATCTGGCGCACGCGACGGCGCCGGATGGCGCCGGCGCGGCACTCGAGCAGCCTACCCGCGGGCCCGAGGACGGCGTCCCCGGAGGGACCGCCCTCATGTGGCGAGCAACCCGACCCGCTGCTTGGCTTTGCTCCGGGCGAGGTTTGCCATACCTCCGGCGTCGCCGCCGGAGTGGTGGGCTCTTACCCCACCGTTTCACCCTTGCCGGACGCGCCGTCCCTTGCGGCACGGTTGCCCGGCGGTCTGTTCTCTGCTGCACTGTCTGTCGCCCGCGCCTTGGCGCGGACGCCCGGGGATTACCCGGCACCCTGCTCTTCGGAGCCCGGACTTTCCTCCACGCCCGAACCGGACGCGGCGATGGCCGGCCCGCCTCCTGTCGCCTTCACGGTAGCCGATCATACCAGGAGTGGCCAGCGGACAGCGCATGGCCAGCCGGCGGGCGCAGGACCGCGACCCGCGGCAGGGGTTCAGGCGTCGTCGGAGGCGTGGTCGTCCTCGGCTTCTTCGGTGGCATCGTGACCATCGCCGTCTTCGTCGTTGTCGTCGTCGGTCACGTCGAGGTCCAGGAACAGCTCCTCCTCGTCCTCGAGCTCCTCGTCTCCCTCCGGATCCGCGAAGAAGCCGGGCTCGTCATCAAACACGTCGATCTGCACCTCCGACTCGTCCTCGGCCGGCGCATCCTCGTAGAAGACGATGCGCCCATGCGTGCAGAACAGCACGTCCTCGGCGCGGCGCACGCGGTTGACGAAGTGAGCGGGCAGGGTCATGTAACACCCGGTGCAGACCTGTGCCTGCAACGGGACGATCCCGTACCCGTCGGTCATGCGGACGATCCGTTCGAACTTGAACAGCAATTCCGCATCCAGACCGGCGGCGATCCCCGACTCTTCCGCCTGCAGCGCGGCCAGCCGCTGTTCGCGGTCGGCCAGCTCGACCTTCATGCGCGAGTCCTCCTCCTGGACGACGCCCTCCTGCTGCTCGATCAGCTCCGCTTCGCGGGCCAGCTCCTCGGACACCTGGTCGAGCCGCTCTTCCTCTTCCTGCAGCGCCCGGCGGTAGTCCATCTCGCGCTCGGAGGCATCGCGGATCTGCTTGTCCAGCGCTTCGTACTCGCGCTGCGTGCGGATCTGGTCCATCTGGCGCTCGTACTCCTCGCGGATGCGCTCCGATTCAACCGCATCGTCGCGCAGCCCGCCGATCCGCTTCTTCGTCGACTCCTGCTCCTCGTTGCGCTCCAGGTAGGTCCGCTTGAGCCGGTTGAGCAGCTCGGTCTTGGTGGCGAGCGACCTGGGCAGTTCCTCGATCTGCGCCTCGATCTCGTGCTTCTTGTGCAGCACGTCCTGCAGCGCCCGCAGTTTGTCCAGAGCGTCCTGAACCGCCGACGTCCCGTGGTTCGTCCGCTCGATGGGTACGGCTTCGCTACTCACACCGTCCTCCGGTCATGTGGCCCTCCGGTCATGTACTGCTCCGTCATGTTCGCCTCCGTCATTCGCGCCTGTCGCCTCACTCGTCAAGATAGTCCTTCAGCCGCATGCTGCGCTTCGGATGGCGCAGGCGCCTGAGCGCCTTCGCCTCGATCTGGCGGATGCGCTCGCGCGTCACGTTGAAGTGCAGCCCCACCTCTTCCAGGGTGAGGGAGTACCCGTCCTCCAGGCCGAAGCGCATGCGCAGGACCTCCTGCTCGCGCTCCGGAAGCGTGCTCAGAACCTGCTGGAGCTGCTCCTGCAGCAACCGGAACGCGCTGGTGGTGGACGGGTTCTCCACGTCCTTGTCCTCGATGAAGTCGCCGAGGATCGAATCCTCTTCCTCTCCGATCGGCGTCTCCAGCGAGATGGGCTCGCGCGCGACACCCTTGACCGCCTTGATGCGCGCCGCGGACCAGTGCAGCCGCTCGGCCACCTCCTCGTCGCTGGGCTCACGACCCAATTCCTGCATCAACTGCCGCGACTCGCGCACCACCTTGTTGATCTGCTCGATCATGTGCACGGGTACGCGGATGGTCCGCGCCTGATCGGAGATCGAGCGGGTGATCGCCTGCCGGATCCACCACGTGGCGTACGTGGAGAACTTGTAACCCTTGCGGTACTCGAACTTCTCCACCGCCTTGATCAGGCCGATGTTCCCCTCCTGCACGAGGTCGAAGAAGTGCAGGCCACGGTTGGTGTACTTCTTGGCGATGCTGACGACCAGCCGGAGGTTGGCCTGGATGAGGCGGTCCTTGGCGCGCTTGAGCTGGTACTTCCCCTCTTCGAGCCGGCGGTGCATCGCCAGCACCTCGTCGGCACGGTGCTCGAAAGCCACCTCGATTTCACGAATGTCCGCCTGCCGGCGCTCGTACTCGGCCACCAGCGCGCGGATGCCGTCGGCCTGCATGCGGATCGCCGCCTCCAGCTTGGCGCGTTCCGCCGAACGGGACAGCTTGCGCTTGACGGAGCGGAGCTCCCGGGGCGTCCTGATGCGCAGCCGGCGCTCGATCCGCTCGCTCCTGCGCTGCAGGGAACCGAGCCGCCGGGCAGCGTCCGCCAACCGGTTCGACAACAGTGTGATCTCGTCCTGGTGCAACTCCACCTTGGCCAGCGATGACTGCAGTTGGGCGCGCAACTCGGCCAGGCGCTCGTCCTCGAAGATGAGGCCTTCCTCGTCGGCCAGCGTCTCCTTGTACTCCACGTAGGCCTTCAGCAGCGGGTACATCTCCTGCACGGCTTCCCGGTAGCAGGCGTTGAGTCGGCGGCGGTCGGCCATCAGCTCCGAGATCTCCTTCTTGGTGCGGTTGTGCTCGCGCGGATCCTCGGTCGAGCGTGCGCGCTCGGCGATGTGGTAGAACGCCGGCAGCGTGGCGCCACAGCTCTTGATCACCTGGTGGATGACGTTTTCACCCATCTCCATCCGCTTGGACAGGATCACCTCCTGTTCGGCGGTGAGCAGGTTCTCCTTCCCGATCTCCCGCAGGTACAGCCGGATCGGGTCGTCGACCGCGGTTTCCCGGTCGTTGTTGTAGACCAGGCGGCGCTTCGCCGCCGCGGCGGCCTGCCGCAGGTCGTCCTCGGTAACGTCGTCGCCGGCCTCCTCATCCTCCAGCGTGACGTCGTTCTGCTCCAGCAGTGCTGCCACCTCGTCGATCCGGTCGGAGTTCACCAACTGGTCGGGGAGGCGGTCGTTGACCTCCTCGTAGCTGATGCTCTTCTTCTGCCTGGCGTACTCGAGCAGCTGTACGACCGCGGGATCAGTCAACAGGTCCGACATCCACCCTCACCTTCTTCAGTTTCTCCAACTCCGAATCGAGGTAGATCTTCTCCTCGAGCAACTCCCGCACCGACGCACCGGGCTCTTCGTCACCGCCGCGCTCAGCGCGGCGCATGCGCGCCTCGATGTCTCGGCGCCGGCGCTCCAGCGCGCGCGCCTTCAGCTTGCGCGCCCCGTCGTCCAGCACTTCGTCCGGATTCACCGTGAACTCCCGCTGCGAGAGGTTGCGTATGACCAGCGCGCGCAACTCCTCGGTCTGTAGCCTGCCGAGCAGGCCGTCCGGCGACTCGTCGCCCTGCCGGGCGCACTCGTCAAGCGCGACGAACAATTCGAGCGCCATCGGATCCTGCAGGTCATCGGACTGCAGCCGCCGCTGCACGCGGTCGAATCGGTCCCGGTTGGCGGCGGCCGCCAGCATGTAGGTCATCTCCAGCGAGCGCCGGACAGCGGCACGTCCGCCACTCGGTGCGGCCGTCCGCGCCGCCTGGAAGTCGCGCCGGCCCGCCCCCATCGACGCATGCCGGCGGTAGTCGCGCACGATGCTGTCGTGGCCGACCTCCAGCAGGTCCGCCACGTCATGCAGCAACGCCTCGCGCTTCAACTCCGAGCGTACGTGGGTGAGATAGGGGAGCAACTCCCGGAATACCTGTTCCTTCGCGTCTGCCTGTCGCAGATCGAGCGCAGATGTAGCCAGTTTGAGAAGATACCGGAACGCCAATATAGGGGATGCGAGGGCGGTTTGCAACCGGTCGCCTGCATTCTGCTGGATATAATCGGCAGGGTCCAGACCGGCCTGGAGCGGAACCACTGAAGTCGAGAGCTCCCTGTCCTCCAGCGTCGAGATGGCTCGCCTGGTGGCGTTCGCTCCGGCCGCATCCGAGTCCATCACCAGGCGCACGTCCGTGGTGTAGCGCGCCAGCAGCCGAGCGTGGTCGCCGCTCAGGGCGGTGCCGAGCGGCGCCACGGCCGCTTGTCCGGCCGCATCCAGGGCGATCACGTCCAGGTATCCCTCCGCCACGTGCACGGCCCCGGCCTGCTTGATGCGTTCCCGCGCCTCTGCCAGGCCGTAGAGCAGCTCGCCCTTGTGGTAGTAGGCGGTCTCCGGCGTGTTGAGGTACTTCGGTCCGTCGCCCATGGCCCGGCCGCCGAAGGCGACCACCTCCCCCCGCGGAGTGGAGATCGGGAACACGATGCGGTCGCGGAACAGCGCCAGCATTCCCCCGGCGGTGCTCGTGAACAGCCCGGAACGGGCCAGGAACTCGTCGCCGTAGTGGTGGGAGCGCAGGAAGCGAAGCAGCCAGTCGCGGTCGCGCGGCGCATAGCCTACGCGGTAGCGATCGAGCGATTCGGCCGAGAATCCGCGGTTGGCCAGGTGCTCCCGGGCCGGCGCCGCGGCGGCGGTGCGGACCAGGATGTGGCGGAAACTGTCGGCCAGGCGCCGGTACAGCTCCAGGTAGCTCTGCCGCTCGCTGCCCTCCGAGCCCGCGGTCTCCTCCACCTGCATGCCGGCGCGCTCGGCAAGCAGCCGGAACGCCTCCGGGAAACTGAGCTTCTCCAGCTCCATGACCAGGTCGAGCATCGAACCGCCCTTCTGGCAGCCGAAGCAGTAGAACAGGTTCCGCTCCGGGGTGACGGTGAAGGAGGGGGTTTTCTCGGTATGAAAGGGACACAGCCCGACGAACCGTCGGCCGCGGCGCTGCAGGCGTACGTAGTCGCCGGCGACGGCGTCGATCCTGAGTCGATCGTTCAGCTCCGCGATCTGGTGGGAGGGAATCACGGGCTCATGCGCGTCGCTGCAACGCGGGTGCCCCTCAGCCGGCCACGCCCTTCAGATAGAAGTACTTGGCGTCGTTGTGCTCGTCGAGCTCGCGGGAGAAGTGGTGCTCGCCGGTGTCCGGATCCTTGAGCACGAAGTACCAATAGTCGCTCTCCGCCGGGAAGAACGCCGCCTGCAGGGCCACCGTCCCCGGATTCGAGATCGGCCCCGGCGGGAGCCGGCGACGCTTGTAGGTGTTGAAGGGGGAGTCGACCTCCAGCTCCTCGTGCGTGATCACGCGGGGATGCTCCCGGCCCTCCACTTCGGTGAGCACGTAGGCGACGGTAGCGCACGACTGCAGCCGTGCGTTGGCGGCCAGGCGGTTGACGAACACGGAAGCGATCAGCCCCGCTTCCTCGGGACGCTGGTACTCGCGTTCCACGATCGACGCCAGGATGATCGTGTCGTGCAGCTCGGCGGGGTCGATGCTCTCGAAGTCCGGCCGCACCTCGGCGAGCCGGCGGAAGAAGTTGCCGACCATGCTGCGCACCACGCGGTCGGCCGGGTAGCCGCGGGGAAAGCGGTAGGTGTCCGGAAACAGGTACCCCTCCATGCTTTCAGCGCGGATGCCGAACTCCGCGATCAGCGCCGGATCGGCGACCGCAGCCGCGAAGGCGGACGCGGTGGTCACGCCCCGTTCGTCGAGCCGTTCGGCGATGCGGCGCACGGTCCATCCCTCCGGAACGGTGACGGTGATCTCCTCCTGACGGCCCTCCAGCAGCAACGCCAGGACCTCGCGGGCGCGCAACGACGGGGACAGCGAGTAGTGGCCGGCGCGTATCCGGCTGTCGGCGCCCTGCAGGTACGCCAGAATCCGCAGCGCCAGTTCTGAACGCACCAGCCCCTGCTCCTGCAGGCGCGCGGCCACCTCACCGAACGGCTCGCCGGGGTGGACGGTGAAGGTGACCGCAGACCGCGTTCCCGGCTCCTCGGGAGGCCCGCTCAGATACGATGCGGCCAGCGCCGCACCGGCGACGAGCACCCCACACGCGAGGCCCAGCCCGATCGCGATGCGCTTCACGCGATACCCAACACTCCCAGCAGGAGCGAATGTATACCCTTCACCGCCCGAAGCGAAAGGTGGGACGTTGCAGAGCCCACGGCGGCGCCGCAGGCGCCGGGACTACCCGTTCCCGGCATGGAGCGCATCGGAAACCGATGCGGTCCATGCCAAAGGAGGGGCTGGGGCGCGCGCGGCGCCGCCCCGCGCGGCGGGGGGGGGGGGGGGGGGGGGCGGGGGGTCGGGCGGGGCGGGCGGGGGGGGGGGGGGGGTGGCCCAAGCCCCCCCCCCCCGGGCCCCGGCCACTTCGGGGCGGATCAGCGGTTCCTCGTGACGGCGCGAGAGCCAGTAGTCGATCTCGACCGCGTGCCGTACCGGACCCTGGCCGATACCGGGACACGATGCGGCAGCCTCCGACCACGCATCCGGGGATGCCAGGTTCGCATCCCAGAACGGGAAGCTCCGGCACTGCAGAGGTCGCGATTCGTACACCGTGCAGGCGCCATCTTGCCAGAGGCTGCAGTCGAAATTGGCCTTCTCGGTCAGGCTCAGCCGCTCGAATCCGCCGATGTCCACGGTGCGGCAGTAGCGGGCGATGAACTCGGCAACGCTCAGGGCCTTCGCCCGAGCTAGGGCCTGCAGGTCACGCTCCGAGAGGAAGACGTACCCCGGCTCGAGCCGGCAGCAGCGCTGGCACCGGGTGCAGTCGAAGCGCAGTCCGCCGTCGGCGGACGTCCGGTAGAACGGCTCAGTCACGGCAGATGGGGTCACGGGAGATGGGGAGAGAAGGATTCGAACCTTCGAAGGCAATGCCAACAGATTTACAGTCTGCCCCCTTTGGCCACTCGGGAACCTCCCCGCTGTCGGAGCGCCGCATGCTCGCTCAGCCCTCCTCCGCTGTCAATAGCCATGGCGCCCGCCCGGCGCCCGGTCAGCCACCTGTCGGGATCGAACCGACGACCTCGAGATTACAAATCTCGTGCTCTACCGATTGAGCTAAGGTGGCGCTGCCCGTCTCCCCCACGCGGTGTACCCACTATGGAGCGAAGCGTGGGATGGGCCAAGAACGGAGTCCGAGGCGTGGGTCACGGGCGCCCCGGCGACAGGTCCGGGCGGAGCACCTGCGCGCCATCCAGGAACACCGGCACAGGCTTGCGGTCTCTGTCGCCGCGATAGGTCATCAGCAGCCGGATGATGCGGCCCGGCTGACCCTCCACGACGGCCTCCTGCACACAGAACAGCGGCACCTCCGCGAATCCGCCTTCGCGCGTCGCGGTCGCCGGATTCGCACGCGTCAGATCGGGTGTCAGCGAGAAAATGATGCTGACGATGTCCTCGGGTGCCACCCCGTTACCGTCGAGCACGGACCGGAGGAGCCGCAGGCCGGCCGACCGAATCGCTTCGGCGTCGTTGGCGCTCACCTGGATTGCGCCCCTCACCGCTACCATCATCTCTCCAGAACCTCGGGCCACGCTTGCACGGACATGGTCGGCGCACGGCCGATCACCGTCTCGCGCGGTACAAGGGCCACGATATACTGTCTGGCGTGAAGATCGCCATCACCCTGCTGACGATCCTCGTGCTGGCGGTCGCCGCGTTCTTCGTCGGATGGGTGGAGCTGTCGCTGCCGCCCGGCACCTACGGCGTCGCGTTCACGAAGTCGGGAGGTTGGGACGAGGAGGCCATCGCGCCGGGCGGCATCACCTGGCGGTGGGAGCGGTTGATTCCGACCAACATGACCCTGCACCTGTTCGACCTGACCCCGCGGGAGGTGCAGCGCCGCGTGGCTGCGCTCCTGCCATCGGCGGAAGTGTACGCAGCGGAGATCGGCATCGACCCGGCGGCGCTCTCCTACGACCTCGGCGTCACCGTCCGGCTGCAGCTTCGCGCGGAGCACCTGGCGCCGCTGGCGGCGACGGCCGAGTTGCGCCCCGACACCCTGCCGGCCTGGTACGAGCAGGCCGCCGCCGCCGCCGCCGACGCTGCGACCGGAGCGCTGCTGGCGGGCGAGGCAGTCGCGGCGGTGACGAACCCCGGAAGCCTGGAGGAAGGCGTGCGGCGCCGGCTTGCCGCGCGCTTTCCCGAGCTGGAGATCATCGACGTCGAGCTGGACCCGCACTCGGTTCCGGACCCGGACCTGTACCAGCGCGCGAAGACGGCGTTCGACAAGCGCGTCGATACGCAGCAACGGGCGCGCCTGGCGGTGGTCGCCGATCTGGCATTCATGCGCGAGCAGGCTGCCCAGCACGCCGAGCTGCTGGCCATGCTGGGCAGCACGCTGGCCGAGTTTCCGGAGCTGGTGGACCTGTTGAGCCGCTCATCGGCCGACCTGCTCGGGCAGGTGCTGGGAATAGCGGAGCCTGCCGGACCGTAGCCGGAAGCCGCGGCCGCCGTGGGACCGGGAACCTACCCGGGCCGCAGGCCGATCTCGTGCACGGCGAACGACCGGATCATCAGCAACGCCCCCTCCGCCATCGTCACGCGCATGGGCGACGCGGTGATGACGTTGCTGACTCCGCCCTCCCCCGGACGCCACCGCAGCCCGTCCAGCGGCCAGCGAAGACCTGCCGAGCGTTCGATCGCCGCGCCCCCCGACAGCGGCAGGAACGACACGGTCTGGCCCACCCAGCCGAACCAGGCGGCCGTGCCGCGAATCGCCTCCACGTGTTCATGGGAGGTGATCCAGCAGATAGGCAGCGTCTCCCGCTCGAACAGCCCGGCGATGAACAACAGGTGATCCAGTCGGCCGCCGCCGCCGCCGGCGATCACCACCCGGTCGCAGCCGAATTCCTGCAGCGCATGCAGCCCGAGCTCGGTGTCGGTATGATCCTTGTCCCGCGGGAAGCGGCGCACGCGACCGGCGGGGAGCCGTTCCGCGCGCACCGAGTCCATGTCGCCGACGATCAGGTCCGGCTCCACTCCCAGCGACAGCGCCAGATCGTAACCGGAGTCGGCGGCGACTATCGGCCCCACCGTCGTCAGAAAGGGCTCCAGGTCGACGCGCGCGGGGCCGTACCCGCCGGTGAGAAGCAGACCCGTCAGCGACATGCCGGCGTCCCGAGCATACCGCCACCGGCGCACCGGGCGCCACGCCCGGCCGGAGCATCGGCGCTCCGCTCACCGCCGCTTTCCGGTACCCTGCACGCGGCCTGGGGATGAGTTCGGAAGACCGACGGGAGGCGCCCGGGATTTCGCTGCCGGCTGCGGTGGAGCGCTTCGCCCGCGTCCTGATCGACGCCGGGCACGCCGCCTACCTGGTCGGCGGCGCGGTCCGAAACCTGCTGCAGGACCGGCCGACCGATGACTGGGACATCGCCACCGACGCGACGCCCGGCCGCGTGCAGGGCCTCTATCCCCGCACCATCCCCACGGGCATCCGCCACGGCACGGTGACGGTCCTGCTCGGCCGCCGCCGGTTCGAGGTCACGACGTTCCGCACGGAGTCCGGCTACTCCGACGGGCGGCGGCCCGATGCGGTCCGCTTCGCCGGCACGATCGAGGAAGATCTGGCGCGGCGCGACTTCACCATCAACGCGATCGCCGTCGACCTCGCTACGGGCATCCTGCACGATCCGCATGGCGGGCGCGACGACCTGGCAGCGCGGCGCCTCCGTACCGTCGGCAGCGCCCGCGAACGCTTTGCGGAGGACGGACTACGTCCGTTCCGCGGGTGCCGGCTGGCCGCGGAGTTGAACCTGACCGTCGACGGGCAGACGGTGCGGGCGATGCGCGACGCGCTGCCGACCGCTCGCAGGGTTGCGGTCGAGCGGGTCTGCGAAGAGCTGCGCCGCCTGCTGCTTGCGCCGACCCCGTCGGTGGGCCTGGGCCTGCTCGAACGGTCCGGACTCATGGAGCTGTGTCTTCCGGCGCCAAGCGCCACGGCGGCCAGCCCCGCCGGCCGGGGAGCCCGCTACGCCCGCATCGATGCGGCGCCGACCGACGTGCCGCAGCGGCTGGCGATGCTGCTGGCGCCCGAGGACGCCGCCGACGTACCGGCCGCCACTGCCCGCGCGCAGGCGGCTCTGACCCGCCTGCGCTTTCCCCACGCGGTGACCCGGCGGGTGGTCACCGCGATCGGCAGTCTTTCGATCCCGCTCACCGCGGACAGCTCCGACGCCGCCATCCGCCGCCTGCTGGCCGCCGTCGGCCGCGCTGCTGCCGCGGACGCGATCGCCGTCCGCCGGGCGATCGCGAAGATCGACGCTCCGCTGGCCCGGCGGGTGCACCGCCAGGCGGCCGCGGCGCAGGCGCTGACGATCGGCGAGCTCGCCGTCGACGGCGCCGTGCTGCAGCGTGAGCTGGGCCTTCGCCCCGGCCCGAACATCGGACGGCTGCTGCGCGCCCTGCTGCGAGCGGTCCTTGCCGACCCGGCCGTGAACGACCGCGCCCGGCTGCTGGACGTCGCCCGGGCGCTTCAGGACGAGGCGGCAGATCCCCCAGCGCCTGACTCGTCGGAAGAAGCCTCCGCCGCGACGAGCTGCGCGTAGGCGATGCGGGCGACTCGCTGTTCGGCCTGCTTCTTGCTCTTGCCCTCCGCCGGGCCATACGGCCGCCCGGCGACGACCACGTCCATCGAGAACACCTGGTCGTGGTCGGGCCCCCGCCGCTCGGTGACCCGATATTTGGGAAAGGCGCGAAAGCGCTTCTGGGAGAGCTCCTGGAGCAGCGTCTTGTAGTCCTGGCGGTGGCGGCCGGCGATCACGTTCTCGATCTCTTCGGCGAAGACACGCTCGACAAACCGCTCGGCGGCGTGCAGCCCGGAGTCCAGGAAGCATGCACCGATCAGCGCTTCCAGCGCGTCCGCCAGCAGGGCGCTCTTGCCGCGTCCGCCTGACCGCTCCTCTCCACGGCCCAGAAGCAGGTAGCGGTCCAGGGAGAGCTGCCTGGCGATCTGCGCCAAGCTCTCCTCGCTCACCACGACCGACTTCACACGTGCCAGGTCCCCTTCGGGCTTCCCCTCCAGCCGGCGGTACAGCCACTGGCTGACCACCAGGCCGAGTACGGCATCCCCAAGGAACTCCAGCCTCTCGTTGCTGGCCACGCGCGCTTCGGCGGCATGCGAACGGTGGCAGAGCGCAAGATTCAACAGGCGCTCGTCGCGAAAACGGACGCCGATGCCACGCTGCAGGGAACGCAGCTCGAACCGCCGGGCGGGAGACACCGATCTGAGATCGGCGTCCGGTCCAGCGCTCCCCACCCGAGGACCACGGGGGCGGGTACCACGGCGCGCCATGCGCCACTCACCACGCAGGACCTTGAAACCGCCTCCGAGTGCCGGCACGAGCTTGCGGGCCATCAGCCCGAGGCTGCCATCAACCCGGCGGAGGGGTGTGACGGTGAGCGGGGCGCCCACCGCTATCCACCGAGGGGCACTCCGCCGCCGCGAGAAGCTACTTGATCTGCGACTCGATGTAAGCCAGCGCGTCCTTCACGGTCTCGAACTCGTTCGCCTTCTCGTCGGGGATGGTGATGCCGAGCTCTTCCTCTATCGCGTAGACGAGCTCGTACGTGTCCAGACTGTCGGCACCGAGATCCTGCCGAAACGAGGACTCGAGCGTGATCTTGTCCTCCTCGATCTCCAGCCGGTCCGCGATCAGCTTTTTCATCTTGTCGAAGAGTTCAGCGTCCATGTTCGCATCGCCTCCAGGGAAGGGTTGGGGTCAGGCGATTTCCGCCGTTTCCAGCACCGGCTTTCCGCGATAGTGCCCGCACTTGGAGCACACCCGGTGCAGCAGGACCCGATTGCCGCATGTGCCGCACTCGACGATAGACGGTGCCTTGATCCGCATGTTGACGGCGCGTCGGCGCCGGCTGCGGGCCTTGGAGGTCTTGCGTGCGGGTACAGCCATCTCAGTCCTGTGCCGGGAAGCTATTGCTAACGTGGCATGGTTGTCAACGCCGCGCTCCGTCCTCCTGCCGGGAGACGGGTGACCGGCCCTCGCCCGAAGGAGAAGGCCAGGCTCGCTCAGGGACTAGTACCCCATCAAACTGTAGTTTGGGGATGAGTGCTGCGGGACTCGACCGCTTGAAGCCCGTGCAGCCACCTGATGTCACCCGTCGACATCAGTTTGATGGGGTACTCGGTATGCGGCGCACCTGATCGATGCGCCACTGCGGAGGCGTGCTTTCCGACTCGTACGGAATGCGCTTGCGGATCCTGGCGCTGCGCCGCCCGCGTCCGGCCCGCACGATGGCGAACACGCCGGCGCCGACGTAGCAGATCTGCTCGCCGGGCTCGAGCTGTTCGCCCTCACGGATCGCGCTCAACACGCACTCGAAGTGAGCCGGGGCCTCGGTTTCGGGATGCACCAGCGCAAGCATCAGATCGTCCACCGGCTCCGAACAGAGCGGACAACGCGGCGGAGGCGGATTCACCGGCGAGTCTTGCGCGGCGCGTCTTCGGTCAGGAGCTGCGCCAGATAGCGGATGGCCCGCTCCAGGTACCTTCGGTCCCTGATCTTGCTGCGTAACTCGACGCGCCGGGCCAACGTGCGGGACGCGCCGCGATGGGCCAACGGCTGCAGCCCGGCGGGCACGTACCGGAGCCCGTTCCTGTCCAGCCCGAATCTTGGCTGGCGCCGCCGCAGGCGCGAGCGGTACCACACGATCGGGAATGCCTTGACCACGCGGCGCAGGGCGCGGCGGCGCCTGCGGCCGGACGGCGTCACAGAGGTTCCCCGTCGGCGCCGAATGCCGACTCGAGATGCAGCGGCGGCTGTCCGGAGCGCAAGAGCAGGATGTCAAACCGCGGCCGGAACCGCTGCAAGCTCGGGCTCCGGGCCAGAAGCGCCGCCGCCGTGCGGACGATCCGCAGCCGCTTGCGATCGTTCACCACGGCCGCCAGATCGGCGGCGCCGAAGCTGCCCCAAGCCTTGACCTCGACGAACACGACGCTGTCGCCGCGGCATGCGACCAGGTCGATCTCCCCCACCCGCATGCGAACATTGCGCTCGACGATGCGGTAGCCGCGCTCCCGGAGGTATGCGGCGGCCTGACGTTCACCGATTCTACCCTTCTGGACACTGCTCACCCGGTCCTGTCGATGTGATCGGCGAGGCTCGGACGCCTTCCGGGCCGCGCCGTCCATCGGTACTACCGATGTCTGCATACAGTATCGTCAACATTGAAGCGCGGGTTTCGCGCTATCGCTTCAAGTCGACCCCGGGGGCGTCCGACGGGGCTCCTATCGCTTGCGGATCCGGCGCTCCGGCACCTTCGCTGCCTTGCCCACCCGATCGCGCAGGTAGAAGAGCTTCGCGCGGCGCACGCGGCCCCGGCGCGACACCTCGATCTTGGCGATCTTGGGCGAGTGCAGCGGGAACACCCGCTCCACGCCGACGCCGTAGGAGATCTTGCGGACGGTGAACGTCGAACTGACGCCCGAGCCCTTGCGAGCGATGCAGGTGCCTTCGAACACCTGGGTCCGTTCGGTCTTGCCTTCGATGATCTTGAAATGGATCCGCACCGAGTCGCCGACTCCGAATTCCGTTGCATGAGACCGCGTCTGGTCGGTCTCGACATCCCGTATCAGTTGCTCCATCGTTCGCTCCTTCGTAGCAGGTCCGGACGCAGGCGGGCCGTACGCTGGGCCGCCTGCCGGCGGCGCCACTCCCTGATCCGTGCGTGGTCTCCGGACAGCAGTACCGGCGGCACCGGCACGCCGCGGAACACCGCAGGTCTAGTGTACTGAGGATATTCGAGAACGTCGCCCTCGAAGCTCTCTTCCGCGAGCGAGTCCGCCTGGATCACCCCGGGGACCAGCCGCGCCACGGCCTCGATGACCGCCATCGCCGCCACCTCGCCGCCGATCAGCACGTAGTCTCCGATCGACACCTCATCCTCCACGAACAGATCGACCACGCGCTGGTCGATCCCCTCGTAGCGGCCGGCCACGAGCAGCAGCTCCCGCCCCTCCGCCGCCCAACGGCGCGCCAGATCGCGATCGAACGGCAAGCCTGCGGCAGTGAGGTGAATGGCACGTGGCCTTACCGTGCGCCGGCTCACCACCGATTCGATCGCGCGGCTGACCGGCTCCGGCTTCAACACCATCCCCGCGCCTCCACCGTAGGGACTGTCGTCGCAGGTACGGTGCGGGTCGTGGGCGTAGTCGCGGATGTCGACGGTCTGGACATCGATAAGGCCGCGCTCGACGGCGCGGCCGACGATGGATGTCGCAACGAACGGGGTCAGCAGCTCCGGGAAGAGCGTCAGGACCGTGAACGTCATTCGATGACCGCGTCGCTGGCGAGCTCGATGACGCCGGCGTCGGTGTCGGCTGATCGCACGTACTGCCGCCGAAAGGGAACCAGCACGGTGCGGCCGTCGTCACGGACCGCCTCCAGCACATCGCCGGCACCCGCCTCCAGCACCGATCGCACGGTGCCGATCGGCCGGCCGTCCTGGCGGACCTCGCATCCGGTCAGATCGGCCAGGTAGAACTCGTCGGGTCCCAGCGGCGCCGCATGGCGGCGCTCCACCCAGATTTCCCGCCCGGCGATCTTCGCGGCCGCGTCCCGGTCGTCCACCCCTTCCAGCTTCATCAGCAGCGTCGGCGCGGACAGACGGAACGACTCCACATCGTAGCGCCGCGGCGGCTGTCTACGGCCTCGCAGCTCCACCTCGTGCATCGCCGGGAAATGATCGAGCTCGCCCGAGAGGCTCTCGAAACGGACGAATCCCTGCACGCCGTGCGCCCGCCGGATGCGGCCCACCGCTATCCGTCCGTCCTGCGGCGCGCTCCGAGCGGACTCAGCGCTCCGAGCGCCCTGCCCGTCCATGGCTTCAGTCGATGATTTCGAGCACGACCCGCTTGCCGGTCTTGGTGCCGGCGGCGCTGAGAATGGTACGGATCGCCTTGGCGATCCGGCCCTGCTTGCCGATGACCTTGCCCAGGTCGCCATCGGCCACCTTCAACTCCACAATGGTCGACTTCTCGCCTTCGACCACGGTGACCTCGACGCCGTCAGGCTCGTCTACCAGGGCGCGAGCGACAAACTCGACCAACTCCTTTTCCATCGTTCACCTCCACCGTTCGCTCCGTGCCCGCCACACGTGCGGCATGTCACTCTGCGGATGCCGGGGCCGATCCGTCTCCGATCTCCTCACCAGCGGACTCCCCGCCAGCGGATTCCCCGCCAGCGCCAGCGGACTGTACGCGGGCCTGACGGTTGAGAATGCGTCGGACGGTCGGCGATGGCCGGGCACCCTTGCCCATCCACTCCCGCACGCGCGCCTCGTCGAGGCTGGCCTGCGTGCCTTCGGGCTCGGTCGGCTGATAGCGACCGAGCTCCTCGATCACCCTGCCGTCTCGCGGCCGCCGCGAGTCCATCACGACGATTCGGTAGAACGGACGGTTTCTCGTACCGTGTCGCTTGAGCCGGATCGCTACGCTCATCTGTTCGCTCCTGTGTGGTGTCCGCGTCAGCGGCGGAAGCGCTTGCCGCCGCGGGTCGCACGGGCGGGCTTCATCCCGCCGCCGGCGCCGCCGCGCGCCATCTTTCGCATGGCCGCTGACATCTTCTCGAATTTCTTCAGGAAGCGGCTGACCGCCAGCACGGTCGTGCCGCTTCCGCGCGCCACCCTGCGCCGCCGTGACGGACCCAGGATGCGGTGATTATCGCGCTCGGCCGGAGTCATCGACAATATCATGGCCTCTTCCGTGCGCAGCACCTGCTCGTCGATCGCGCCCTCCGCCATGGCCGCGCGCGCGCCGGGGATCTTGTCGATCAGCGCATCCAGGTTCCCCATCTTGCGCAAGCCGCGGATCTGCTCCAGGTAGTCGGCCAGCGTCAGCGTGTTCGAACGCACGCGCCGCAGCGTCCGTTCCGCCTGCTGCTGATCGATCACCTGCTCGGCCTTCTCCACCAGGCTGACGACGTCACCCATCCCCAGGATCTGCCCCGCGAACCGTTCCGCGTGAAACGGCTCCAGGTCCTCCAGCCTCTCCCCGGTGCCGATAAAGCACACCGGCTTGCCGGTGACTCCCTTCATCGACAGGGCCGCTCCGCCCCGCGCGTCCGAGTCGGTCTTGGACAGGATGACGCCGGTGATGCCGATGCGTTCCTCGAAGCCGCCGGCCACCGTGGCCGCGGCCTGCCCGGTCATGGCGTCGGCGACCAGCAGGGTGCGGTCGGGCTCCAGCACCGACCGCACCTGCTCGAGTTCCCGCATCAGGTCTTCGTCTGCCTGGCTGCGGCCCGACGTATCCACGATCACCGTGTCGTGCCCGCCCTGTTGAGCGTGCCGGAGCCCCTCACGGGTCACCTTGGCAGCGCCATCGGCCCCGCGGAGGCCGGCGGCAGTGTAGACATCGACGCCGATCGTGCGCCCCAGGAGCTCCAACTGCTCGACAGCCGCCGGCCGCGCGCGATCGGCGGCGATCAACAGCGGCCGTCGGCCGTCGGCGGCCAGGCGCCGGGCCAGCTTGGCGGCGGTGGTGGTCTTCCCCGAACCCTGCAGACCCACCATGAGAATCCTCGCGGGCGGCTTCAGGTCGCGCAGTTCGAGCCCGGTGTCGCCGCCGCCGAGCATGTCGGTGAGACGCTGGTGCACCGTACGCGTGAACTGGTCGGCGGCCGATACGCCCGACACGCGCTGATCGCCGATCGCCTCTTCAACCGTCCGGTTGACGAAGCGACGGACCACGCGCACATTCACATCGGCTTCGAGCAAGGCGTTCCTGATCTCGTTGACGGCGTCGCGAATGTTGCGTTCCGTGAGTTGCTTGCGCGTGGTGACGTTGCGCAACACGTCGATCAGGCGGGAACTCAGGCTGGTGCGCATGCGCAGGGAGGCAATATATCGACCGCTTTTCTAAGCTGTCAATGAAACTCGGCACCGCGGCCAGGGCGGCCATGCTAAGGTGGCGCTCCTCTATGCGAACCCGGCTGTGGAACGCGCCGGCCGCCGTCGGGCCGGCAATGGCGACGCCGGCAGTGGCGATGTCCATCCTGGCGATGATCGCCGCGCTGTCGATCCTCGCCGCCTGCACCCGCGAGTCCGCGGGCGACACGGATCTCGCACCCGTGCTGGACCCCGCCCAGCAGCGGGAACAGATCACCTCCCTGCAGATCCGCACCTTCGACGAGATGTGGACCCTGCTGCGTGACCACTACGTGTACGGCGACCTGCACGGAGTCGCCTGGAACGAATTGCGCGAGCGGTACCGGCCGGTGATCGTCAACCTCCTTTCGCGCGAGGACTTCCCGGCGACGGTCCGGCAGATGCTGGACGAACTGCCGCCGCTGGCCGCGCGCTGGGAGACGCGCATGGAGCGCATCCAGCAAGAGCTGGAGGATCCTTCCGCCTATGAAGGGATCGGCGCCTACGTCGCCTACCGCGAAAACCCGGAGCCGCGCATCATCCTGCTGTCGGTGATGCCCGGATCTCCCGCCGACCAATCCGGGCTGCGCCCCCACGAGGCGGTCACGGCGGTCAACGGCATTCCGGTGCGGCGGGAAGAGGGCCCGGATGCGGTGTCCCGCATCCGGGGACCGGCCGACCAGCCGGTGATCCTGCGCGTCAACTCGGTCGACCGGGAGCCGCGTGACGTGCAGGTGATCCGCGGCCGCGTGCAGCTCGCGGAGGTGCTGAATCCGCTTCAGTACGGCATCCTGGATCCGGGCCGCGTCGGCTACCTGCTGTTCCCGCGCGTTTCCTCCGACTCCCTGGTCACGGAGACGGTCCGCATCCTCGAGGCGCTCGCGGAAGCCGGCGACATCGGCGGCATCATCCTGGACCTGCGCATCGCCAGCGGCCTGCGGTGGCCGCTGGTGCCGCTGTTGTCGCTGTTCTCGGACGGCGACCATGGTGAGATCTACACCGCCGAGGGCTCGCAGCTCATATCCGTCGACGGCTACGACCTGAACGGTTCGCAGGCGGTGCCGCTGGTGGTGCTGGTCGGACCGGACACCGAGGGGCTGCCCGAGGTTCTGGCCGCCGCCCTGCAGGCGCGCCGCCGCGCCACCGTGGTCGGCCTGCGGACGCCCGGCAACGTGGAGAGCTTCGTCGACTTCGTGCTCCCGGACGGCTCCCGCCTGACCATCATGACCAGCGCCTACCAGTCGCCGTCCGGCCGCGAGGTCGGCATCGACGGAGTGCGGCCGGACGTACCGGCATCGCTGGACTGGGACGAAGTCTCGGAGCAGACCGACCCGGTCCGCAACACCGCGCTCACCGTGCTGCGGCGCGGCGTCGGCTGAGGGGTGTCCCGATGAGACGAAGGGCGGTCGCTCGCGGCGCGCTCCTCGTCGCCGCCGCGGTCGGCGCCGCGCTGCTGGTCGACTGCCGGCTGCCCGACACCAGCGAGCAGACCTCGCTGATGGGAGCCCTGGAGCGGAAGTCCGGAAAGATCGTCTACATGGGCATCGACGCCAACATCTACGTGGCAAATCAGGCCGGCGGCGCCACGAAGGAGATCACCACCGACGCCGGGCAGTCGGAGAGCGCCGCGCGCATCTACCAGACCCCGATCTGGTCGCCGGACGGCAAGCGGGTGGCGTTCGTGGGGATAGACTCGTTCCAGGGCCGCACGTCCGGCCGCGTGCTCACCGCCCGCGCCGACGGCAGCGACGCGCTGGCCGTCTCCACCGGCGGACGGCTGCCGGCCAATCTCTACTGGTCGCCCGACAGCCGCCATCTCAGCTTCCTGACGGCCGGATCGGGCGGCGGGGGCTTCCTGCTTCTGAGCTGGCAGCCGGGCAGCGCCGCTCCGGTGCAGACGCTGGACGCCGGCCGGCCGCTGTTCTGGGCATGGGCGCCCGACAGCACCGGCGTGACCGTGCACGCGGGGTCGGTCCGAACCTCCGGCCGCCGGGTGTCCTTCCTGCAGGTCGGTGCGGCCGTAGTCGAGAGCGGCCTTCCGCTTCAGCCCGCCGAGTTCCAGACTCCGGCCTGGTCGCCCGACGGTTCGGGAGTGGTGCTGGCCACTGTCGCCGACGGCGGCCAGACCGACCTGGTCATCGCCCACCCCGAGCAACGGGATCGTCGCGAGCTGATCGCCACCGCCCGCGGCGCGGTTACCTTTCTCTGGTCTCCCGACGGCACGTCGCTCGGCTACATCGCCCGCCGCCAGGAAGTCGAGTCGGTCGTCAGCCGGCTGCACTTGCGCGACGTCGCGACCGGTGCCGAGACGATGCTCGAGGAGGACGACGTGTTCGCGTTCTTCTGGTCCCCGGACTCCAGGCGCGTCGCCTACTTCGTCCCGTCGATCCAGTCGCTGAACGAAGGCAGCGACCAGACCCTGGTATTGGCGCTGCGCGTCTACGACCGCGAGCGGCGATCGTCGGTGGACATCGATACGTTCGTACCCACCCCGCAGTTCGCGGCGGTGATCCGCGTGTTCGACCAGTACGGTCAGGCCGCGCGGATCTGGTCCCCGGACAGCCGCAATATCGTGTACGCCGCGCTCACCGACGAGGGTCCGTCCATCAGTCCGTCAATCATGGTGGCGCGGGCCGAAGGCAACCTGGTGCCGCGCAAGATGGCGCCGGGGCTGATAGGGTTCTGGTCATGGCAGTGACGAACCGGACGCCGTCCATGCCGCATCGACCGGGACGCCGAACGCTGCACGCGCTCCTGCTGCTTCCCCTGGCCGCCGCCCTGCTGGTCTCCTGCTCGGTGCGGGGCGCGCAGATGTCGCAGAACTCCCTGCTGGAGCGCTTCGAGCGCAAGTCGGGGCTGATCGCGTTCATCGGTCTGGACGGCAACATCGCGACGGCCGATCAGACCGGCGGCCGCCTCACGCAGCTCACCGATGACGCCGGCAGCCGCGAAGGCGTGCGTCGCTGGTACTCGTCTCCGACCTGGTCGGCACGGGGCCGCCGCCTCGCGTTCGTCCGATTCGACCAGCAGACCGACGGGAGCCTGCAGGCGGCGATCCTCACCAGCGACTCGGGCTCGCGCAATCCACAGGTGGTCTGGGAGAGCGCCGAGCTCGCACCGGTCTACCTGTACTGGTCCCCGGACAGCCGCTGGATCAGCGTGCTGTCCCAGCGCACCGCGGAGGACGGCATGGAGCTCGGCCTGATGGATCCCGCCGGCAAGCTGAGCTACAAGCCGGTCGACACGGGGCTGCCACTGTACTGGGCGTGGGACCCCGGCAACCGTTTCATGCTCGCCCACGTCGGCGGCGGCACGACGTCGGGCGGCCGCCTCACGCTGCTGGACGTCCGCGGCGCAACAGGGAAGCGCAACTTCAACGTGCGCCCGGCGCGCTTCCAGTCGCCGCAGGTGTCTCCCGACGGCGAGCGCATGCTGTACGTGGACAGCGAGTCGGGATCGGCCCAGCTTGTGCTGCGGGACATCGAGGGTCCGGGCCTGGACGTGCTCAAGACCGTTTCCGGCAGCGCCTTCTTCAGCTTCTCCCGCGACGGGAGGCGCGTCGCGATCATGGAATCGTCAACGCCACAGCTCTCGGCCGACGGCACGCTGCGCGTGCTGGTCCCGGGCCGGCTGGAGCGCTCGGTGGAACTGGAGGAGCCAACGGTCATCGCCTTCTTCTGGGCTCCCAACAGCCGCCAGATCGCCTATCTGGTACCGGTGAGCGCGGCGGAGCTCCAGCAACTCGTGGTGGAGCCGGTGTTCGCCGCCGACCCCGAGCAGATCTACGTGCACCTGCGGGTGATGGATGCCCGCTCGGGAGAATTCTGGAAGGTCGCCACCTTTCCGATCACACGCGGCAGCCTGGGCGCCCTGCAGTTCTTCGATCAGTACACGCGCTCCGGGAGCATCTGGTCGCCGGACGGCAACTGGCTGGTGTTCTCCGCGGTGGCGCGCGGCGGCTTCCCCGGCATCTTCCTGGGATCGGCTTCGGGCAACCTCGAACCGCGCTTCGTGACCCGCGGCGACCTGGGGTCCTGGTCGATCCGATAGACTGCGCCGCTTGACGCGTACTCCCGTGCAGGTTACCGAGGCAGGTTACCAGGCGGGTCCTGCGGCAACTGGGGGTCGGAGCCCTCCCGCGGTCCATCTGCATCGGGCGCATGCGGGTCGTTGCCGTTCGAGCCGTGCCCGTTCGCGTCCGGCAGGGTGCCGTTGTGGCCGTTCGGGCCGAGGATCTCCAGCACCTCTTTGGTATTGAGTTCGCTGCGCTCCAGCAGAGCGTCGGCGAGGGCAAGCAGCTCGTCGCGATGATCGCGCAGCAACCGCTCGGTCCGCTCCTCCAGCTCCTGCCAAAGTCGGGTGATCTCCTGCAAGGAGGTAGAGGTACTCGAAGCGCCCATCGTGTCGGACGTCACGGGAGTCCATCTGGTCGGAGGACCAAAGTAGCCCAGGGCGTAGAGGTGCTCTAACCGCGCCCGGACCTGCCGGTAGTCGCCGGATGCGCCGGTCCACTCCTCGCCGAAGACGATGCGCACAGCCGCGTGCCCCCCAAGACCGACCATGATGTCGCCGACGATGTGGCGAAGGGGGTATGAGTATTGCTCCACCTCGTCGAGCGGCAGCATGAAGCCGAGCGTCTGGCCGCGCGCCAGGATGGTCAGGTGGCCGATCCGCTTCTCCGGCCGCACGTAGTGGACCACCACGGCGTGGCCCGCCTCGTGCACGGCGATGGAGCGGCGCTGCTCCGCGTCCATCTCCTCAATCGGGTTCTCCATGCCGGCCATCTGATGGATCAGCGCACGGTCGATGTCCCGCTGCGTGACCACGTTGCGGTGCTCGAACAGGGCGATGCGCACCGTGTCCTTGGTCAGCGCCGCCATCATCTGCGCCGGGGAGGCGCCGGGTGTGTTGGACACGATCGTCTCCGCGTCGACCGAGTCGTCGTGGCGGATGGTCGACAGGTAGCCCTCGACGATGGCGCGACGGCCGGAACGGTCCGGCAGTCCCACCTCGATCATCTGGTCGAAGCGGCCCGGCCGCGTCAGCGCCGGGTCCAGCACGTCGGGGCGGTTGGTGGAGCCCATGAACAGGACGTGCCAATTCCGCGCAGGCGGCTTCTTGCCGCGCAGTTGGTAGAGCTTGGCGACCACTCGCTCCTTCAGGGAACGCTGATCGACGCCGTCCATCTCGTAGAGCAGCCGCGTCAGGGCACCGGTGCCTCCACCAAACATCCCGCCGCCGGCGAACGTACTGTTGTCTCCCTGGACGCCGCCACGCGACTGTCCGACCGCGTCGATCTCGTCGATGTAGGCGATGCAGGCGCCGTAGCGGCGGGCGTACTTGCGTGCCTTGCGGATGAACCAGATCATCTTCAGGACGTCCACGCCCACGAACATGGCCCGAAACCCGGAGCCTTCTATCGAGATGAACGCGACCCCGGCCTCACCCGCCATCGCCTTGGCGAGCATGGTCTTGCCGGTGCCCGGCGGGCCGTACAGCAACAGGCCGTTGATGTAGCGGCCGCCCATCTGCACGAACTCCCTGCGGTCGGCCAGCAGGCCCAACCATTGCCGGACCAGTGCCTTCAGGTTGGGCTGCCCCCAATAGTCGTCGAACGTGATCGACTTGGGGTCGGTGGGCCGGACCTTCTCCACCTTGGATCGGGCCATGAACCAGAAAATGGCGACGAACTGGATGATCGCGTAGAAGATCGCGAACAGGAGCTGCACCGCAAATTGCAGGATGGCGAGCACCGTGTTCTGGAATGTCGGATTGGTGAGGGAGAAATAGATGAACGCCGCGATCGGCAGGATGGCGTAGAACTTGCGCAACGCCATCAGCAGCTTGCGGCCGCGGCTCTGCTGCGCCTTGATGACATCGATGCGCTGCTTGACCAGGTCAGGGACGCTCACGCCCTGCCAGAACCTCTCCCGGGAGGGCTCCGGTGCGGCCCCTTCCTGTTCGTGCGAGTCCGACGATTCCTCCGGCTGCGGTTCGTTTCTTTCCTGATCACTCATGTGCTTTGTCTTCTGCCTCTCCGATGATAGGCCCGTCCGCTGGCGCAGGCAATTCGGCCTGCCCGGCAGAAGCCCCTGCCCTTGCAGACGACGCGGCGCGCACGGTCCGTACCACTACGCCGGAACCGGTTCGCGCTCGGCGCGCTCCGGCATGCGCAGGGTCACCAGCTTGGAGACGCCCGGCTCCTCCATGGTAACCCCGTACAGGTTCGCGGCGGCGGCGATGGTGCGTTTGTTGTGGGTGACGATCAGGAACTGAGAGTCGTGCGCGAACTCTTCCAGGAGCCCGACGAAGCGGCCGATGTTCTCGTCGTCCAGCGCGGCGTCCAGCTCGTCGAGCACGCAGAACGGTGACGGCTTGACAGAGTACATGGCGAACATCAGCGCCACCGCCGTCAGCGACCGCTCCCCTCCGGACAGCAGTCCCACGTTCTCCAGCTTGCGGCCGGGCGGCTGCGCCAGGATGTCGACGCCGGCCTCCAGCACGTCCTGACTCCGGAGCTTCAGCTCGGCGCGGCCGCCGCCGAACAGCCGGCGGAAGATGTCCCGGAACGCACCGGCGATGGCCTGGAAGGAGGCTCCGAACCGCTCGGCGGACTCGCGCTGGATCTCTTCGGTCACCCGTTTCAGGTCGGCGCGCGCCTGGCTCAGGTCCTCGAGCTGCCCGGTCAGGAACCGGTAGCGCTCGGCCACCTCCTTGAACTCCTCCGGAGCGAGCAGGTTGACCTGCCCGAGGCCGCGGATCCGTTCCCGGAGCCGGCCCAGTCGGTCGCGCAACTCCCGCGGCGTGGCCTCGATCTGCTCCAGCCGCTCGGAGTGCTCTTCCAGGCGCTGGGAGTGGGTCTGCGCGAAGGTGTGGCGGATGGCCTTGTCTTCCGCCTCCACCTCGGCGAGCTCCACCCGCACTCGCTCCAGCGTCTCCTGCGCCTGTCGCAGCCGCGCCGAGCGCTGCTGCGCGGCCTGGTCGATCCGGTCCATCTCGCGGCGATGCGCGGCGAGCTGCGCCGAGGCGCGGCCCAGCTCCCTCTGCAGCCGATCATGCTCCCGGTCCAGGAACGCCTTCTCCCGCTCGCGATCGGAGGTGCTGGACGCCAGCGCCCGGATCGCCTCCGCGGTCTGGTGTTCCTCCGAGGCCAGATCCGCGCGGATCTGGCGCTGCTCGTCGAGCTGCCGCTGCGCGGCGGCGAGCTGCCTGCGCAGCGCGGCAGCCTGTTCCTGCGCCCGCGCGGCGGCCACCTGGCTCTCCTGCACCGCGTCGCGCAACTGGCCCTGCCGTTCCGCGCGCTCGCGATTGGCCCGCCGCAACTCCTCGCTCTGCTTGCGGAGCTCGGCGATCGCCCAGAAGGTCTCTCCCATGTCACGGTCGATCGCCCGCTTGTGGGTGACGATCCCTTCCGACGAGATCAGCTCGTCGAGCAGCGATCCGGTGGTCTCGCGATAGCGCGCGAACCCCTTCATCAAACCCTCGGCCGCCTCCACCAGGTCCCCGAGCCGCCGCGCGCGTTCCTCGGTGTCCATCTGCGCTGCCGAGACCGCGAGCCGGCCGAGGTCATGACGGAGCCGCGCAAGCGACTCGGCAACATCGTTGCCGAGCGCTGCGGACGGGGTGGACTCCATCCCCTGGCCCAGCCGCTGATCGAGCTCGGTGACGATCTCGTCGGTGACCTTGCGAAGCTGGTCGCGCAGGCCGTCCAGGCGCTGTTCGTGCGATGCAGCCCGCGCGGCTGCATCGGCGATGCGCCGCTCCGTTTCGGCGATCCGCGCGCCCACCGCCGCGGCATCTCCACGGTCGGCAGCCGCCTTCGACTCCGCGTCCGCGGCATCCCGTTCCGCTTCGGTCAGCCCGGCACGAGCGGCTTCGACCTCGGCTTCCAGGGAGCGGATGCGCTTCGCGAGCGCCTGGTCGCGGCTGTGGTACGAGTGCATGCTCGCTTCCAGCTCATCGACGCGCTCGCGGCCGAGCCGTATTTCGCTCCCGGCCCCGCTCATGGCGGTAGCGATCTCGTACAGGCGTTCCTGGGACGCGGCGCGCTCTTCCTCCAGGCGCTCGACCGCGGCCCGATGATTGCGCGCGCTGGTCGCGGCCGCGTCGATCTCGTTCTGGACCTCGTCCCGGTTCTGCGTCTCCCGCGAAAGGCGCTTCTCGATCCGCTGCCGGCGATCCCGCAGGGCGCGCAGACGCAGCAGTTCCTGGTCCCGCTCGACGTCGAAGGCCTGCGCGCGCAGGGAACGGTAGCGCTCGGCAGCCTGCGACTGCACGCGCAGGGTCTCGTAACGGCGCTGCACCTCGCGCCGGACGTTCTCCACCTGCGCCACGTTGGCCGCCGCCTGCTTCAGCTCGCGCTCGGCTTCGACGGCGCGGGTGCGGTAGGACAGGATGCCGGCCGCCTCCTCGAAGACCTCGCGACGCTCCTCGGGCTTGTCCGAGAGGATACGGTCGATCCTTCCCTGCTCCAGCGATGCGTAGCCGGAGGTGGCAAGACCGGTATCGGCCAGCACCTCGCGCACGTCGCGCAGCCGGCTCTGCGTGTTGTTGACGAAGTACTGGCTCTCGCCGGAGCGGTACAGGCGGCGCTTGACGCCAACCTCCGCGGAGTCGATCGGCAACCGTCCGTTCTCGTTGGAGAACACCAGCGTGACCTCGGCCACGCTCATCGACCGCCGGCTGCCGGCGCCGTCGAAGATCACGTCCTCCATGCGCTCGGCGCGCAGAGAGCGGGGCGCCTGCTCGCCCAGCGCCCAGCGGATGGCGTCGACGATGTTGCTCTTGCCGCAGCCGTTCGGTCCGACCAGCGCGGACACGTCGGGGCCGAACTCCAGCACCGTGCGGTCGGCAAAGGACTTGAAGCCGAGGAGTTCGACCCGCTTCAGTAGCTGCCCGCTCATGATGTGAGCACAGCGCACGCGTTGTGGGCTTGCCTCACCCGACGCTACCATCGCGGTCGAATCAGCGTCAAACCGGGAGGGGGGAACGATCGTCTGCGGCATCGACGAGGCAGGCCGGGGGCCGCTGGCGGGACCGGTCACCGCCGCGGCGGTGATCCTGGGGGACCCGTTTCCGGACGACCGCCTGGATGACTCCAAGGTCGTGGACCCGCGGGTCCGCGAGGAGCTGGCGCCGCTGATCCGCGGACGCGCGCGTGCGTGGGCCGTCGGCTGGGCGTGGCCGGAGGAGATCGACCGCATCAACATCCATCACGCGACGCTGCTGGCGATGCTGCGCGCCTGCCGCGGGCTGAACCTCGCGCCGGACCTGGTGCTGGTCGACGGGCGCTTCACGCCGGCCCTGGGAGCCTCCTGCCGGGCGGAGATCGACGGCGACGCCCGCATCCCGGAGATCATGGCGGCATCGATCCTGGCCAAGACCGCGCGCGACCGCTGGATGGCCCGGTACGCCCGCATCGACGGCCGCTACGGCTTCGATTCGCACTTCGGGTACGCCACGCGCGCCCACCGGGAGCGGTTGCGGCTGCACGGACCGTCGACGATCCACCGGCGCAGCTTCAAGCTCGCATAGGATCTCGGCCGGGATGGGCCAAAGGGGCGCCACGGGCGCCGCTTCGGGGCGTTAGTCGAGCTCGATCTGAACCAGCCCATAGGCGCCGATCCAGGCCGGATCCAGGGCGACCGTGACCCGGCCGGGGGGCGGGCCCCGCCCCCCCGCGGGGGGCGCCGCCCCCCCCCCGGGGGGGGGGGGGGGGCCCCGCCGCCCCCCCCCCCCCCCCCCCCCCCCCCCCCCCCGCGGCTCCCCCGGGGCCCGCGGCCCGGGGGGCGCGCGCCCCTCCGGGGGGGGGGGGGGGGGGGCCCCACGTCCGGGTCGTGGTAACGCGCCCGGTGCACCGAACGCTCCGCGAGCGCCCCCGGCAGGCGCACCGTGATGGCGGCCGGCCGGCCGGCGAACCTCGGAAACGGGATGGGGTCGTCGTGGCCGATGGTCGCTCCTTGGGGGAGCGCCAGGGTCTGCGCCGCGTTCACCAGGTGGACGACCAGCGATTCGCCGCTCTCGGTGACGAAGACCGTCGCCAGCACGCCGACGGGCATGCCCTGGAGCTCCAGGTCGGCCCCGCCTGTCAGGCCGGCCAGGAACGCGACCAGGTCATCCCGCAGCCGCTCGTGCGCGGCCGCGACCGGCTGCCACGGCAGACGTGCCTCGCGTCCGCCGGTGGCCGGGCGGGCGATCCGCTCCACCGGCTCCAGCGCGTAGTCGCCGGCCACCCGCACCAGCCGGCCGGCGCCGATGCGGGTCGTAACCGGCGGCGCGCCGTCCGGGACTCCCGCGAGGGAGTCGATCCCCCAGAAGCGGCCGAGATCCAGGTCGTCGCGAGCGGCGCCGGTCTCGTCCCTGCTACCGGTCGCGCCGGTCCATACCAGCGTGCCGCCGGCTCGCACGAAGGAGCGCAGCGCCTCGAGCTCCGCGCCGCTGAGGAAGACCGCCTCGTTGAGCACCACCACGCGGTAGAGCGGCAGCCGGGCAAGCTCATCGGGCTGAAACAGGTCGAACGGCAGGTTGCGCCGGTAGCACGCCTGCGTCCAGGCGATCAGCCCGGCGAGGCTTCGCTCCTCGGCGTGCTCGTACAGGTCGCGCGTGGCGCGCGAGTCGTAGAAGCCCACCGACGCCACCCGCTGCCCCCGGCGCAGCAGCTCGGGGTGGGCGACCTCGAAGCTGCGTAGCCGCTTCTCGGCGAGCTCCAGGGACTCGCCTTCCGGTGTCGCCAGGTACAGGTGCCCCCAGCTCATCGCCAGCGCCCAGCAGAACCGCACGGTGTCCGGACGGTCGGGATAGAACATGCTCATGGCCGGGATGCAGCGCCAGCGGCCGACGGCGAAGCGGTGGGCCGCCTCGACCGCCCAGGCGCACCAGGAGTAGCGGACGATCGTGGAGTAGTCGTTCTCCTTGAAGACCCAGTCGAGGTCGGGCAGGTCCTCGAGCGTAACCCCGTGGGGATCCCGGAGCAGCACCCGCTCGCTGTAGTTGGGCCGCAGCGGGCGGATGCCGAGCCCGCGGTAGTGGTCGGCGACCGCCTGGTGAAAGGCCGTGGTCGAGGACGTCCGGAACCGCAGCCAGGCGACGTAGGACGGATCGCGGTGGTCTCCGTGCCAGCGCTTCCAGGCAGGCCCCGGCGCGGGGAGCTCGTGACCGGTCTGCTCCCGGAACAGGGCCCGGCACACGGCACAGGCGCAGGCGTGGCCGGCGCCGAACCACTCGACGTCGTCGGTCATGATGCCGTCGATCCCGGTGGCGTACAGCGTCTCCAGGTAGGCCAGGTAGGCGCGCCGGTAGTGGGGATTGTTGAAGCAGAACGTCCAGCCCTGGTAGTCGTAGCGGCCCGGGTAGGCCGAGCGCGCCCACGTCCTGGTGCGGCCATCGATCTGTCGCCAGCTCGACTGCGGCACGCCGTCGATCGCCGGGTCGGCGTCTGCGTCCTCGCGTAGGTGGGGCCACGACTCCAGGCTCGACCCACGCCTGCCGAGCCATTCGGCGACCTGCCGTTCGCCCGCTTCGTCGAGCGGGTTGTGGGTGAGGTGGCTGGAGTGGTGCTCGGTCACGCGGATGCCGGCGGCGTGGCAGGCGGCCACCACGCGCGCCAGCGTATCGGTCAGCAGGTCCCAGTGGCGGCGGAAGGACCAGCGGAAGTGCGTGGCGCTGAAGGTGATGACGTGGTTGATGCCGACCTCGGCGAACGCCTCCGCCTTGCGCGCCAGATCGGCATCGGTGTCGTGAAAGATCTCCTGGTCGTTGTACCAGAAGAAGGCGAAGCGCGTGTCCCACGGGTCGAAATGCTTCATGATGGGCGGCCCAGTCTGGCGACAGCGGGCGGTCCGGGCAACACCGCCGCGCGGGCTGAGGAGGCGGCATGGCGGAGCACATCCGGTTCGAAGAGGGACTGATCGGGGACGGGTTCTCCTACGCGTTCGGGATCTCGACCGTGGACCTCACCGGCAACGGCTTGCCGGACGTCGTGGCGATGGACACCGACGTCGGCCTCTACTGGTTCGAGAACGACGGCAGCGGGCGCTTCACCCGGCACGTCGTCCACGAGCGCGCGGGCGAGTGGCTGGAGCGCCACGAGATCGCCGACATCGACGGCGACGGCCGGCCGGAGATCGTCAGCGTGGACAACAAGGGCGGCAGCCTGCTCTGGTTCTCCTTCGACGGCGACCCCCGCGAGCGCGGCTCGTGGACGCACCACTACATCACCGACGGCGGCTTCCCCGGCGCCTACGACCTGGCGGTCGCCGACCTGGACGGCGACGGCCGGCTCGACGTCGCCGCGACCAACTGGCGCATCGGCAACGAGGTCGCCTGGTTCCAGAACCGGGGCGACCGCTGGGTCAAGCACACCATCGAAGAGGGGATCGGCGAGCCGCGCACCATCCTGGCCGTCGACTTCGACCGCGACGGCCGCATGGACCTGCTGGGCTCGGCCGTCGCCGGCAACCAGGTCGGCTGGTACGAGAATCCTGGCGATCCCGCCCGACAGCCATGGACGAAGCACGTCATCGACACCTCACCCCAGCCCACGCATGGCCACCCGGTGGACATGACCGGCGACGGCAATCTGGACGTCGTGATGGCCCTCGGCATGCGGCCGCTGCAGGGGGTCGGCGACGTGCCACACCAGGTCGTCTGGTACGAGAACCCCGGCGATCCGCGGCAGGTGCCGTGGCGCAGGCACGTCATCGCCGAGCCCTTCCCGCAGGCGTTCGAAGCCGTCGCGGCTGATCTCGACGGCGACGGCCGGATCGAGGTGGTGGCCACGGGATGGGAGGATGCCGGCCGGGTGGCCCTCTTCAAGCACGGCGGCGACCCGCGCGGGCCATGGAGCATGCAGGTCCTGAAGGAGGGGTGGACCGCCGCCGACCAGGTGATCCTGGTCGACCTTGATCGGGACGGCCGGCTGGACATCGTGGCCGCCGCCGAGCGCGGCAGCAACGAAGTCCGCTGGTGGCGCAATCTCGGCCCCGCCTGAGGCGGCCGGGCCCGTCCGTCAGACCGTGGCGAGCGCGGCGAGCAGGGCCTTCATGTAGCCGATCGAGAAGGCCAGCCCCTGGTACGCGCGGGTCTGGTCGGCCGAGGCATCCGGATCGCCTTCCAGCGGGAAGATGTGGTCGGGACTCAGGCAGCCGTCGAAGCCCACGCGGCGCAACTCCAGCAGGATCTTGAACATGTTCATGTCGCCGTCATCCAGCAGCACCTCCTCGTAGGCGCTGGAGGTCATCAGGCTGCCGCGGATGTTGCGGAAGTGCACCATGAAGATGCGGCCCTTGCGGCCGTAGTTGTGGATCTCCTCCAGGACAAGCGGCAGTCCGCCCGCCTCCGCTCGCGTGCCGCAGCAGTAGAGATAGCCGACGTTGCGGCTCGGGAACGCGTCGATGACCCGGTGGAACCCCAGCGTCCCCAGCGGCGCGTCCGCCAGGGGCAGGTCGGCCGGGTGTACGCCGATGCGCATCTCGTACTCCTCGGCGATCGGCACCAGCCGCTCGAAGGCGCGGCAGAACTGTCCCCACCAAGCGTCGAGCTCGGCGCGGCCGGGAGGCTCGTCGTACCCGAAATGGGGCCAGTAGGCCATGCGCGCGCGGCGCATCTCCTCCACCGGCCGCTCGGGCGGGCGACGGCCGGTCAGCCATACGCTCTTGCCGCTTCCGCGGTAGCCTCCCCGGTGCACGGACTCGTAGAAGGTGACCAAGTGGTTGAAGTTGTTGCCCTCGAAGCGCTGGAACACGAGCCGCAGGCCGGCGTCGCCGTAGGCGCGCAGGGTGCGCTCGACGGCATCCAGCTCCTTCCCGGAGCCGTCCTCAGCGCCCATGAATGCGGCGCTCATGTCCGGCAGGAACACGCTGTTGACATCCAGGCCGAACGAACGGATGCGCTTCTTCATGGCGGACAGCCCGTCGAGGGGCGGACAGCCCAGGTCGACGCAGTCGACGCCGAGCTGGACGATGCGGCGAAGGAAGCTGTCGGAGAGGTCGACCGACCCCATGGAGAGTCGGATCATCGGCGCAGCACCGCACGCATCCGGTCGGCGATGATCCGCTCCTCGCCGTCCTCGACCGTGTAGAAGAACACCCACAGCGTGGACTCGGTGGGCGACTGCACAAGCACCGACGGCTCGCCCACGTACAGCTCCTCGGCGATCTGGCGCGCCGTCCTGCCGAGCGCCGCGGTGTCCAGCTCGACGACCAGGAACGAGCCGTAGAAGCCGTGAGTCACCATGTGCGGCTTCAGCCGGACGTGCGGGAGACCTTGCAGCGCCTGCTCCACCACGGCGAGCTTGCGGTCGATGGCGGCGAAGCGCGCGGCGTGGTCGGTGGCGAACCAGCGCTCGACGGCGACGGTCAGGGCGATCACCTGCTGGCGGTCCAGCTTCATGGAGCGGCCGATGCCCATGGCGCCGGCCGGCATGGTGAAGCCCTGCGCGGCGACCGCCTCGATCAGGCCGCGGTCGCCGCACACGAAACCGCTGGCGTTGGGGCCGCCGAAGTACTTGCCGCCGAACACGACCAGGTCTCCGGCGGCCGCGCACCGGCGCATGAAATCCAGCGGGTAGATGTCCGAGGCGGCGTCGGCGATCACGGGCACGCCGCGCCGCCTGCCGATTGCGTGCGCCTCCTCCAGTGGGACGATCTCGTCCGGGCCGGGCATCTCCGGATAGAGGCCGGTCTGGTCGCCCAGCGGCGGCCACGGGTACCAGATCGCCACGGTGTCGCCGGTGATGCCGGCCTCCAGCTCGGCGGCGTCGCAGCCGTCCTCACGCCCCACCTCGACCAGCCGCGCCCCGGCGGCGCGCAAGCAGCGGTCGTAGCTGTCGGAATGCCGCTTCTGCACCACGATCTCGTTGCGCAGTCCCTCGGCGTCCGGCAGGCGGCCGATGGCCGCGGGGTCGGTGCCGGCGATGCAGGCGGCGGCGCTCAGGGTCACGCCGGCGGCGCCGCCGCAGGAGATGTAGGCGGCCTCGGTGCCCACCTGGGCGGCGATGGCGTCACCGCAGGCGCGCAGCAGATCGTCCATCTTGACGAACCGCCCGCTCGCGGCCTCCATCGCGTCCCGCACGAAGTCGGGGGGGCCCGACCCGCCGACCAGCGTGCCGGTGCCGACGGCATTGACGGCCGCGGGCACTCCCAGCTTCCCGTAGATCTCCTCGGCAGTCATGACACTTCCTCCCTCTCCTACCCCACCACCGCGAGCGCGGCGAGCAGCCCCTTCAGGTACCCGATCGAGAAGGCCAGCCCCTGGTACGCACGGTTCTGGTCGGTCGAGGCATCCGGATCGCCTTCCAGCCGGAAGATGTGGTCGGGACTCAGGCAGCCGTCGAAGCCCGCCCGGTGCAACTCCAGCAGGATCTTGAACATGTTCATGTCCCCGTCATCCAGCAGCACCTCCTCGTAGGCGCTCGCGGTCATCAGGCTGCTGCGGATGTTGCGGAAATGGATCATGAAGAGGCGGCCCTGCCGCCCGTAGTTATGGATCTCCTCCAGCACGAGCGGCAGTCCGCCGGCCTCCGCGCGCGTCCCGCAGCAGTACAGATAGCCGACGTTGCGGCTGGGGAACGCGTCGATCACCCGGTGAAACCCCAGCGTTCCAAACGGAGCGTCCGGCATGGGCAGATCGGCCGGGTGCACGCCGATGCGCATCTCGTACTCCTCCGCGATGGGCACCAGCCGCTCGAAGACGCGGCAGAACTGCCCCCACCAGGCGTCGAGCTCGGCGCGGCCGGGCGGCTCGTCGCGGCCGAAGTGCGGCCAGTAGGCGATGCGCGCCTGGCGCATTTCCGCTTCCGAACGCTCGGGCGGGCGCGGGCCGGTCAGCCACACGCTCTTGCCCGACCCGAGGTAGCCGCCGCGGTGCACGGACTCGTAGAAGGTGACCAGGTGGTTGAAGCTGCTGCCCTCGAAGCGCTGGAAGGTGAGCCGGTAGCCGGCGTCGCCGAAGGCGCGCAGGGTGCGCTCGACGGCGTCCAGCTCCTTCCCGGATCCCTCCTCGCCGCGCATGAAGGCGGCGCTCATGTCCGGCAGGGAGATGCGATTGACGTCCAGGCCGAACGAGCGGATGCGCTTCTTGACGGCGACGAGCTGGTCGAGGGGCGGACAGCCCAGGTCGATGCAGTCGACACCGAGCTGAATGGCGCGCCGCAGGGAACTGTCCGAGAGGTCCCCGCCGCCGCTCGAGATCCTCATCATGGCGCGCCCCAGCGTAGCTCAGGAACCGGTGCCCCGTCTCCGCAGAACCAAGCCGACGCACCTGCCGGCGGCGTGCGCACGCTAACGGGATCCCGCACTCGGCCCGAACACGCGCGGCCGGAAGTCCTCGCGATTGGTGATGCTGGCGCTGCTGCCGGTCGCGCGAATCACGTACAGGCCCTGCCGTTCCGCATGAACGTCCGAGGATTGATCGGCCTTCAGACAGGCGACGGCCCCATACACCCGCTTGCCGGAAAACTCCGGGGCCAGATCCTGGAAGTCGCACAACAGCCCCAACAGGTGATCGACGTCGCGCACCTTGAGGGTGGTCTTTACCTCCACCGCCACGACCTCCGCACCATTCGACGCCACGATGTCCAGTTCCCACTCCCGCGCGCCGCCGCGCTTCTTCAGGTTGGTCATCGTACGCCCGACTTCGATGCCGCGCTGTCTGAGCAGTGCGATGAGATCGCCCTCGACCAGGGCTTCCATCAGCTTTCCCCACTGACCGTTGAACAGCTCATCCAGCTTGCGCAGGCGCCGGTCGGTCTCCTGACCTTGTCGCTTCAGCAGTTGATCGGTCTCCTGCATCCGCCGATCCGTCTCCTGCATGCGCCGGTCGGTCTCTCTCTGGCTGTCCGACACCTCGCGCAGGATGTTCCAGATCTCCTGCGGGGTTGCCGGTCCTCGTCCCCTCTCCCGATCCGCATCAGCCACGGGTATTCTCCGTATCTCTCAACTCTGCGCGCGGTTCTGTTCGTTCCTGGTTTCCGACGGTGATCGTCGCTCCCTGCCTCTACTCTACCGGCCGGCGGACACCGTGTAAGCATCCATGCCGGCGAACGGAGCTGAACCGACTCGTTCCTGGTGACACAGAGACGGACGTGTGTTCCGTACCGCTTTCCTCGCGCACGACGAGGTGGTCCTGCACGACGGGCCCACGGGCTGTACCATGGGCGTTCGCGAGCTGACGGAGGTTGGCGTGTACACCGAAGGGATCCGGCTGGAACCACGGCCGCGACCGCTGCTGTTCTACGACGCGGGCGAGATCGAGGCGATCCGCGAGCTGGCCCGGCAGGAAGGGACCTTCCAGCACCGTCGCTACCAGGCGATCGTGCGGGATACCGACGGGTGGCTGCGCAGGCCCCTTCCCATCCCGGACAAGAACGCGGAGGGCAAGTGGCTGGGCCTCTATATCTGCCCGGCCGACAGCACCGGGCTGATCTACGATCCCCACGAGCCGCACCGGCACACCTGCCCGAAGTGCGGAGAGGTGCACACCGGCGGCGTGTACGACCAGACCTGGCGCGCCTATCAGCACGCGAAGATCGCCGGCGCGGCCGAAGACCTGGCGCTCCGGTACGCGGTCGGCGGCGAGATGCGGTACGCGGAGGCCGCCGCGGCGATCCTCTGCGAGTACGCCGACCGGTACGACGCCTACCCGGTCGAGCAGTTCTCGAAGGTCGGCTCGCAGACGCTGGAGGACGGCTTCTTCGCCCTGCACGTGACGTCGGCCTACGACCTGATCCTCGATTCCGGGGCGCTCGGCGGGGAGCGGCGCCGCCACGTGGAGGAGGACCTGCTGCTGCCGACGGCGCGGCTGATCGCCTCCGTCGATGCCGACATCCACGAACCGCTGCCGTCGAACTGGCAGGCGCTGTGCACGGCCGCCATCGGCGCGCTCGGGTTCGCGCTGCGCGACGAGGAGATCGTGGACTTCGCGCTCAACGGGCCGCTGGGGTTCAACGCCCTCCTGGAGCGGTCCGTGCGCTCGGACGGACTGTTCTGGGAGGGATCGATCGGCTACGCCATCGGCACGATCGGCGACATTCTGTGCCTGACGGAGGCGGCGTGGCACTCCGGGATCGACCTGTACCGCCACCCGCGGGTGCGCGGGCTGTTCGCGGCGCCGGTGCAGATCGGCTTTCCCGACGGCACCTATCCGGCGGTCGGCGACGACCACTTCGGCAGATCCCTGAAGGAGGTGTTCGGCACGCTGGCGGAGATGTACTACGCGCGCACGCGGGACGAGGACGTGCGGCCGCTGCTGGTCGCCGGGCGCGTGTCCGAAGGGGACGAACGCGCGCGCGGGCTGCGCCGCGGGTACGTCGCGCCGCTCTGGCTCGCGCCCGTGTGGCAGCCCGAGACGCGTCAGCCGGTGCGGGAGAGCGTCAACTTTCCCGCCAGCGGGTACGCCATTCTGCGCGCCCGCGCACCGGGCCGGGACACGGAGGAAGTTCAGCTCCTGCTGCAGTACGGGCCGCACGGCGGCGGGCACGGGCACCTGGACAAGCTGAACGTCGTGCTCTACGCCAACGGGCGGGTGCAGGCCCCGGACCTGGGCATCTGCAACTACAGCCTGCCCGAGTCGCACAACTGGTTCCGGCAGACAGTCAGCCACAACACCGTGGTGGTGGACCAGGTGTCCCAGCACCGGATCGGCGGCGAGCTGCAGCGCTTCGCGGCCGGTCCGCGGGTGCAGGTGGCGGACGCGTCGGCCCACGACTACCAGCACGGGGTGCGGATGCGTCGGACGGCCATCCTCGTGGACGGGGCGTTCGTCGTCGACCTGTTCGGCGTCGGCGGCGCGGGCCCGAACCGGCAGCGCGAACGGCGGGTCGACTGGGTGTACCGCAACTTCGGCGAGCTGCGGGTGAGCGCGGAGCTGGCCGGGGACGAGGGGCCGCTGGGGAAGGACAACGGCTATCAGCACATTCGCGACGTCCGGCGCGGGAGCGCGGATGAGACCTGGACGGCGACCTTCGAGAGCGAGGGCCAGGGCGTGCGGATGACGATGCTGGGGGAGCAGGGGACCGAAGTGATCGCCGCGACGGCACCGGGGACGACCCTGGAGGAACGGCTGGACGTGCTGTTCGCGCGGCGCCAGGCGCCCACGCCGCACGCGCGCACGCGCTACCTGACGGTGATCGAGCCGTTTCGCGGTCAGCCGGCCATCGGTGACGTCCGGGAGCTGGCGGTGAGCCGGGAACGACGGGGACTGGAGAGCGAGGCGGCCGGGCTTGTCGTCGAGCGCGGCGGCGGCTCGGTGTACGTCGCGGTCTCCTACGCGTGGAAGCCGGCCTTTACCCGGTACGGCGACATCGCTACCGACGGAGCGGTGGTCGTTCTCTGCGCAGGGGATGGCGGGACGATCGAGTACCTGTACGCGGTGGAGGCGACGCGCATCGAGTGGGGAGGAGTCGCGCTGCGCGCCGATGCGCCGCTCACGCTCCACCTGGAACGCGATGACAGTGGCGAGTACCTGCTCGACAACCTGAGCGACCGTGACGGCACGGTAACGGTCGACGGGATCGGACACGCCGACGCCGCGCTGACGGTGGCACCGCGAAGCCGCCTGCGCATCGCCCCACGGTAGACGGAGCCATGTTCGAGCTGAAGCCGGATCGCACGACCGGCGCCTTCGCCTTCGACACGGACGTGATGGCCGGGCGCATCGAGCCGGCGGGCGCGTACCACGGCGTCGGCAGCCTCATCGACAAGCGAACGGGCCGGCAGCTCATCCACCCCGACTACTCGGCGCTCAACCTGTTCCGTCTCTTTGCGCAGCACCAGGCGATGGGGCAACCGCGGTTCATGGAACGCTCGACGTCGGCGGTCGCCGGCGGGGTCGAGATCCGCTGGCCGCCCACCGCCGAGCACCAGGTCGAGCTGGTGGCGAGATACACCGTTCCGGCGGCGGACGCCATCGACCTGCGCGTTACGGTGCACAGCGAAGGCACGTACGCGGGCTACGAGCTGTTCCTGCCCAGCTACTTCGACCCGGCGCTGCGTCCGCGCGTCTACCTCACGGGCAACCGCTACGGCGAACCGGAGGGCGCCCCCGACCTGGTGGTGCCCATGGTGAACGACGTCTTTCGCGGCACGGTGCTGGTGTTCGCCCGCGATCCGCACGCGGCCCGGCGCTGCGTGGACGGACGCTGGAACCGCAGCGAGGCGGACGCCCCCACCGTGCAGATGTGCCCGGTGCGGTACTACGCCCACTGCCTGGCCTTCCTCACCGACCCCGGCGAGCGGCTGGCGGCGGCGCTGATGGCGCGGCCGCGGGACTGCTACGCCATCAGCACCCGCTACTTCGCCGAGAACCAGGCCGACCGCATGGCCCCCTACAGCGCCTTCGACCTGTCCCTGTTCGGCAACGACCTGGTGCCCGGCGACGAGGTCACCGTCGGGGTGCGGCTGGCGCTGCTGCGGCTCGACGGCGACCTGTCGCGGCCCTTGCAGCACTACCGCTCGTTCGCGGAAACGCGGGCTGCGAGCCGGTGCTGAGTCGGTCCGGCGCGGCTGCGACCTATTGCCTCACCCAAATATCCACACGAAGTGCGATTGACAGCGGCCGGCCCGAGCCGCTAGCGTGCGATCTCTTGGTGGCGGCGGAGGACGGCCCGAGCCGATCTCCGCAAGGGAGGACGCGAGGGAGTATGCGGAGGTGATCGCCCGGCCGGCTCGGATCCAGGAGGCATACGAATCCGCCCTGCGGAACGAGAGGTGGCGGAGAGCAAAGCGCATGTACGCGCTCTACCTTCTGTTCCTCGCGCCTCTGGTGATCCTGATCATCTTCCGCTACGTCCCCATCTACGGAATCGGCATCGCGTTCGTGGACTACCGGTACGCCAAGGGCATATTGGGCAGTCCCTGGAACAGCTTCGACCACTTTCGCCAGCTCTTCGAAAACCCCTACTTCGCCCGGCTGTTCCGCAACACCGTCATCATCAGCGTGCTGAAGCTCGTCTTCGGCTTCCCGGCACCGATCATCCTGGCCCTGATCCTCAACGAGGTGCAGAACTCCGCCTTCAAGCGGACCGTGCAGACGATCTCCTACCTGCCGCACTTCCTCTCCTGGGTGGTGCTCTCCGGCATCATCATCGAGATGCTCTCGCCGCAGCGGGGCATCGTCGGCTACCTCTACACGCTGCTGGGCATGGAGGCGCCGGTCATCATGTACTCGCAGGGGCTGTTCCGGCCGATGCTGGTGGTCACCGCCATGTGGCAGGGCGTCGGCTGGGGGACGATCGTCTACCTTGCCGCCATCGCCGGCATCAATCCCGAGCTCTACGAGTCGGCGACCGTCGATGGAGCGAACCGGCTGCAGATGGCGGTGCGGATCACCGTGCCGTCACTCATCCCCGTCATCGTCGTGCTGTTCATCCTCAACGTCGGCGGGATCATGGAGGCCGGGTTCGACCAGATCCTCAACCTGTACAACCCGCTCGTGTTCGAGGTGGCGGACATCATCGACACCTTCGTCTACCGCCGGGGGATCCTGGAGCGGCAGTACGACTACGCCACCGCCGTGGGGCTGTTCAAGAGCGTCCTCAACGTCGGCCTGCTGGTGGCGGCCAACATGATCATCAGGCGCTTCAGCGAATATGGCATCTGGTAGAGCCTTCGGCGCGCTGCACCCGTCGCTCGGCAGCCGGCTGTCGCGCGGCTGCATGTACGTCTTTCTGACCCTGTTCGCCCTGTCGATCGTCTACCCGTTCTGGGTGACGCTGATCACCTCGTTCTCGACCGTCGAGGAGGTCACGTCCCTGGGCTTCAAGTTCTGGATCAGCGAGTGGAGCTTCGGCGCGTACCAGTTCGCCTTCTCCGAGTACGGCAACGCGCAAGTCGCCTACTACAACTCCATCTACCGGACGGTGCTGGGAACGCTCGTCGCCGTCGCCATGACGCTGCTGGCCGCCTACCCGCTCGCCAAGCGCAACCTGCCCGCGCGCAACCTGCTCACCATCGTGCTGCTGATCACGCTGTTCTTCGCCGGCGGGCTGGTCCCGAACTACCTGCTGATCCGCCGGCTCGGCCTGATCGACACCCGCTGGGCGCTGATCCTGCCGCTGGCCGTCAACGGCTTCTACATCATCATCGCCCGCAACTTCCTGATGACCATCGACCCCGCGTACGAGGACGCGGCGCTGGTGGACGGCGCCGGCTATCCGTCCATCCTGGCCCGCATCATCGTGCCGCTGTCGAAGCCGATCATCGCGACGCTGGCGCTGTGGACGGCGGTCAGTCACTGGAACGCGTGGTTCGACGCCCTCATCTACATCCGCAGCGAGCGCAAGATCGTGCTGCAGACGCTGCTGCGCCGCATGATCCAGCAGATCCAGGAGGCGCTGCTGGGGGTGGACCGCTTCCGGGCGGTCGAGGACCTGCCGACCCTGCCGACCGAGGCGGCTCAGGCCGCCCTGACCATCCTCACCATCGGCCCGATCGTGCTCCTGTACCCCTTCCTGCAGAAGTACTTCATCAAGGGCATCTTCATCGGGTCGCTGAAAGGCTGACCGCCCCGCGGGGCCGGATACGAAGCGAGGGGACAGCCGCGGACGGCCATCCCCTCGTGGTGTGCTGCGAGCGTTCGCGTTCGTCAGCCGATCGCTACCACCACTTCTCGTTCGGACCGGCGGCGTACTCGGTCACGCCGTTCCTGAACTTCTCGTAGATCGGCGTCATGAGCAACGCGTCGAGAATCTCGGCGCCCCCGAACTTGAGGTAGTCGGCGACGTACCCGTCCCAGACGGCGTCGTCGTTGATGTCGACCTCGCCCACGACCGCCTTGGCCGAGAACTCGCTCGTCAGCGTGCTGAGCACCTCGCCGTGCTCGGAATACAGGTCGGCCAGGTTCGTCTCGCTCTTGGAGTCGAAGCGGTACGGCAGCAGCGTCCGCGCCATGCCTTCCGGCGCCAGGATGTGGTCGGCCAGGAAGGTGGTGATCATGGGAGCGTTGTTGAAGACCAAACGGTCAACCGACGCGCTGGGCGGGTAGGAGTTGACGAACGGTCCCACGGTCGGCTCGCCCGCGGTCGGGGTGATGTCCTCTTCCGCCCGCCGGACCGGTGTCGAGTTCCACGCCTCGCCCGACCAGTCGAAGTGCACGCCCTCCTTGCCGAAGCGCTGGTGGACCCAGTCCTCGGCGGTGCCGAAGTAGGCGGCGTCGACGATCTGCAGGATCACCTTGAGCTTCTCGTCGTCCACGTCGGCGTTGACGTACTGGTTCATGTTGTACCAGGGGCTGGGGATGTAGGCGCCGCCGCCGCGGTACCCGTCCGGACCGATCGGCTGAACCAGCGGAACCTCCGCCTTGCCCAGGTCCTCCTCGGGCACGAAGCTGTTGGGCGGGAGGTGCATCCGGTCCTCGCGGCCCGAGTACCAGTAGTGGATGCTCTGCGATGCGGTGAGCCCCGCCTGGACCTTGTCCCACGCCTTGGCGCGGTCGATGGTCAGGAACTCCTTGTCGAGCAGTCCGTCCGCGTACCACCGCGCCATGAGCTGCAGGTACTTGCGGTAGTTGGGGCTGATCTCCTCGGTGTAGAGCCTGCCGTCCACCAGCGTGTTGCGGCGGCCTTCGAGCGCAGCCTGGAACGCACCGGCGATGGGCGAATGCAGCCAGCCGTAACGGGGTCCGCCGCCGCCGCCGTAGGGGATGGTGTCGTTCTTGCCGTTGCCGTCGGGATCACCGTCGCGGAAGCCGATCAGCAGATCCTCGAACCACTCCAGGGTGGCGCTGCCGTCCGGGTTGGGCCAGTAGTGCACCCTGCCGTACTCGTCGATGGAGACCTTCGAGCTCTCGTAGTCCGACAGCGTCGCGCCCACGTTGGCCGCCCAGTCGGTGCGGAAGGCGATGAAGTAGCCCATGCTGACGTTCTGCGCCGAGAACCCCTGGATGCCGAGCACCTCTTCCTCGGGATTGTCCGGGTTGCGGTCGCGCAGCCAGCCGTCGGGGTACTCGGAGTCCATGCGCTGGGTGTAGTTGGGCATGTGCTCGCGAATCATGGCGACGGGAATGGGGCGGATGATGCCGTCGTTGTAGTGGTCGATCCCGCGGCCCCACAGGGCGCCGGTGTCCGGGAACTCGCCGGAAGCCAGCATGATCTGGACCTTCTCCCCCTCGTTGGAGCCGATCCCGTCGCCCTGGATGTCGACGTTGAAGCGTTCCTCGAAGTGCCTGGTGGCCCAGGAATCTCCTTCGCCTTCCTCGCCCATCTCGCCGACAGCGCCGTAGGGTCCATGCCAGGTGATCACCATCCGCTCGTCCGCTGCTGCGTCCTCGGTCCCGGCGCCGAACACCGCGGGCGCCAGCAGCAACGACAGCGCTGCGGCGATCACTCCAATGCGTGCAAATCTCTGCATCACGCACCTCCTCGAAAATTGTTGACCGGTCGGTACAACGTACCTGAATCAGACGAGGCTAGAGGTATCGCCGGCACGCTGTCAACGAGACGCCCGGCCCGGAACGCCGGAGCCCGCCCGAGCGCCGTCAGTCCGGGCGCCACCTGGTGGCCGCGGCATGGACGACTCCGTCCGCTTCGACGAAGTAGTAGGTGGTGAAGATGGTGCCGTCGGGCAGCTCCACCGACAGCGGATACCCCAGGTCGCCCGGGCAGTGCTGGCCGAGCGGGTTCCCCCACGCCGCCACGGCGTCGTCGCGCAGCACGACCTCGTGCTCCAGGTCCCAGCTCCTGCCGCCGTCGCTCGACAGCACGGCGCGTATCCCCATGGGGTCGCGGCGATAGCCGTAGGTGCACAGGATCCTGCCGTCTGACAGCTTCAGCAGATGCGGCGGGTAGCCCCAGATCCCGTTCTTCACGGCACGCGACCAGGTCCGGCCGCCGTCGTGCGACCAGCTCTCCAGGAGATACCCCGTGGAATCGGTGCGACGCCCGGCGGTGGAGTCGTCGCGAAGGTGGGCAAGGACCGTCCCCGGCGCCGTCTCGACCACGGCGAACTCGTTGCCGAAGCCTCCCCCCGGGACCTCGGCCAGCTCGCACGTGCTCTCCCCGATCACGCGGATCACGTAGGTGCCGTGGACGTCGCGGCGCGGGCCCTCGGATGGCGCCCTGACGGCGTCGACGATCTTGTCCTTTTCCCAGCCCAGGTCGTAGGCAGGCACCAGGACGGTCCCATCGGCCAGGTGGGCCGACCGCGCAAACGACAGCAGGCACACCGCCCCCGGCACCGCCCACTCCCGGCGCTGCCACGAGCGCCCCCGGTCGTCCGACCACTGCACGTACAGCCGGTTTCCGCCGACGATGAGGTCGTCGGTGGCAGAGTCCGGGCCGTAGAAGACCGCCAATCCCATCTCGTGCGCCTTCGCCCGGTCTGAGGCCGGCCACACCTGCCAGCCCACCCCACCCGCGGCCAGATACCGGCCGCCGGGCATGACGGCTTCGAAGCGATCGTGCCGCTCGCGGGTGGAGGATCCGGGCCAGTTGGACGGAATGGACGGATCGTCGCTCTCCGACCACGTGTCGCCGCGGTCGTCGGAGACCAGCGTGATGCGCTTCCCGAGCGCGTAGTGCTCGACCAGGGGGGAAGCCTGCACGACGACCGTGAGCCTGCCGTCGGGGAGGAGGGCCGGCAGCGGCCAGCCCGTGTAGAGGCCCTCTTTCTTGTACACCACCACGTGTTTCATGCGGTAACTCCTCAGTCCGCGCGCCACCTCGTGGCCGCGGCATGGACGATTCCGTCCGCTTCGACGAAGTAGTACGCGGTGAAGATCGTGCCGTCGGGCAGCTCCACCGACAGCGGATACCCCAGGTCGCCCGGGCAGTGCTGCCCGAGCGGGTTCCCCCACGTCGCCACGGCGTCGTCGCGCAATACCACCTCGTGCTCCAGGTCCCAGCTCCTGCCGCCGTCGTCCGAAAGCACGGCCCGCACCCCCATGGGATCGCGGCGATAGCCGTAACTGCACAGGATCCTGCCGTCGGACAGCTTCAGCAGGTGCGGCGGGTAGCCCCAGATCTCCGTCCGCAGGGCGCGTGACCACGTCCGGCCGCCGTCGTGCGACCAGCTCTCCAGGAGATACCCGGTGGTGTCGTCGCGCAGGTGGGCCAGCACCGTGCCCGGCGCCGTCTCCACCAGCGCGAGCTCATTGCCGAAGCCACCCCCGGGGATCTCGGCCAGCTCGCACGTCTGGCCCCCGATCACGCGGATCGCGTAGGTGGCGTGGACGTCGCGGCGCGCGCCTTCGGGCACGTTGACGGTGTCGATGAGCCGGTCCTTGTACCAGCCCAGGTCGTACGCCGGCACCAGGACGGTCCCGTCGGTCAGGGGCGCCGAGCGCGGAAACGACAGGAAGCGAACCGCCCCCGGCACCGTCCACTCGCGGCGCTGCCACGACCGTCCGCGGTCGTCCGACCACTGCACGTACAGCCGGTATCCGCCGACGATGAGGTCGTCGGTCGCGGGGTCGGGGCCGTCGAAGACCGCCAGTCCCATCTCGTCCGCCTTCGCGCGGTCCTCCGCCGGCCACACCTCCCAGCCGACCCCGCCGGCGGCCAGGTACCGGCCGCTGGCGAGCACGCCCTCGAAGCGATCGTGACACTCGCGGGTGGAGGATCCGGGCCAGTTGGAGGGAATGGACGGATCGTCGCTCTCCGACCAGGTCTCACCGTGATCGTCGGACACCAGGGTGATGCGCTCCCCCAGCGCGAAGTGCTCGACCAGGTGCGAAACCTGCACCACGACGGTGAGCCGGCCGTCGGGGAGCAGTGCCGGCAGCGGCCAGCCCGTGTAGACGCCCTCTTTCTTGTTCAGCACCGAGTGCTTCATCGCGGCTACCTTCCCGTTACCCGGAGCGTTGCGGGATCCTATACTGGCGCGGCTCGGAGCCCGGCGCGAGGAGGACCCCTGTGAGCTCGGACGCTATCACGCTCTGGCCCTATCCCGACATCGAGTCCGAAGATCCGCTGCCCGCGGGCCGCACGGCGGAACGGCTGCGGCATGACGGCACGGAGGACGTGGCGCGGTCCGTGGAGGAGTGGAACGGGGACCCGGCCTACCGGCAGCGCATCGCCGCCTACCGCCGCTGCACCCTGGTCATCCGCTGGGACCGGGTCCCCGGCGCGTGCTGGGCGCTGAACATGCCCGAGGGCACGGTCGCCTGCCAGTCGGATCCGGAACGCCGCATCCCCGCGCGTGGCGGCATCCAGCCCTGGGACTTCACCTGGGAGACGCGCGGCGAGCGCTCGTGCAGCATCCGCTACCGGAGCCCGGAGCCCGCCGCCAGCCTGGAGTGCCGGTTCGATGCCGGTCCCGGCCGGGTGGACTACCGGCTGACGGTGCGCGTCGACGAAGAGCCGCCGTGGCCGGACCTCTCCTGCCACGCCTGCTTCAACCACTGCTGGGCCTCGGGCTTCGGCCGGGAGGCGTTCGTCCTGCATGGTGACCGGCTCACGCCGCTGCACGCGATCCCGAATCCGGGGCGGATCTGGATCCGCTCGGTGACGCTGGCCGAAGAGGAGCGCGAGGCAGGGCTCAAGCGCCAGGCCATCGCCCGGCTAGGTCGGGAGGCGCCGGATGAGAAGATCCCGCTGCACGGCGCGCAGGGGAAGTTCATCACCACCGAGCGCGGCGGCGACGACCCGCTTACCGTGGCGATCAGCTCGCCGCATGCGACCGCGCTGAGCTGGTCCTACTGGCCGTGCACGGACATCGATCTCTCCTTCGGCACGGTGGTGCCGTCGGTGCCGAAGACGATCTCGGGGACGATCCGTTTTCTCCGCGGGCGTCTTGCGGACGTGGTGGAAGAGCTGCGCGAGCCCGCGCTCACCACTCCCGGGAATCGGGCACCGTAATCCAGCGTCCGTCCTCGGCGATGGACTGCTGGCTGACCAGCCCGGGGACGGTCATGTCCATCGCCTCGTGGATGCCGATCCGCGGCGGCGTGCCTGTGCGGATCGCATGCACCCAGTCCAGGATCTCCAGGAGGTCGCCGCCGCCGTGGCCGGCCGTGCGCGCCAGCTCGCCGTGGACGCGCCATGCTTCCGGCAGGAACGACCCGGCCACCTCATCCAGGCCCAGCCACGTGTTGGCGTCCGGTGAGCGCGACCGCAGCCAGACGCGGTCCCGTTCTCCGTGAGCGCGGGCGGACTCGTAGCAGCCGTCGGTGCCCTGGAGCTGGAAGTTCATCATGGAGTGCGGACGGTCCGAGAGCATGTCCACGCGGATTTTCACCAGCCCGCCCGAGCGCATGCGGCACAACATCACGCAGGAATCCTCGTTCTCGTACTCGTCGCCGCGCGGGTCGCGGTAGTGGTGGCCGCTGCCCGCGCAGCACACGCTCATCACCCGGTCGCCGGGCATCCACTGCAGGATCGGCCCCAGGCTGTGGGTCCCGTACGTCACGCCGTTGATCCCGGTCTGCCAGCGGCGCCGCCACCGGGTGACCTCGTTCAGGCCCTTCAGCTCGTGGAGATACTCGCCTTCGGCATAGTACGGAGTGCCGAACTCGCCTCTGCGCACCATCTCCTGCACGATCATGTTGGGACGCGTGTAGGTGACGTTCTCGCCCAGCATGTAGCTCGCCCGGCTGGCGCGGCACGCGCGCACCAGGCGCCGGCACTCGTCGATCGAGACGGCCGCGGGAACCTCGCTCAGCACGTGCACGCCGCGCTCCAGCGCCGCGATCGCCTGTTGAGCGTGCAGGGGCATCGGCGTGCCGACGATGACCGCGTCCAGCTCCGAGCGCTCGATCATCTCGTCGTAGTCCAGGTACGCCTCCGGCGCGCCGAGCTCGCGCCGCGCGCGCTCCAGCCCCTCGGCGTCGATGTCGCACACCGCCGTGATCCGCACCTGGTCGAGCAGCTCGAACGCGTGCCGGAGCCGGCCGCCGCGGCCGGCCGCGCCGACGATCCCGACGCTGACGGCTTCCAGCGCGCTCATCGGCTCTGCGTGCCGAGTTGGCCCATGATCTTCTCCCAGCGGCCCGGCATGTCGTCCCGTGTCATGTCGGGCGTGAAGCCCAGCGACAGGTAGAGGGCGATCGCCGGCAGCCTGACGTCGTCGGTCGTCAGCGACACCGACTCGTAGCCGCGCTCCGCGAAGAACCCGAGCACCCCGCAGCACACCGCGCGGCCGAGCCCCCGCCCCCGGTGCTCGGGGTGACATGCCACGTAGTCCAAAACACCGCTGCGGCCCAGCTCCTGCCAGGAGGCAAAGGTGGAGGCGACGATCCGGTCGCCGCACGCGACGATGCGCGAGCCTTCGCCGCGCTCGGGCGCCGCGAGGAAATCGGCGACTCGCTCGGTCGTCCACCCCTGGAAGCCGCTGGCGCCCAGCACGCCGGCGATGCCGTCGCTGTCACTCGCCCGGCACCGGCGCAGCTCATACCCCTCGCGCACCCGCGTGCCGGAGAGCCGGAGCAGCCGGTCGCGACGCATGGTCATGCTGAGTTGCCGTGGCTCGTACTCCGGTTCACCGCTCATTCTCTTGATTCTAACCGCCCCGCGCTCGATACTTCCGGTCCTCGACGACGCGAGCGACCCCTGGAGGAACACCATGGCCCTCATCCACGCAAAGGGAGACGACACTTGGGAGTTCGAGACGGAGCAGTTGCGCGGATTCATTCAGCCCTACGGTGAACGCCACGGCGTCAAGGAGGTGCTGCACAAGCCCACCGGCATCCAGGTCGTGCACCCGAAGTTCGACGTCTTCAACCTCTTCCTGCTGTTCTCGACCAACCACTGGATGGGCCAGGCGCGCCTGCTGGAGCGGTCGGTGCGCGCCGACGGTGATGCTCTGGAGGTCCGCTTCGAGCCGGATGAGGAGCACAAGGCCGATCTGACCGCGACCTATCACGTCAAGGAACCCAACATCATCGACCTTCAGGTCACGGTCCACTCCCACTGGCCGTATCCCGCCTACGAGGTCTTCCTGTCGAGCTACTTCGACACCTCGATGGTCCCGCACGTCTTCGTGGCGGGCGGCCAGTTCGCCGATCCGCCTGACCAGGACCAGTGGATCGCGCCCGTCCTGAGCGACGTGTTCGTCGGCACCGGGCTGGTGTTCGCGCGCGACCAGCACGCGGCCCGCCGCTCGACCGACGGCCGCTGGGACCGCATCTGGGGCACCTACCAGTGGAACCCCCAGCGGTTCTACGCCCGGCCGCTGATGTGCCAGACCGACCCCGCCAACCGCGTGGCCGCGGTGCTCATGTCAAACCGCGAGGACTGCTACGCGGTGATCTCCGGCTACGACACCCCCAACCTGGCCGATCACTTCAAGGACCAGAACCCGCTGTACCTGTCGCTATTCGGCGAAGACCTGGTGCCCGGCTCCGGGCGCACGGTGCGGGCACGCTTCCAGGTCACGGAGACCGACGCGTCTCTCTCGCCGCTGGTGCCCCTGCACGACGCCTTCCTGGCCGAATGCTCCGGTGGCGGGTAGCGCCGTGCTGCGGCTGCGCATCGCCGTCGTCGGCGTCGGCACCTACGAGCACTCCCGGGCACGCGGCTACCTGGCGGTCCTGACGCAGCTCGACGACCGCTACGACCTGTGCGCCCTGTGCGACAGCGGAGCCGAGGCGCTGCGCACCGCCGGCGATCTCTTCGGCGTGCAGAAGCGCTACGACAACGTGACGGAGATGCTGCGCGCCGAGTCCCCGGACGCCGTCTTCGTCCTGGTGCCGACCGACGGCCAGATCGTCGTGGCGTTGGCCGCCGTCGGGCACGGCTGTCACCTCATCACCGAGATCCCCTACGGCGACACCCTCGCCCACGGCGACTACCTCCGCCGCGCGTGCGAGGAGCGCAACCTGTGCTGGGAGATCGCCGAGAACGTCTGGCGCTGGCCTCGCGAGCGGCTGAAGCGCCTGATCGTGGAGCGGGGCCTGCTGGGCACCCTCAACCACGCCCGCCTCTGGTACGGGTCGGGCAGCTATCACGGCTTCAACGGCGTGCGCAAGGCCATGGGCCTCGATCCCAGGCGGGTGCTCGGGTACGCCCAGGAGCTGCAGGTCCCTCCCTACGCCACCTACGGCGGCGCACGGCAGACCACGCGCTGGTGGGAGAGCGCGGTCGTCGAGCACGAAGGCGACGTGACCTGCCTCTACGAGATGCCGCCGGGGGGAGCGCGCGGCAGCCACTGGGACATCGAGGGCACCGGCGGCTACCTCTCCGGCAACGGGATGACGTCCGACGAGCTGGTGCTCTACCGCGACGGCAAGGCGGAGCGGTACCCGTTCGTCGACGTGTACGAGCAGGCCGGGGACCGGCAGGTCCTGACGGCGGTCCGCGTGGACACCGACCCGCCGGTGGTCTGGGAGAATCCCTTCGCCGGCCACGGGATCGGAGCGGGGCTCTCCGCGCACGACGACGTCGCCAAGGCGTCGATCCTGAACAGCCTGCACCGGGCGGTAACCGAGGGCGGCGCGCCGGAGTACGGGGCGGCGGAAGCGCGCAAGGACCTGGAGGTGTGGATCGGCGCGCGCGAGAGCGCGCTGCAGGGGTCGCGCTGGTTGGATCTGCCGCTGGTCGAGCAGACCGAGCTGGAACGGCGGCTGCACGAGCGGTACGTGGAAACCTACGGGGCAGATCCGACGACTGACGCGGCGCGCCTGCTCGACCGCTCCTTCGGGCGCGAAGGCGTGTTCTGGACGGTCGCCGGGTGGCTGTGATCCATCCACGGTAACGAAATGGGCGCGTGATTCGATCGCGCACAGGAGGTTCGAAATGGCAGGTCAGCTTCTCTCCGCGCATGGGTGCGGTCGCTCCACCGCGTACCCGCAGGAGAACAAGATCGTGACGCTGGACGACGCCGTGCACGTCGCCTGGCTCGACTCTGTCGCCGACGGGTTCCGGGTGCGGATCCGCACCCTCGACCGCGCCAGCGGCACCTGGTCGGAGACGCACACCATCGGCGAGGCGTACGACAACCACGGCGGCCCGGCGCTGGTGAACGACAGCCAGGGTTACCTGCACGTCGCCTACTACCCGCACCACCACGCGATCCGCTACCGCCGCTCCCTGCGTCCCAACGACGCCTCGGAGTGGACGGACGAGGAGCTGATCGGCGACGGCTACAGCTACCCGAAGCTTGCCGTGGGCCGCGACGACGAGCTGCTGCTGAGTTGCCGGCAGGGCTTTCTGACGCGTGAGCGCAGGCTCGGCCATGACCGCCCCTGGGATCTGCACCTGCTGCGCAAGAGCCACGGCGGCTCCTGGAGCGAGCCGCTGGTCCTCGCGAGCTCACGCCATCCCAACTACGCCCACTTCGGCGAGTCCTACGCCTGGGCGCCGGACCGCGTCGGCCTGCACATGACGATCCGTTTCCACGAGAAGTCGGACGCCGAGGCATACGGCCGCATTCAGACCGTCGGCTACCTGTTCAGCCCCGACGCCGGGCGCACCTGGCAGCACTCGGACGGGACGCAGGTGGCCCTGCCCGTGACGGCCGAGACCGTCGACGTGATCGCCGCCGGCGGCCTGGACTACGGGAGTGCCCTGCAGGCCGGCGCGCTGGCGGTGGCCCCGGACGGCGCGCCCTGGCTGGTCTACAGCGAGTGGGCGGCCGGCGGGGGCACCAACACCGTGTGCACGCCCGCGGGCGACGGAAGCTGGCGCCGCATCGTCTTGAACGAGCAGGTAGAACTGGAGCCGGGGCGCTGCTTCGGACTGGCGCCGAGCGTCGTGTTCGACGCCGCCGGCCGGCTGGTCGGGGTCGCGACCACCGAGAACGTTGCCGACAAGGCTCCCTGGGGCGATGCGGCCAGCGAGGTCGTGCGCTTCGTGTCCGCCGACGGCGGCGCGACCTTCGCCATGGAGCAGTTGAGCACGACCGATCCGGACACCGCGCACTGGTTCCCGCACCTGGAGCGCCCGCTGGGGATCGTGCCGCCGCCGGCCTCCCCCGGCATCCTCTACCAGGAGGGCCCCTCGGGCGAGGGCCTCATGGACATCCTCACGAACCGGGTGATCTGGGTGTGACGCAGCTTTCCGCGCACGGGTGCGGTCGCGCCACCGCGTACCCGCAGGAAAACAAGATCGTCACGCTCGGCGACGCCGTCCATGTGGCGTGGCTCGACTCGGTCGCCGAGGGGTTCCGGGTGCGGATCCGCACCCTCGACCGCGCCAGCGGCACCTGGTCTGCGACTCACACCATCGGCGAGGCGTACGACAACCACGGCGGCCCGGCGCTGGTGAACGACAGCCAGGGGTATCTGCACGTCGCCTACTACCCGCATCACCACGAGGTCCGCTACCGCCGCTCCCTGCGCCCCAACGACGCATCGGAGTGGACGGACGAGGAGTTGATCGGCGACGGCTACAGCTACCCGAAGCTCGCCGTGGGACCCGGCGACGAACTCCTCCTGAGCTGCCGGCAGAGCTTCCTGACGCGCGAGCGCAGGCTCGGACACGAACGGCCCTGGGAGCTGCACCTGCTGCGCAAGAGCCACGGCGGCTCCTGGAGCGATCCGCTCGTCCTGGCTCGTTCCGGCTATCCCAACTACGCTCACTTCGGCGAATCCTACGCTTGGGCCCCGGACCGCGTGGGCCTGCACACGACGATTCGCTTCCACGAGAAGTCGGATGCCGAGACGTACGGCCACATCCAGACCGTCGGCTACCTCTTCAGCCCCGACGCCGGGCGGACCTGGCAGCGCTCCGACGGAACGCAGGTGACCCTGCCCGTGACGGCCGAGACGTTCGACGTGATCGCCTCCGGCGGCCTGGACTACGGGAGCGCCCTGGAGGCCGGCGCGTTGGCGGTCGCCCCGGACGGCACGCCGTGGCTGGTCCACAGCGAGTGGTCGGCCGGCGTGGGCACCAATGTCCTCTGCACGCCCGCGGGTGGAGGGAGCTGGCGCCGCATCGTCCTGAACGAGCGCGCGGAGCTTGCGCCGGGACGCTGCCTGGGGGTGGCGCCGAGCATCGCGTTCGACGCCGGGGGCCGGCTGGTCGGAGTCACGACCACCGAAGACGCTGCCGACGAGGCTCCCTGGGGCCATCCGGCCAGCGAGGTCGTGCGCTTCGTGTCCGCCGACGGCGGCGCCACCTTCGCCATGGAGCAGTTGAGCACGACCGATCCGACCGCGGCGCACTGGTTCCCCCAACTGGAGCGCCCCCTGGGAGTCGTCCCGCCGCCGGCCTCCCCCGGCATCCTCTACCAGGAAGGTCCCGCGGGCGACAGCCTCATGGACATCCTGTCGAACCGGGTGATATGGGTACACTGACGAACGGTCCCGGACTCTCTGTGACGTAGCGCCCCTTTACGCGGCTCTATTGTACGCTCTTGGAGTCTGTCTGCTTCATGCATCCGGGCCGGCAGTGACATAGTCGGCGATGGCGCCGTCGGTGCTCTGGTTCGTGGCCAACGGAGGCTGCGGAGGTAGGGGACGTGGGGAGAGTCCCGGAATGCTCGCCAATTTAATCGCTGGCGCCATTTCGGGGACCGTGGTCGGGTTCTGACCAGCGCGCGACCACTCTACCAGAACATACAACCGCTTCAGATTCCACGCCGTGGACACCAGATTCCACTCGCCTCGCACTACCTGCAGCCCGCGCAGAGGAAAACACCGTACTCCCAGCTCCAGCACTGTGATGCCGAATCCCGGTCATTAGTGGGATCCATTGAAATTGAACTCCTGCCGTCCGCGCTCAGGAGGAGGGGTGGGCGCACCTGTCCAAGCTCCGACCCCACGCAGTACTGGCTCGGGCACGGCTGCCCGTGACTTAGAACTTAAGATTCAGGCTCTCGATAAGTAACTGGATCTCGCGCGCAGCGAGCGTCACCCGTACTGGATCTGGCGACCAAGCAGTTTGCTGGAAGCAGCCGCCCGTTATGGCGTCCGTCAGGTTCAGTCGGTGCTCTGCAGTACGGTCGTACCAGCGCTTGAGCCTCCTGGTCTGATTTCCCATCTCCATCAACTGGGCGCGAACTATGTGCTGCTCTGCGATGATAAGTGCTTCAAGCTCTTGGCGGCCTGATTTGGTGTTGTCATCGCGAGCCCAATATTGCGACGATAGAGTGATGAGCCTGTAAAGGTGGGTCTTGAGTTCGGTCAAGTCTCGTAGCCTCTTGCCCAATCTCCTTTGTAGCCAGTGATTCCCTATCAGCGCAACCAAGGCAACAACAACCGCCGAAACAAGCGGCAAGAGCACCGAGGCGAGTTGTGCCAGTGAATTATTTTCAAGCATAGTGGCGCACTACACGCTTGTACAGCTCTCACCAATCCCTACGTGACCGTTTCGGCATCGGGCGTTGCATCGTCAATGTAACGCTTCGCAAGTTCGACAAAGTCCCTCAATCCGTCATCGGTTGTCACTATCGCTAGGTGATTGGCGAGAAACTCTTTGCTAAACGTTCCCTTCCGAACTAAGCCGCCGAATGCTTCTTCCAGGAATGAAGAGCCAACCCCTGCAACACCGTCAAGACATACGCGTATGAGCTCGAAGCCATCGTCTTTGAGCGCCGGCACGAGTAAATTATCCCTGAACGCTTCGCCACTATATTTCCCATCATCGAGAAAACGTCCAGCAGGGTAGGGTGAGAAGTCTTTGGCTACCGAGATCGTCTTTGAACGAGTCGTATTCATGGCAGTTCCATCCTCCATTGTATGAAAGTCCCTGTCAAAGGGCGTGAGAAAACACGGCGCGCGGAGCGGCCGCCGGGACCTGACTCGACCGTATATTCCCCCTTGCCACTGATAATTCGGTACATTCCCCGGCCTTCGAATGCCGCTATGTACCGACGGATGTCAAGATCCAAGCCGCGTCCGCGATGCGCCTCGCGCGTCTTCGACCTTGATAGTTCATGGGCAGCCTCAATGAGTCGTGCATCGTCTGCTGTGAGCCCGGCTTATTCGTGTAGGAGAGGAGAAAAAGTAGGCGCGTCCGCCGATTT
>JAPPKD010000229.1 GCA_028820215.1 Spirochaetaceae bacterium | reverse complement strand
GCGCGTTCTTCAGGAAGCACCTGGAATAGGAGGGTCGTGGGGGGGGGGGGGGGGCGGGGGGCCGCGGGGTGGGGGGGGGGCGGGGGCGGGCCGGCCCCCGGGCCGGCCCCCCCCCCCCCACGCCGCCAGGAGCAGTGCCAGGCGACGCCGGGCGCTCACGCGTGCCCTCTCAGGCGGTTGCGGCCAGGCGCAGGTATGACTCGATGAACGGATCGATGCGTCCGTCCATCACCGCCTGCAGGTTGCCGTCCTCGTGCCTGGTGCGGTGGTCTTTCACCATCGTGTACGGATGGAAGACGTACGAGCGGATCTGGTTGCCCCAGGAGATCTCCTTCTTGTCGCCCTGAATCGCCTCCAGCTTGCTCTGCCGCTCGGCCTCATGGTGCTCGAACAGACGCGAGCGCAGCACCTTCATCGCGGTCGCGCGGTTCTTGTGCTGGCTGCGCTCGTTCTGGCACTGCACGACGATGCCGGTCGACAGGTGGGTGATGCGCACCGCCGAGTCGGTCTTGTTGACGTGCTGGCCGCCCGCGCCCGACGCGCGGTACGTGTCCACCCGGATCTCCTCGGGACGCACGTCCACGTCGGCCGTGTCGTCCAGCACCGGCGAGGCGAACACCGACGCGAAGGTGGTGTGACGGCGCTTGTTGGCATCGAACGGGGATATGCGGACCAGGCGATGGATCCCCGTCTCGGCACGCAGGTAGCCGTAGGAGTATTCCCCCGAGAGCTCAACCGTCGTCGACTTCAGGCCGCCTTCCGCCTCGGTCAGGTCGATGACCTCGGTGGCGAAGGAGCGCTCTTCCGCCCAGCGGAGGTACATGCGCAGCAGCATCGATACCCAGTCGCACGCCTCGGTGCCGCCCGCACCGGCATGGATGGTCAGGAAACAGTCGGTGCGATCGTGCGGGCCGGCCAGCAGTGACTGCAGATTGAGCGCGCCGAAACGGTCCTCCAGCGCGACCAGGCCTGACTCGATCTCTCCCGAAAGCTCCTCCGAGCTTTCCTCTTCGGCCAGCTCGCACAGGGTCTCCAACTCTTCGGCGGAGTCGCGCACCCCCTTCCAGGGTTCGATCCGGCCCTTGAGCCGCTTCAATTCCGCCAGGGTCGTCTCCGCGGCGGCGCGGTCGTTCCACAGCTCGGGCGCCGCGGTCAGCTCCTCGAGCTCGGCCAGGCGGCGCTCGGATTGCTCCGGGTCAAAGACGCCTCCATGCGGCGTCGATGTCGGCACAGAGGGCCGCAAGGCGTTGCCGCAGTTCGGATAGCATCATGTGAACACCCTCATGTGAGTATTGGCCTCGGCCGCCATGCTAACACGAGCCGCGCCCGGCGCGAAGACGCGAGAACGCGATCGATGCCCGGCGCGTCCACCGTACTCCCGCCCCGGAGCGCAGCCTCCAGGCGATCACCAGCCCGCAGTACTGGTACTCGCCGCCGACATGCACGGGCGCATAGATCCCCGCCTGCGCCTCTCCGGTACGAATCGTCAGCCGCGCTCCGCCGCCGGGATCGTCGATCTCCACCAGCGTCGTGGGGCCGAACGACACGGGTTGCCGGAGCACGCGTTGCGCGCCCCGCGGCCCGACCGCGCGCGCCGTGCTGCCGGCGGCGACGGCAAGGTTGATCTCCACGCCGAGCCATGCGTCGATGTCGCGGTCCGCAGCGATATCGTAGCGGACCTCCATCGAGCGGGCACGGAACCGATAGGACTTGTGCAGGGTACTCGGCACCGTGGTCGGCACCGGGCCGTCCGCTCCGACGCCCGGCGCCGACGCTGGGATGGCAACGCCGCGGCGCAGCAGGGTGAGGCGATCGTCGTCCACGGACTGCACCACGTACCGCTCGCCGACCGGGCCGGGCGCGGAACGAAAGCCGCTCGAGTAGTCGGCGACCGTGGGCGCGGATGCCAGGAAGTGATCCACGAACCCCCGCCTGAGATAGGGGTCGGCCCGGTCGGGTCCCGGGCCCTCCGTGCGCGTACCCTCCGTGCGCGTGAATGTGTTCATGTAGTTCACCGAGCCCGGCAGGTAGTCCAGCTCGAACAGAATGCCGCCGGCCGTGTGCACGTAGGCGTTGTACTGGCGGCCGTGATACAGCAGTTCGGGGTGTCCGTCCATGTCGTAGTCGGTCCGCATGACCGACGGCAGAAACGACGTCTGGTCGCGTGCCTGCACTTCGGCCTGCAGCAGAGCCTCGTAGACCGCATCACGCGTGCGGCGGGTGTGGATCCCGCCGTCCGGCCGGCTCCAGTAGGCGTGGCCGCACTGCCCCCGCCACAGGTCGTTGCGCGCGGCACGGCGCCGCTCGCGGTCGCCGCGCACCTGGTTCACGAGCAGGTAAGAGTGAACCATCTTCGCGTAGAGAAGACGGCAGTCAGGCAGCCGGGACACGTTCCGGCGGAACACGCCGTGGTCGCTTCCGGACACCGCGTCCGTTCGCGAGGACGAACTGCGACGGACATCCATGCCGCAGTCCAGGTAGACGAACCCGTCGGTGCCGTGGCGCCGCAGGTACGCCCGCGGCGTGGTCAGCACGATGCGCGTGTCGGCGCTGACCAGTTCCAGAAAGCGCTCCAGCCACCGGAGGTCGCCCAGGTCTTCCGGCTCGTCGAGGGCGACCGCCACCCGGTTGCCCTCGAGGTCACCGGCGCGGCAGAGCGACGCGACCGCCTGCTCCGGGGAAACGGACTCCATGAGCTCCCCAAGGCGATGGTGGATGGGCATCACCGACAGCACCCTGCCTTCGTCCTCGGTGAGATGGGCGCGGTGGAGCTGGCCGCCGGCCACGCCGGTGGCCCGGAACTGCCGGGAATCCAGGAACGTGAACTCCATGCCTGCGCCCACCAGGGAGTGCGCCAGCGATGGCTCCCAAACGCAGTCGGCAAGCCACACCCCTCGAGGTCGGGTGCCGAAGCGCACGCGCAACTCGGTCGTCAGTTTCTCGATCTGCCCGACGCGATCGAGCGCGGGGATGACCGGCAGCACCGGCGCATAGAAGCCCCCGCCGAGAGGCTCCATCTGGCGCCGCTTGACCATCTCGCGGAGCAGCATGATCAGCTCCGGGTGCCGGCGATCGATCCACTCCAGCAGCTCGCCGCCCAGATGGAACATCCAGCGGGAGTCAGGGAAGCGGTAGGCGAGCTGCGCCAACGGCTTGTAGCTCCTCTGGTAGGAACACTCGTGATCCGAGTCCGAACAGCCCACGGGACGCTGGCTGCACAGGCCCAGTATCAGGTTGACCGTTCCTGCCGACCCGCTCACGAGCGTCCCTTCCGGGCGGGACGCGCCCACAGCGCTGCGCCCACCGAGATACCGCCGGCCGCCAGGCCCAGCGCGATCGCTGCGCCTGTCTCCGGGCGAGTGCGCGCGACATCGGCCAGCCATTGCCGGCGCACCGGCACGGCGCCCGCGTCAAGGAGCAGCCGGCCGACGCCACCCGCTTCGGAGATCGTCCGCTGCAGCCAGCTCCGATCGTAGATGGCGACCACGCTCTCGCGGCGCAGCACGCGGCGTTCGCGCTCGTCGAACCGAAACGAGGACACCGTCAGGCGCTCCCCGTCGGTCGGCAGCCGGTAGGTGCGGCCGTACGGCAGGCCTTCCTGGAATGCCACGTGCGCAACGTAGTCGGCAGCGTTCGGCAGAGCGCCCCGGTCCCCGTCCGATACGCCGAGCCCGCGGAGCCCCTCCCACGTGAGTCCGTCCGGGGCGCGTAGAGCGCTGCCGGCTTCCGGGGCAGGCACCCATACGGCCGGCAGCCATGCCCCTGCGGTCGCGACCACGGTCGCCAGAGCGACCAGCGATCCGGAGGCGACAAGGTCGGCGGACCGCCGGCGCGGTCCGCCTGGCAGCGGCGTCCTGCGGGCGCTCGACGACGCCGTAGCGGCGATCGAGCCCAGGCTCGCCGCGCTGACTGCGAAGCCCGCCAGCGGTCCGGCGGTCAGGAAGCTGGCAGTCACCACCACCGCGACGGCGGCCGCAGCCCCGCCGGCCGCCCGCGCAGGCACGGGACCGGGCAGGCGCCAGAGCGCGGGGACCACCGCGGCCGCGGCGATCACCGCCACGCCGCCGGCGTTCAGCGCCGCGATCGTCCAAGGCGCCACGATGCCCGCCATGCCCAGCCCCGACGCGGGACGGCCGGCGACGGAGCGAACCCCGATCGCGGCCACGGCGACCGCGGCTACCAGGCCGGCCGCCAGCAGCCGGCCGCGGACGTCGAAGTCCAGCACCGCACGTGCCGCCGCCGGAGCACGGAACGCCAGGCGGAGCAACAACCCCGCCGGCGGCAGTTCGGTGCGCAGGTAGCCCAGGCTCCATTCCCTACCCGAAGGGTCGCTGGCGGCGAACAGACCGGTGACGCCGCGCAGAAACGGATCGAAACGGGGATCCACCCGGTCCAGTCGTTGCGCCAGCCGATCCACCGGCACTTCCGCGAATCCGCCGAAAATCGTGAACCGTAACGGTGCGGCACGGGTCACCGATCCGGCGAACACCCGCTCGAGCGAGGCGCCGTCGAGGCCGCCGGCCCCCTCTCCGCCGAGCAGATAGTACCCATCCCAGATCTGTGCGTGCGCCGAGAACAGCGGAACGGCCGCGGGCGCCACGATGGCACCGAGGAACACGACAGCAAGCAGGCTCCCGGCCATCCGCCGGCGCGGATCGCGGTCCCGTTCGGCGGGCGCGAGGCGCCGGGCCACGGCCGGGGCGCGCGCAGCCGCCTCCGATCGGCGCATCCGTCCACTATCGAACCGCGCCGGAGCAAGTGTCAACGTGACCGCAGACGGCCACGCTGCGGTACCATCCGAGCGGCATGAGTTTCCGGCGCCCGTGTCGATCGTGACGGCACGACGGTCGTGACGGCACGACGGTCGTGATGGGACGACGATGAGCCGACAGGGCAGAACCTGCGAAGCGCAGCGCAATGACGCCGGCCGGCGCATCGACCGCGTCCTGCGCCGGATGCATCCGACCACGCCGTTGAGCCTGCTGTACCGGCTGCTGCGGACCGGTGCGGTGCGCCTCAACGGCGCGCCCACGGTGCCGGGCGCCCGCGTCTGGCCCGGTGACCGCATCACGCTGCCGGCATCGCTTTCATCCGCCGCGGCCGGAGCGGTACAGGGAGCGGACGAAGCAGCGGTCGCGCCGTGCGATCGGACCGCCTCTCCCGCCCGGCAGATCCCGGCCCGCTTTCCCACCCTGGTGGACAACGAGCACGTGTTCGTGACCGACAAGCCGGCCGGGGTCGCGGTCGCCGGGCCCGTCTCCGAACGGCCGTTGCCGCTCAGTCACAGCCTGGAGCCGATCCTTGCCGATCTGGTGCCGGGATCGCTGTCGTTCCGCCCGGTCGCCGTGCACCGGCTGGACCGGATCTGCTCCGGGCTGCTGGTCTACGCAAAGACGATCGACGCGGCGCGCGACCTGACGGCGCTGCTGCGGGAGCGCCGCGCCACGAAGGTCTACCTCGTGGTGGTGGAGCGGACGGTGCACCGCCCGCAGGTCCTGCAGGCGCGCCTTGGCTACGACGCCACGCGCCGGCGCGCAGTGATCGACCGGGGAGCCGCCCTCCTGCGCGCCTCGCTGCACCCGATCGGCACGGTTGCCGGCATGACCCTGGCCGCGGTGTCCACCCGCACCGGCCGGCGGCACCAGGTACGGGCCCTGTGCGCGAGTGCCGGCATGCCGCTCGCCGGCGATCGGCGCTACGGATCGCGACGGCGCAGGCGGCCGTTCCTACACGCCTGGCTGTTGTGTTCCGGCGACCCTTCCCTTCTGCGCTGTACTGGTGCACGGTGGTTGGAGGCGCCGCCGGAGATCGCGCGGCTCGCCCGGCACTCCGCCGACTGGGAGCGAGCGGCGTTCACGTTGCGCGCCCGATACATTGACTGCCGGTACCTTGATGACGTGGATTCGAACCCTGGTGCATCACCTGACGTGGCGGCTGCGCGGCGTGCGCGTCACCGCGCTCATCGGCCGCAGCGGCACCGGTAAGAGCTTCCGGGCGCAACTCATCGCCACGCGCCACGGCATGGACCTCATCATCGACGACGGGTTGCTGATCCGGAACCAGAAGATCCTGGGCGGCCGGTCGGCAAAGGTCGCCAACAACGCCCTCGCCGCCGTGAAGACCGCGGTATTCCACGACCCGCGCGCGGCCCAGGGAGCTCGTCGGAGGATCGCGGCCATGCGCCCGCGCCGCGTGCTGGTGTTGGGCACCTCGGCCAGGATGGTGCAGCTCATCACCCGCCGGCTCGCCCTGCCGGCGCCGCACAGGTATCTGCACATCGAGGAGATCGCCAGCCGCGCGGAGATCGACGCGGCACGCGCGGCGCGGGAGTCCGAAGGCAAGCACATCATCCCGGTACCGCCGGTCGAAGTGCGCCGGGACTACGCACACATGGCGATCGACGCCATCAGGATCTTCTGGCAGCGGGGCGTGCTGCGCAACAAGGGGATGGTGTTCGAAAAGACGGAGGTGATCGGCGAGAGCCGCGGCGCGGTGTCGGTGTCGGAGGCGGCGCTGACCCAGATGGTCGCGCACTGCCTGCATGAGCACGATCCCAGCCTGCGCCTTGCGCGCGTGATCGTCAGCAAGTCGACCGGAGCATGGGCATTGGAGGTGATCGTCGACGTTCCGTCGGGAGCCGCGGCGGGACCCGGGCTCCACGACCTGCGCGAGCTCATCATGTCCAGCCTGCAGCGCTACGCGGGTCTCGTGCTGAGCCAGGTCGACGTAACCGTCGGCAGCCTGCTTCCGGACGCCGACGGCTACCCGCCGGCGTGACGGGCACGGCGTGATCGCGAACGCCGCCGCCGGGGTCCGGCGTTCGGCTCGACCTGACCTCCGCCCAGCGACGCGACGATGGAGCGCGCGTCGTCGTTGGTAATCGCGAGCGGCGCGAACGCCTCCTTCACGCCGCGCAGCGTGGGGTCGCTGGCGGTCCCGTTCACCGCGGCCGCCAGTGCCGCCATCGCCCGCTGGCGCACCTCCTCTCCTGCGCAAGCGGTGCGCTCGATGTGGGCCAGCTCCACGATCAGGGGATCCTGGCGGCGCGGACGCACGCACCCGGCCACCGCGGGCAGCATGGCGGCGAGCAGCCCCAGCCGTGCGCAGTCCAGGACGATCGCCGAACCGTTGCCGGAGGCGAGCAGCTTGCGCAGTTCCTCGCTCAGCCGTCCGGTCGGGCATTCGCCGAGCAGTCCGGCGTGCCGCCGGATCAGCCGCCGGTACCCTTCAGGCACGCGCACGCCCAGAAAGGCGGCGTACTTGATCGCCCGCAACATGCGCACGGGGTCATCCATGAACGCCTGCCCGGGATCGCCGATGGTGCGCAAGCGGCCGGCGGTGAGATCCCGGAAACCCGCCACATAGTCGATGATCTGCTGGCGCCGGGGACAGTAGTACAATCCGTTGACTGTGAAATCCCTGCGCAGCGCATCCTCGGCCATGGTGCCGTAGTGGTTGTCGCCATCCGTACCCGTCCCCCCTGTGCCCGTCCCCGCTGTGGCCGGACCGCGGAAGGTCGACACCTCGACGATCCCCTGCCTGCCGGCCGGCACGTGCACGATCTTGAACCTCCGGCCGATGATCCGCGCGCGGGAGAACAGCCGCGTGACCATGCGCGGACGGGCACTGGTGGCGACATCGACGTCCTTCGGGATCCGGCCGGTGATCAGGTCGCGGATGGCGCCTCCGACGACGTATGCCTCGTGGCCGGCGCGTTGCAGGCGGCCGACGACCGCCAGTGCGTCGCGATCGAACTGATCGCGGTCGATTCCGTGCTCGTCTCGCGTATAGACGCGGGCGGTGACGGCATGCTCGCCGTCGGCCGACATCCGGTACCGCCTCAACACCGGAAGCAATCCTACCCCGTCACGGTAACGGACGCACATGCCGGATGCGCGGGCATGGCGGGCGGCGCGGGTCCGACCGGCCACCGGTCGCCCCGCGGCCGTTCATGATGCCGATGCCGGACGCGGCGCTGCACATGCCGGTCTACCGGCACCGCGGGCGCATCCTGGCTGCGCTCGATGAGCACCGCGCGGTCGTGGTGGAGAGCCCGACCGGCTCCGGCAAGACCACGCAGATCCCCCGGCTGCTGTACGAGCACGGCTACGGACGTACGGCGCGCATCGGCATCACCCAGCCCAGGCGAATCGCCGCGGTCTCGGTGTGCCGGTACCTGCAGCGGCAGATGGCGGCCGCGGACGGGGTTACCGAAGACCTGATCGCCTACAAGATGCGGTTCGAGGACACGACGACCCGCTCCTGCGCGATCAAGATCATGACCGACGGCATACTGCTGCAGGAGATCAAGCTCGACGGCGATCTGCGCGAGTACCAGGTGGTGGTCGTGGACGAGGCGCATGAACGCAGCCTCAACATCGACTTCACCCTGGGGCTGCTCAGGCAGGTGCTGGAGCGGCGCGACGACCTGCGCGTGGTGGTCTCCTCGGCCACCATCAACGCCGAGGTGTTCTCGGGCTACTTCGGCGGTTGCCCCATCGTGCGGGTGGACTCGCGCACCTTTCCCGTCGACGTCCACTACCGGCCCGTCCATCCCGAGAACGATCCCGCTGCGACCCAGGCGGCGATCGGCGACATCGTCGCCGAGATCGACCGCACCGGCGAGCCGGGCGACGTGTTGATCTTCCTGAGCGGCGAACGCGAGATCCGCGAGTGCATAGAGACCCTGCGCTCCCTGCGGCTCGGCCGGGCGCTTGCGCCGCTGCCGCTGTTCGCCAGACTCGGCGGCGACGAGCAGCAGCGGGTGTTCGACGACTACCCGGGGAGGCGCAAGGTCGTGGCAGCGACCAACATCGCCGAAACCAGCCTGACCATCGACGGGATCGTCTGGGTCATCGATCCCGGGCGGGCCAAGCTCAACGCCTACGATCCACGCACGTTCACTGCTTCCCTTACCGAGACAGCGATCTCCCGCGCATCCTGCAACCAGCGCACCGGCCGCGCGGGACGGACACGGCCCGGCGTGTGCTACCGGCTGTACGACCGGCGATCGTTCGACAACCGTCCGGCGTTCACGGAAGAGGAAATCCTGCGGACCGACCTGACCGAGGTCGTGCTGCGCATGGCCGATCTGGGTATCGACGACTTCGAGGGCTTCGACTTCATCTCGCCCCCGGGCCGGCGGCACATCCGCGCCGCCGTGGACTCGCTGCGCTGGCTCGGCGCGTTGGATGACGGCCGCCGCCTGACCGGAATCGGCGAACAGATGGTGCTGTTTCCCATTCTGCCGCGGCTCGCGCGCGTGATCGTCGAAGCCATCCACCGCTATCCGACGGTGGTCGATGAAGCCATCACCGGTGCGGCGTTCCTGTCGACGCCGTCGCCGTTCCTGTATCCGCTGGGGGAAGAGGAACAGGCGCGCAGCGCTCACCGAGCCTTCCACCACCGGCTCGGCGACTTCGCGGGCTTCCTGGATCTGCTGCGCAGCTTCGAGCAGGCCGGCGACCGGGAAGGCTTCTGCACGCGACACTTCCTGGACGACCGGGTGCTTGGCGAGGTTGCCAACATCAGGCGCCAGCTCGCCCAGATCGTATCGGACATGGGTGTACCGCTTGCCGGGGGCGGTCCGCTGCACGACTACCTGTGCGCGATCGCGCGCGGGTTGATCCAGTCCGTGTGCGTCAACACGGGACGCGGGATCTACCGGTCGCTGTCGGCCGACCGGATCCACATTCACCCGGGATCATCCATGTACCGGGAGGATGCCCGCTTCATCGTCGCCGGCGAGATCGTGCGCACGTCGCGCCTGTACGCCCGCTCGGTCTCCCCCCTGCGAACCGCAATGCTCGCGCGCGTCGATCAGCGCCTGACCGAGGCTCTGGTTCCGGAACCGCGGGCACGGCCCCGGTCCGGTCGTGGCCGAAGCGAGCGGGAGGGAGCCCGCGGCTCGCGACCGCCACGCGCGGGCGCCACCCTGCAGCTTGCCGGGGTGACCCTGCCGCTGACGCCCGGCAAGGGCTCGCGGCGGTACGCGATCCTGGAGTGGAACGCGGTCCGCGACCGGCGAGTGGAGCTGGCGGGCGCCAGCCGGCGCGACCTCGGAGACGTGCGCGGGGTCATACGGCAGAGCGGCGGGGAACTGATGCGCGGCGCGCCGCTCTCCGCCATCCTGCAGGCCCTGCCCCACCTGCGCCTCGACGAAGGGGTGCTGCGCACCTGGCCGGAGCGGCGGCTCGACCCGCATGCGGATCGGGCGCCGCTGCTCGCGGCTGCCGGGCTCGCCCTGCGCGTCGTCCCGCGCGGCGCAGGCAGCCGCCGACTGGGCTTCCTGTCCCTGGCCGCGGACGGCTCCGGCGGCTTCCGCCTGCAGCCGCGCCGCGGATGGCGCCATGCAGTGGAAGAGACGCTGGCCAGCCTGCAGTCGGTGGCGGACGGTGCGCAGCCGCTTGAGGAACACCTGTCCGAGTTGCTGGAGCGGACCTCCGAGCGGTAGGCCCGTCCCGTCCGCGCTACAGCGCGGCCGATGCCAGCACGCGCAACACCTCGGCCCGTTCGACCGGGCGTACGAACGTGTCGCCCACGCCGCGCTGCAGCACGAAGCGCAGTTGCCCACCGCGGCGTTTCTTGTCGGCCGCCATCGCCTCCACCAGCGCGGCCGGCGGCGCTTGCGAACCGACGCGCAACCGGAAGCGGAGCGACTCAAGCAGCGCGAGCACCCGCTCCCGGTGCGCCGGAGGCGTTTCGCCGAGGTGTACGCCGAGATCCATGGCGCGGGCGATGCCCCACGCCACCGCCTCTCCGTGGTTCCACGGGCCGAAGCCGGTCACCGCCTCCAGAGCGTGTGCGAAAGTGTGTCCCAGGTTGAGCACGTCGCGCAGCCCGGTGCGCTCGGTCGGATCCGCGGCCACGATGCCGCCCTTCACCTGCACGCACCGGCGCACCACCGCGCAGGCCGCCGCGGCGCCGCCCGTGACCGCCGCGAACCCGTCGCGTTCCAGGAGCTCCACCAGACCCGGGTCGCCCAGCAAGGCGGTCTTGACCACCTCCGCCATCCCGGCCGCGAGCTGCCGCGGCGGCAGGCTTGCAAGCGCGCCCGGCCACACCACCACCTGAGCCGCCGGATAGAAGGAACCGATCAGGTTCTTGCGGCCCTCGTAGTCGATTCCGGTCTTGCCCCCCACGGCCGCGTCGACCATGGCCACCAGGGTCGTGGGAATCAGGACCAGGCGCACGCCACGCAGGTATACCGAGGCGGCGAAGGCGACGACGTCGCACAGCACGCCGCCGCCGAGCGCCGTGACGCTGGCGCCGCGATCCAGTCCCGCCCGGTGAGCGGCATCGATGACCCGCGCGACCGTGCTCCAGTCCTTGTCCGCCTCCTCCGCATCGACCCGGAGTGCCTCGGGCGATCCCGCCGGGAGCAGCGGCGCGGTGTGGTGGTCGCAGACCAGCAGGGCGTTCTCCGACGGTCCCACGTCGGCGGAGCTCAGCGCCGGGACGAAGCGGATGGTCGATGGCGACGGCCCGAACCGGAAGACCAGGTCCGACGTGTCGGCGTCCGGCGTGTCGACGTTCCCGCCGGACGCCGCTCGAGTCCCCGCCATCGGCCGGATGTGAGCGCTTAAGCGCGCGGCGCGGAGACGGGATCGACGAAACGCGAGTCCTTCGTGACGACGAAGTACAACTGCGGCGTGTTGTCGTGAGGGGCAACGCCCAGCGTGCCGATCTCCGAACCGACCTGTACGCGGTCGCCGGCCTGTACGAGCACCTGCTCATTGTTGAGGTACGCGTAGACGTAGCTGTCCCGGCGAACCAGGACCACGTACCCGTAGCCGCGACTCGGCCCGGACCAGGTCACCGTTCCCGAGGAAACCGAACGGACCGCCTGTCCGCGAGCCCCGTGGATCGCCACCCCCCGCAGCTTGCCGGTCAACCTCTGCCGCTCGCCTTCGGTGGGCCACAGCACCGGCTCCTCCAGGTCGCGTTCATCGCCCACGCCCTGGAGCGTCAGCACGGTACCCGTGGCGAGATCGCGCGGATCGTCGATGTCGTTCAGGCGCATCAGCTCGCGGACGTCCAGATCGAACCGGTTTGCGATCGAGTACAGGGTGTCCCCCCTGACCATGGCGTAGGTAACGGGCATCGTGGGAACCGCCGTCGGCGAGACCGCGTCGCCGCCCGGCACCCGGAGGCGCGTTCCCGCCGGCACCCGCCGGGCGTCGGTTATGTCGTTGGCCGCCATCAGCTCCTGCACCGGGATGCCCACCTCGCGCGAGGCGCTGTACAGCGTGTCGCCCCGCTGCATGACGTAGTAGCGCTCCTGGCCGTGTGCGCAGCCCACGGCCCACAAGCAGATCGACAGCAACAGCAGCCCTCGCAGCACGACTCCCCTATCTTCGGCGGCTCGCTACGGGAGGTTGAGTCCCTGGCTGGAATCCGGAATCGACGGCGAGTGGTACGACCCGCGGCGAAGGGCGCGCGGGGAATCGGGCTGGGGAGACTTGAACTCCCGACCTCTCGGTCCCGAACCGAGCGCGCTAGCCACTGCGCCACAGCCCGCGGTTGTGTTTCGGGAGCGACGGGACTTGAACCCGCGGCCTCCGGCTTGACAGGCCGGCGCGATAACCAGCTTCGCCACGCCCCCGGATGAGAGCCGGAGGGTGCGCCGCCGTTGCGCGCTTGTCAAGCTTCCCCACCGGCCGGGTCGGACCGGCGTTGGCATGGGAGAAACACG
>JAPPKD010000276.1:2488-12791 GCA_028820215.1 Spirochaetaceae bacterium | reverse complement strand
AGGCCGGTTGCGGTCAGAACAAGCACCAACGCAACCGCGAGGGTCCGTGTGATCTGTACAACGTGCATACGTAACTCCGTATGTTGATTTTTGTTGAGAGTGTTGCGGAGCGCCGTGCCGCTCTGTGGCCACTCTCGCGCCCGCAACGCAGACAGCCAGTCAGAGTCAGAATCGGTTCAATCCTTGACCTGCTCACCGTCGCACGCTCGCCCCGAGGCGTCAAGCGCGCGCGCACTCGACAATTCCTATGTTGGCTTGACCAACTATATTTATTGATGGACAATGCCTGCATGGCAACAAGACCCGTCCAAGTCTCGATCGACGAGGAGTTGCTGCGCCGCCTGGACGCCGATCCGGACGCTCGGCAGCGGGGCCGGTCGGCTTTCGTGCGCACGGCGCTCCGGTTCTACCTGGAAGCAAAGCAGCGGCGGGAATTGGAAGCTCAGCTTGGGCGAGCGTACCAGGGCCGCGCGGACGACCTGCTCGGCGAGGTGGCGGATATGATCACCGATCAGCCATGGCCCGCGAACTGAACCGCGGGGAGATCTGGCTGCTCGACCTCCCGCGCCCGGACAAGCGCCGCCCGGTATTGATCCTGACGCGGCGCTCACTGATCGGCCTCCTGCACACCGTTACGGTGGTCGCCATCACCTCGACCCTCCGCGGCGCGCCCACCGAGGTAGAGTTGGGTACCGCCGAGGGGCTCAAGGGAAGTTCGTGCGCCAACCTGTGCAACCTGTTCACGGTGGAGCAGCGCCGGCTGCGAACCTTCGTGGGGAGCGTCGGTGCGGACAAGATGCGCCAGGTGTGCCGGGCGCTGCTCGTCGCCAGCGGGTGCGACTGAACCGGGTGCCCGAACGCCGCGACGGCGGCGGGGTCAGGCGAAGTTGACGCCGGTGATGCGCGGCCACTCCGCGACCGGCGGCGGCGGCGCGTTGTTGGCTCCGGGCACCGTCTGATCGAAGTCGACCAGCGAGCCGGTCATCATGCCGGACTCGCCGGACGCCAGAAATGCGACGGTGCGGGCGATCTCGTCCGGCTTGAGCAGGCGCCCGAACGGCCGGGATGCCTCGGCGGCCTGAAGCCAGCCGTCGCCGGCGCCGTGGTAGCGGCGCTGGATGGCGTCCTCGGCCGGGGTGTCCATGGAGCCGACGTGGATGGCGTTCACCCGGATGCGGCTGTGCATCACCGCATTGGCGACGTTCTTGGTGAGCACGTCGAGGGCGCACTTCGACATGGCGTAGCTCATCAGGAACGGCGGGCCGCAACGTGCCACCACGCTCGAGATGTTGACGATCGATCCCTCCACCCGCTCGCGCTGCATCAGCTTGACGGCATCCTGTATCAGCAGCAGCGGGGCGCGGGCGTTGACCGCCATCATGCGATCGAACCCCTCCGGGCTCGCGCTCCAGATGCTGTCGCGATCGGTGACCGCGGCGGCGTTCACCAGCACGTGCAGGGTGCCGAACCGCTCGTCGGCGGTGGCAACCAGGCGGCGGCAGTTGGCGACATCGGCAAGGTCGCCGGGCACGTAGTACGCGCGGCAGCCACCGGCTTCCAGGTCCGCCGCTACCGCCTCGCCGCGCGCCACGTCGCGCCCGCTCAGCACGATGCCGGCGGCCCCGCGCGCCGCGAACAGGCGCGCCACAGCCTCGCCCAGTCCCTGGCTGCCGCCGGTCACTACCGCAAAGCACCCCTGCAAGGAATCATCACTCATGGCGGCGCTACCATAGCCGGGCGCCGGCCCCCTCGCCTACCACGGCGACCGCGTGCTCCGGCAGCCAGGCGCGGCGGCCGTCGGCCAGCGCGACCTGGTACCAGTCGTTGCGCCGCTCCACCACCACCAGCTCGGTTCCCGCGTGCAGGGCGCCGTCAAAGCTGGCCTCGTAGGCGGCTCCGTCGCCGCGCCGGGCCACCACCTCCGGCGCCACGACCACCGCGGGGTCCGCCTGCGAACCGACCAGCTCCGCCGCTACCGAGCCACCCATGGCGACCGCAACCACCGCCGCCACCGCCGCCACCGTCCCGAGCACCGGGCGGCGCACCCGCTGCCAGCCGCGCATCGCGTGCAGCCGATCGCGCAGCCGCCGGGCGCGCACGCTTACCGCGGCCAGGGCAGGCAGCAACGCGAGCAGCCACAACAGGTTCCACGCGGCCAGCAGCAGGCCCGCGCGCACCCGCAGAGGTACGGCGAAGTGCCAGAAGAACAGCACCCGCACCACGCCGCCGGCGGCGGAAGGTTCGATCCGGTCGCGGCGCAGGGAGCGGGCGTGGCGCAGGCTCTGCTGCAGGTTGGGGTCGGCCGGGATCAGTTGCTGCGCCTCGCGGTAGTACAGGATGGCGCGGCCGATGTCGCCGAGCCGGAAGTAGGTGTTGCCGATGTTGTACAGCAGGTAGCCATTGCCGCCTCCGAGCGCCGCGGCCGCCGCCTCGTAGCGCAGCAGCGCGGCGCGAAACTGCTCCGCCGCCTCCGCCGAGCGGCGCTCGCCTGCCCGCCGATTGCCATCGGCAAAGTGACGCTCCGCTTCGGCGAGCAACACCGCCGGCGCGGCGGGCAGGGCCGGTGTTGCCGCCTCCTGCGACACCGCGGGCAGGGCAGCTCCCAGGGCGCACAGCGTGGCAAGCAGAACTACCCGCCGGAGGAAGCCGGGAAACCCGTCGCAGGTGCCGTGTAACGGCGCAGTCCCGTTGCCACGACGCCACCCCGGAAGAGCGCAGCGGCGGCTCCGAAGCCTGTCGCGGGTGCGGTCCAGCGGCGCAGTCCCGTTACCGCGGCGCCGGCTCGGGAAAGCGACGCCGCGGCTCCGAAGCCCGTCGCGGGTGCCGTGCAACGGCGCAGTCGGACTCCAACGACGCCGGCTCGGAAAAACGACGCCGCGGCTCCGGTTCCGGTCGCGGATGTGGCTCATCGGCGCAGCGCCTCTTCGACATCGGCAGCCCAGGCGCGCACATCGGCCGCCACGTCCCCGTCCGCGCCGGCGCCGCCGTAACGGGCCGCTTCCAGGCCGGCGAACAGTACGCGCAACTGGTCGACGTGGGGCTCCGATACACCGCGTTCGCGCAGGAGGTCTTCGACGTCGGCGAAGCCGTGCACCGGGCGTCCCGCCGCGAATCGGTCGGCCAGGTAGGTGCGCAACGCGAGGTGCTGGGCCGACGGGTCGGCGTGCGCCGAGGCTCCGCCGGCCTCCAGGGCGCGGCGCAACCGGTTCAGGGCCGCGGCAGGGCTGGCGGACCGTTGCCGGCGGCGGCGAACCGCGGCCCATCCGGAGAGTCCGGCCAGCAGCAGCGGAGCCACCAACAGGGCGGCCGGCCCGCCCGGCGATGCGGCAAAGGCGGCCGCGTCGAAGCGCTGTTCCTTGAGCAGCCGGGCTCCGGCGTAGTTGTGCGCAATACCCTCCTCCCGGCTGGCGACCGCGGCGCTCGGCACCGCCGCATCGCCGTCGCCCTCCACGTCCAGCATGGTGACCTGGCGGGTCGGCAGCACGCTGAGCGGTATCGCTTCGCTGGCCAGTTCCACGTACCGTCCGCCGGCGGCATCGAACGCCACGATGCGCACCGGCGGGATGGCGACGGTGTCGTGGCTGAGTGCGCGCAGGGTGCGAGCAATCGTGGCGCGTTCGAAGGTGGCCGGAGCGGCCGGAGCGTCACTGATGCGGAACGCCTCGAAGCCGTCCATCCGGCTCAAGTCGAGGGGCGGCAGCCGGCGCAGGTCGCCGCTGCCGGAGATGGTCACCGTGAGGTCGATCGGATCGCCCACCTTCACTTCCAGCGGCGCGGCCTCGGCACTGATGGTGAACGTGCCGACCAGGCCGGTAAAAGCACCGGGCCGCCCCGCTTCCGGCAGCGGCTTCACGTGCAGCGTCAATTCGTTGGACGGCAACACGAAGCGTTGCGAGACCGCTTGCCGGACGGCGCGTCCAAAGACGTCCCGCGTGTTGCGAAAACCGGCGATGCCCTCGAACACCAGGGTCGCCCTGGGAATGGTGAGCTCACCGGAGCGTTGCGGAATCAACGTGGTGGTGAAGCTCAGCGTCCGGTAGCTTTCTCCGTCCACCGCGGCCTCGCCACGCTGCCAAACGACTTCCTGGCCGGTGACTTCGAGGCGCACCGGATCGTCCTCCGGCGTGGCCGGCCGCCTGTGTTCGTAGGTGACGCCGGTGTCGGGGGAGCCGTCGAACAGGGGAACGCTCAACTGGTGGAACCGCTCCGGCCCGAGGCGCGGGTCCCACATCCAGGTGGTGGTGAGCACCACCGGTTGGCCGACCCAGACCTCGCGTTCAGCCAGGGCAAGGTGCAGGCGGTATCCGTCCACGATGCCGGGCTCGTTCACCTCCACGGTGATCTCCGGCGTGTACCGCTGCACGCCGCCGACAACGACCGGCAGGGCCGGAATGGTGAGCGTGCCGGCACGGTTGGCGGTGAGCTGATAGGTCATCACGTAGCCACGGCGCACCTCGCGGGTGGTATTGCCGTTGATTACGGTGACGCTTTCGCTGTTGTTGGGGCCCGCCGCGAGCGGACGGACGGTGAAGTCGCGCAACGCACCGAGGTCGGGCGGCGCTACCTGGTCGGTCCCTGCCACGGCGATCTGGAAACGAAACGGATCGCCTACGTCCACCGTCCCCCGGTCGACGCCGGCACGCACGGAGATCTCCTGGGCGCCCGCGCCGACCGCGACCACCACCAGCGTCAGCACGGCCGCGGCTCGGGTCAGCCGGAGCCCGAGAATGGTGTTCACCACCCCGCTACCGGCCGCGACGCCACGCAAACGGCGGCGCACGCCGGACCGCGCCGCGCGAATGGCCAGACTGCCTCTCATCACTACCAGTCCCGCGCCACCGGCTCCATCTCCTGCCGGCGGCGCTCCATCATGGCGGCCAGGGCTTCTTCGTCGGCGATGATCTGCCGCGCCACCGCGTCCGCCTCGTCGTCGGAGCGTGGCTGCGCGGCCGTTTCCTGTTGCGTGCCGGCATCCTGCTGCGCGGCGTCTTGCGGCGGTGCCTGATGCTCTTGTTGCTCTTGGTGCTCTTGGTGCTGCTGGTCCGGTTGCCGGCCGGACTCGGTTTCCTGCTGTTCCTGTTGCTGCGGCGGTTGCTGTGGTCCCTGCTGGTCTTGTTGCTGTTGCCGTTGCTCTCCGCTGTCTTGCGAGTCGGTGCTGTCCTGAGCCATCTGCCGGCGCAACTCGTCAAGCATGGCGCGCGCGCGCTCCAGGTGGTAGGCGGCTTCGTCACGATCGCCGTTCAGCCGCAGCGTACGCTCGTAGCTCTCGATGGCGGCCTCCAACGCGGCCATCGCGGCCGCGGGATCGGTTTCGGCGAGTTGCTCCGCCTCCGCGGTCCAGGAGTGACCCACCGCCAGGTGACCGGCCGCGGCGAGGCGGTCGTCGTCGGCGCCGCTGATCGATGCCTGCAACAAACGCCGGGCGACGCCGTAGCTGCCGAGCCGGTAAGCGGCCGCTCCGGCGTTGTACAGCAACCCGGCGTTGCCGGGCCGCAACTCGGCGGCGCCGGTGAAGGCACCCGCCGCAGCCTCGAAGTCGCCGCCGCGGTAGGCGGCCATGCCGGCCCGCGCCGCGCGCTCCGGTTGGCCGATCGCCGCCGCCCCGCCGCCGCCGACGGCCAGCCAAACCGCCGCCAGCAGCATGCCGTACACCGGCGAGTTGATGCGCCTGCCCCGATTCCGGCGGGGAAGCGGCCTCATCCCGCCACCGCCGGCACGTCCGTTCCACCCATGCGCCGCCGTCACTGCGCGCCGGTCGGCCCGGTACCGAATCAACGCGAGCAGCCGGTGGTGGAACCCGGCATCACGCCAAAGGCGGCCCGACGCCGCGCTGGCAACGCGCGGCGCCCGAGCAGATCGGCCACTTGAGAGCGAGAAGTGACGCAGCGAGCCCACAGGTATCGGCGCTCGAATGCGGCCGGCGCCTTGGCGTGAGCTGGCAAGCGCAGGGAGGTCGCTCCGGCTCCGCGGAGGCCCTTGGTAATGCCTGAACCGTCTGCTCATCCGGACGCCGCTCCCCGTACCTGGTGCGGCACCGAGCGCCGGCGAGTGGCCGCGGCGGGCTTGACCTCCGGTGTGCGCCGGCGACGCCCGAGGCCGCCCAGGCGCCCCATGTGCAGGCGCGGCAGCCGCAACCGGTCCGGCACGGCGGCGGCGGCGGCGAACAGCAGCAGGGCGAGACCGATGAATACCTGGAACCGCTCGTTGATCAGTTCGACCGCCTCCGCCTCCAGCAGGCGGCCCGGGGCGGCGGCGATCATCTCCCGGTACAGGCGTCCCAGGTCCAGGTTGCCGGTGGCCCAGTGCACGTAGCGGCCCGCCGGGGTGGCGCCGGCCACCGCGCGCAGCAGGTCGGCGTCGAGCGCGCTGAGCACGATCTCGCCTTGGTGCTCGACGTAGGCGGCACCGGCGGGGCCGGACTGCTGCAGGTCGGGGATCGGCTGACCCGCAGTGTCGTTGCCGAGGCCGATGGCCAGGATCCGTGCACCGCTCTGGCCGAGTGCCTCGGCGGCCTCGACCGGGAAACTGTCGTGGTCGCCGCCGTCGGTGATCAGCAGGACGTCCTTGAACTCGCGCACCTGGTTGTCGAGAACGTCGTTGTGTACCGTCCGCAGCGCGTCTCCGAGCAGCGACCCGCCGCGGCTCACGCTGGTTACCGACAGTTGCCGCACGGCCATGCGGAAGAATCCGTAATCGAACGTCAGCGGGCTCTTTACCACCGCGCTGCCGGCGTACGCCACCAGCGCCACCCGGTCCCCGTCCAGCATCTCCACCGCGTCCAGGATCGCCAGCTTGGCGCGTTCCAGCCGGTTGGGGGCCAGGTCCTCGGCCAGCATGCTGCGCGAGGTGTCCACCACGAACACCACGTCGCGCCCGCGCCGCTCCACGGTGGTGGGACTCGACTCCCAGCCGGGGCGCGCAATGGCGATCACCAGCAGTGCCATCCCGGTCAAGGTGAAGACTGTCAGCAGCGGGCGGGCGTCCGACGCCGGCGGCCCCTGCTCCGGCACGGCGCGAAAGCGGTGGGCGTCGCGGCGCCGGGCACGCCCGGCCAGGTACAACGCCGCCGCCAGCGGCAGCAGCAGCCACAGCAGCAGGAACGCCTCCGGATGCACGAAGCGCAGCGCGCCGTCGGTTGCGATGAGCGGCATCATGGGCTCCGGCGCAATACCGATGCGCTCAGCAGGGTGGCCGCGAACATGCACGCCGCGGCGGCCAGGGCCCAGGGCACGAAGCGCTCGCGGTAGCTCACGTAGCGCACCGACTCGATCTCGCTGCGCTCCAACGCGTCGATTTCGCGGTATACCTCGTGCAGCGCACGCGCGTCGCCGGCGATGCGAAACAGGCCGCCGGTGGTCTCGGCGATGGCGCGCAGGGCCGCCTCGTCGATCTCGCGCCCGCCGAGCCGGAACAACGTGGTGGTGCCGGAGGAGCGCACCGACTCGTCCGCGATGCCGATGGCGTGCACGGTAATGCCCCAGTCGCGCGCCAGTTCGGCGGCGGCAAGCGGCTCGCGGGTGCCGGTGTTGTTGATGCCGTCGGTGAGCAGCACGATCACCTTGCTCTTGATCTCGTAGGTGGCGCCGGCGCCGGACGCGCGCAGCTCTTCCTCGGCGGTGTGCAGGCGGGCCGCCGCCAGCGCGATGGCGTCGCCGATCGCGGTGCCGTCCTCGGCGCTGCCCTTGCCGGCCAGCTCGATGCCGCGCAGGAAGCCACCGGCGGCGTCGTGGGCCAGGGTGAGCGGCAGGATGGTCTCCGCGTAGCGGGCGAAGGTGATCAACCCGATCAGGTCCTGGGAACGCCCCTGCAGGCCGGAATCGTCGCCGCGAATGAAACGGGCGAGCACCGCCTTGGCGGCCTGCAGGCGGCTCGGGCTGTCCTGCCCGGCCGCCATCGGCACCCGCATGCTCGACGAGCGATCCACCACCAACTCGATCGCCACCCCGCGGCTCACGTCCACCACCTGCTCCTGTCCCTCGCGCGGGCGCGCCAGCGCCACCACCAGCAGCAGCAGGGAGGCGACCTGCAGCGCCAGCGGCAGCCACGCCAGCCGCTGCCGCCACGACGGCGCCACCGCGGCCGGCAACGCCGCCGAGGAAAAGGTCAGGCCGGCTTGCCGGCGCGCGGCCAGGTGGCGCAGCAACGGCAGCGCCGCCGCCAGCGGCGCCAGCAGGAACGCCCACGGCGCTTCAAACTGCAACGGCGTCCTCCTCCGTGGAGTCCTGCGCCGAAACCGCGCACAGCGCGGTAACCAGGTCGGCCGCCGTGTCGATCAAGCCGCGGGCGGCGGCCGCCGGCGGTCGCGAGCCGGCGAACTTGACTTGGTCGCAGCGCGCCAGGAAGGCGTGCAGGGCGCGCCGTTGCGCATCGTCCAGCCAGTCCGCGCCGGCCACGATCAGCATCAACTCCTCGGTGGTGCGCTCCGGCGCGCGCACCGCAAAGCGTTGCTCCAGCAAGCGGCGCAGGATATCCGCGACGGCGTGGTGAAACGCCAGCGGATCACGCTCCGGCAGGTCGCCGGCCGCCAGTTCCCGCAGCGCGCGCAGCGCCGCCTCGTGCGGCGGTACCAGCGCCTCGCGGGCGCGGATGCGGGCCGCCCGGCGCCGCCACCAGAACGCGGCGCCGGCACCGGTGCCGGCCACCGCCAGACCCAACGCGGCGAGCAGCACGAGGTGCGTAGTACGCGGGGCCACCGCCACCGGATCCTGCACCTCGCGCGGGCGCGGCGCCGCCTCTGCCGGGTCGATCACCGACACCACGGTCACCGGGATCGGCTCCGTGGTGAGCCTGGTTTCCTCGCCGGCCTCCCCGGCGGCAACGGGCACACCCGCGACCGCCACCTGCAGGGCGGGAACGGCATAGTCGCCGGCCAGGAACGGCTGCAGTTCGAACCGCCGCAGCCAGCGCACCGTGCCGTCTTCCACCAACTCGGGCGGCTCGGTCTGCATCCGTTCCACGCGCAACGAGCCGGCCTCCAACTCGGCGGACGCGGGCAGCCGCACGGCCCGTCCCTCGGCGGCGTGGACTTCGACCTCCAGGGTGAGCCACTCGGCGGTGGTGATGCGGTCCCGGTCCAGCCGCACCGCCAACGCCGCGCCGCCCGCGCCGGCCGACCGCTCCACCTGCCACGCGGCCATCGTATCCCGCTCCTCCGCGGGTCCGCCGCTACACCCCGATACCAGCGCCAGCAACGCGCCGAACACGCCCCAGGCAACGCCGCGTCCCCAGCCCACCGTGCTACCGCCCGCCCGCCGCGCGCCGCTCGCGCGCCTTGAAGAATCGCACCAGGTCGCGCGTCCACGACTGGTCGGTGTGGATGGGAATCTGGTCGACGCCGAGCCGGCGCAGTTGCGCCGACAGCTCGTGCTGGCGCTCCCGCCCGCGCCGCTCGTAGTCCGCACGCACCCGGCGGCTGGAGGTGTCGATCAGTACCCGCCGACCGGTCTCCGCGTCCTGCAGGTCGAGCAGCCCGGCACGCGGCAACGCCATCTCGTGCGGATCGACGATCGACGCGGCGATCAGGTCGTGCCGCGCCGCCGCCAGCCGCAGCGCCGGCTCATAGCCGGTGGCCAAGAAATCGGAGACCAGGAACACCGTGGCCCGGCGCCGCTGCACGCGGCTGACGAAGCGCAGCGCGGCGCCGATGTCGGTGCGCGTGCCTTCCGGCTCGAAGAACAGCAACTCACGGACCAGACGCAGCACATGGGTCACCCCCTTCTTCGGCGGGATGAACAGTTCGACGCCACCGGTGAACGCTACCAGGCCGACCCGGTCGTTGTGGCGGATTGCCGAGAACGCCAGCAGCGCGGTCAGTTCCGCCGCCACCTCGGTCTTGCTCTTGGCGATGGAACCAAACGCCCCGGAAGCGGACAGATCGACCACGAACAACACCGTCAGCTCGCGTTCCTCCACGAAGCGCTTCACGTAGGGGTGCCCCATGCGCGCGGTCACGTTCCAGTCGATGCTGCGAATCTCGTCGCCGGGCTGGTAGTCGCGCACCTCCTGGAACTCGATGCCCTGGCCCCGGAAGACGCTCGCGTACTCGCCGCCGAAGACGGTGTCCACGGCGCGCCGGGCACTGATCTGGATGTAGCGAATCTGGCGCGCCAGCTCCGGGGAGATCACGGCACCGGGACAGCGTCCAGAATGTCCGCCACCAGGTCGTCGGCGGTGCGCTCCTCGGCTTCCGCCTCATAACTGAGTATGACGCGGTGGCGCAACACGTCGGGCGCCATCGTCTTGACGTCTTGTGGCGTCACGTAGCCACGCCCGTGCAACAGGGCGTGCGCCTTGGCGGCCAGGG
>JAPPKD010000276.1:0-2388 GCA_028820215.1 Spirochaetaceae bacterium | reverse complement strand
TGTGGCGTCACGTAGCCACGCCCGTGCAACAGGGCGTGCGCCTTGGCGGCCAGGGTCAGGTAGATGGTGGCACGCGGCGAGGCGCCGTACTCTATCAGGCCGTCCAGCTCCAGCCCGAAGGTGGCCGGCTCGCGCGTCGCGTACACCACGTCGACGACATATTCCTCCACCTTCTCCTCCATGTGGATCCGTTCCACGAGGGCGCGCAGGCGGCCGAAGTCGGAGGGCTGCAGAATCGGCTCCACCCGCGGCGCCGCGGCGGTGCGCGCCATCTGGCGCAGGATGCGCAACTCCTCGTCGCGGCTGGGATAGCTGACCTGGACCTTGAGCATGAAGCGGTCCACCTGCGCCTCCGGCAGCGGGTAGGTGCCTTCCTGCTCGATCGGGTTCTGCGTGGCGAGCACCATGAACGGATCGTCGAGCGCGTGGCTGTCGTCGCCGATGGTCACCTGCCGCTCCTGCATCGCCTCCAGCAGGGCGCTCTGCACCTTGGCGGGAGCGCGGTTGATCTCGTCCGCGAGGATGATGTTGGCGAAGATCGGCCCGCGCTTGGTGGTGAACTCGCCGCTGCCGGGGTGGTACACCAGCGTGCCGATCAGGTCGGCAGGCAACAGGTCGGGCGTGAACTGGATGCGCCGGAATTGGGCGTTGATCGCCTGCGCCAGGGTAGTGATGGAGAGCGTCTTGGCGAGGCCCGGAACTCCCTCGATCAGGAGGTGGGCATTGCAAAGGAGTCCGATCTGCAGCCGTTCGAGCAGATAGCCCTGCCCAATGATCACCTTCTCGAGCTGCTGGCGGACCCCTTGCAGCAGCCCGCTCTCGCGCTCCACCTGCGCGCCAATCTGCGTGACGTCCACGATGCCTCTACCCTTTCGAACTCTGCGTTGTTGCTGCTGCGGCGGATCGCGCTCACAGCGGAGCCGCCGTGCCCGGACCATCCGGTCCGCCAGAGCGGCACAAGTATTCTCAATGTAGTTGACCGCCCGCCGCGAAATCAACACGACCGGAGCAGCGCGAAGCAGCGCGAGCAGCCGACGTGCGATGGCACGGCGCACTGCTGACTCGGGTTGCTGGCGCCACGCATGCGTGCAACAGTAGGAGCCATGAGTGAACCCACCCTGCAGGACGTGCTCAAGCGTCTGGACCGGATCGACGGTCGCCTGGACCGGGGCGACCACGTGCAGCACGGCCAGGGCGGCGTCAGCCAGCGGCTCTCCGCAATCGACCAATCTCTGGACGAGATGGAAAGGCGCACCGATGCTCGGGTGGGTGTCGTGAGGGCCGAGCTAGCTCAGCTACGCGCCGACGGCGGCGACCGTCTCCGCCAGACGGAGGATCGGATCAACGCTCGGCTCGACGCGATGAGTGCCCGGCTCGACCAGCTACGGAAGGAACTGCACGCCGACCTTTCGACGTTACGGGCGGCGATGAACGATCGCCGGTGAGGCTCCTACTCGTGGCCGCGCTGCTGCGCACTCGCACCCGGAGCAGCCGGTCGCGGGACCCGGCGTCGCCGCACTCAGTCCAGCAGGTTTCGTCGCGGGCTGCCGGTCCCGGCGGCGCACTGCCGCGGTGGACCAGTTGCGTCTCTCCGTGATTGGGTAAGACATGCAAACGGCAACCCTGGGGCGCACCGGCGTCGAACTCACCCGGCTCGGTCTCGGCTGCGCGCCGATCGGCGACCTGCTCGGCTCGGTCAGCGACGCGACCGCCCGGCAAGTGATGCAGAGCGCCTGGGACGCCGGCATCCGCTACTACGACACCTCGCCATTCTACGGCCACGGCAAAAGCGAACATCGCCTCGGCGAATTCCTGCGCGGGCGCCCCCGCGAACAGTTCAAGGTGTCTACCAAGGTGGGCCGCGTGCTGCGCCCCACCACCCGGCCCGACCTGCTCGACCAGGAGTACTGGCGCGACCCGCTGCCGTTCACGCTGCACTTCGACTACAGCTACGACGGCATCATGCGCTCCTACGAGGACAGCCTGCAGCGCCTCGGCCTCGGCTCGGTCGACCTGCTGGTGATCCACGACCTCGACCAGTTGTTCCATCACTCCGAGCAGCGCATCGCCGCGCTGATGCAGGAGATGGCCACCAGCGGCTGGCGTGCCCTCGACCAGCTCCGCTCAAGCGGCGCCGTCTCCGGGGTTGGCGCCGGCATCAACTTCGTCGGCCTGATTCCCCGCTTCCTGGACCTGATGGAGCTCGATTTCTTCCTGGTCGCCCAGGACTACAACCTGCTCGACCACGACGTGCTCGACCACGACTTTCCCCGCTGTGCCGAGGCCGGCGTGAGCATCATCGTGGGCGCCCTGTTCGCCTCCGGCATCCTGGCCACGGCGGGCCGCGGCAACGCCAGCTACCGCTACGCCGCCCCGCCGCCCGAAGTG
>JAPPKD010000293.1 GCA_028820215.1 Spirochaetaceae bacterium | reverse complement strand
GCAATACTTCAACACCGGATACTCAGAAGACGACCCGAAATCCCACGGATCATCCCTCGCGGCTTCAGTCGCATCCGCTTCGCGGGGGTGACTCGCAGAGGTCTTGGCGACAAGGATCTTGCCGACAAGCCCGTCGAACGGCCCGTCATAGTCGTTCACGTGGACATCCACGTTCCAGTCGGCATAGATGCCGGTGTAGTCCGTCGGCGCCTGCAACTCTGCGGTTGTGTAGCCCACTCCGCACTCCGGGCTCGTGGCCTGGCCCGATGTCTCCACATCCCAATAGTTCGATCCGTCAGAGCGCGGCCGCTTCGAGTTCGCGCACCCACCAGTCAAGCCGCCCACCACCTCTGCCACTGAACCAGACACATTCCCCGAGGCATAGTTGGCCCGCATCCAGGCAAACTCCCAAGGGTGCGACAGCCACCCGATCAAGCCTCCGACGCGTGGCGGCGGGTACCCGCGTGACGGCGTGTACCTGGCGTCATCGATCCGAGTCACCGTCACCGCTCCGGCGGCGTAGGTCGCCCTGATGTGTCCGAAGACCCTATAGCCCACCAATCCCCCGGCGGCAGAATGCGAGGCCGTCACGTCGCCAGTGGCGTAGACGGCGGCGATGCTGGCGGCGGCGAGCAATCCGATCAGCCCGCCTACCCAATGGCTGCCTGCCACCGCGCCGGTGGCGTAGCTCTCGATGACGAATCCGTACTCGAAATTCCAGCCGATCAGACCGCCTGCGCTGCTGTGCCCCGCCACATCGACATCAGACCGCACGCCGCTGACATGGCCGCGCTCCAATGCACCTGCCAGTGCTCCCACTTGGTCATACCCCTTCACTCCGCTGTCGGAATTTGGGGCAGTCAAGCCCAGGTTTCGCACATGTGCTCCCGGGCCGATGTAGCCGAACAGGCCGACATACCAGCGCTTGGCGTCCTTGATGTACAGATTGGCGATGGTGCGCCCGTTGCCTTCGAAGTCCCCGGTGAACATTCGGGCACGGGCATGTGGTCTGGATCCGAGGGCATCAGATCGGAAACGGTCCGCAAGGCGATCATCTTGGGCGTAGCCGTAGATGGCCTCGCCGCCCATGAGCGGCACCCAGCCCTTGCCTTCGTTCCAGAATTCGTCTCCGGAGTCTGCCCGCCCGTTGCCGTTCGTGTCGAAGTCCAAGTCCGCGGCAAGCTCGTAGCCGTCGCAGCCGTCCGTCGGGCAGCCCATCCCGGCCAGCGCGCTCGGGAACGCTGCCGCCAGCTTGACGGCGCCGTCAGGATCATGACCTGTGATGCCGTCCTTGGACGGCGGATACACATCAGCGGTGCCGTCGCCGTCGAGATCCCAGCGGATAGCGTTCAACTGCGACAGCGACGACACTTCAATCAGGCCATCGTCATCCGCGTCGTAATCCACCATCGGCGGCTGCGCACCCGCCGATGCCGTCGGCACCGGTGCCATCAACCCGGCCGCCAACACTGTCGCTGTAGCCGCTACACGCCAGCGCCTGCCACGCATCATCTGCTGCCTCACTATATTGTTGGCCTGGGCAAAACCCAGGGTGAGCCATGTCGCCGTGCGCCGTCCGCCACGTCCGCGCCGAGCGAACCTTGTCCAAAGCCATGCCCCGACGCTACGCGACAATCCCGGCCCTCCAGCGGCAACCCTCCCGACAATCAGCAGCAACTAACCGAACAGCCTCTGAGACGACCGTGGGCCAGTATTCCCAAATTAAAGCGACACCCTTGACCTCGGCGAGTTCGCCTCGCTCCCACCGCCGTGGCGGTGAGCGCGGCTCAGTGAGCTTGGAACTGCTGTTGATGGCACCGGTGCTGACAGGGCTGGTGCTGTTCGTCCTGTGGGCTGCCGACAGCGGCAGGGTCGGACTGACGACGACGCTGGCGGCTGAGGATGCCTCGGTCGCGGCGGGCGAGATGTGCATCGGCGGTGAGAATGCCGACGGGGACCGTATTGACGGTGATTGTGCAGAGGCTGTGGCCGAGGCGGTGGTGGCTGCGCGCACCCCGCCGGAAGCGAACTGCGTCGCTGACGCGCGTGTCGGCGGCGACGGGCGGGCGGTGACCGTGGACGTGAGCTGCGAGTCTGACGCGCCGGGCCGGTGGGGCATCGCCAGCGACGCCGACAGCGCATCTCGCCGCTCGACGGCGTCGCACATCCCCAAGCACGACTTCACCACCGACACGATCCCGGGGTTCACGCGCACATATTCCGATAACGACAATCAGTGCCGCGGCGTGGACGGCCGCGAAACGTTCAAGGGCGCTCCTACAAGCAGCAGCCTCGACAATTACAGCGAGACTTATCCCATCGTGCCCAGCCCACCCGCAAGCGGCAGTGCTGAGGCCGCCAAGCTGTTCACTTACGTGGAGATCCGTCCTTGGGAGGAGCCGAAGCTGGACGCCGACGGCAACCAAGTCACCAAGCCGAAGCTGGACGCCGACGGCAATCAGGCCACCGACGAAGACGGAAACGCGCTGACCGAGCCGGTGAGCGAGCAGCAGTTCCTGTGCCTGCGTCTCAACTACGGCCAGACGGGCCCGCCTGACAAGCCGGTCTCCGCTTATCTCCGGGGGCTGGGGAGAAACCACAGTCCCGTCGTGTTTGCCGTCTGGACCAAGAATCCCAGCAGCTCCACGCTCACCTCGGTCGCATCGGTAGACCGCGCAACCTGCACCGGCGGCATGGAATATGGGGAGATCCCCGCAGCGAATCCAGTGCATCTCTGGCTGAGTCCCGCGCACGAGCAGGAACTCGACGAGGACGGCGACCCCAATGAGTACCGCGACAAGGCCGCATCCGCGTGGAACAACCAACGGACCTGGCTTGCCGTCGAGACATGCGGAATCGACAAGGGCGGCGAGCCCGAGGGCGAATTCGAGGTGCACGCGAAGATCGTCAGCGGCGGCACGGGCGGCGCGAGGTTCGTCTGCCCGAAACTCGGTGCCACGATCTGCCAGAAGCAGCCCTAGCGCGGGACTGTCCGATTTGTTGTGCATCCGGCGGCGGCCTTTGTCGGATGCGCTCCGTGATCCGGTCGCCAGGTTGTGGTCAGAGCGGGGTCAGGGGGTCGGCGGATCCAGCGGTGCGGGCGCCGGCTGGGGAAGCGCGCCGACCTCAAGAGGGTGGCGGCGCACCGTATTGCTGTTGTCGGCGATGTAGTCCCGAGCCGGCTTGCAACCCGTCGGGTCGGGCAGCGTCGGCGTGGCCGCCGAGTCGTCATCGCGGGCAAGGTGCAATCCCTCGGCGCTGAGCATGACACCCTCGGGCCAGACCTGCGCCGCCGCCCAGCTCGAGCTGTTCCACTGCGCTGTCAGCACGGCATAGACCGCGTGGGGGGCACCCGCCGGGGGGGTACACAGCAGCCACGCCGAGTCCGCGGCAGCATCGGCAGCAGGTTCGCGATAGCCGAGCTGGACGGCGTTGGTGTGGTAGCCCCGCAGCGTCGAGCTGTCGATGCCGGTCTGGCCGAGGCGTTGGTAGATGCGTGCCATCGACTCGTTGCACAGTTCCTGCGCGAGGACGACATCGCCGTCGTGCGGCAGCGTCTCGATGACCCCCGTCAGCCTCGTGAATTCAACGTCCAGCTTGTTCCGCACCATCTTGATGCTGCCGCCGTCGGGGTCACGGGTCACACTGTCGCCGTCGTCAGGGTCGGTCCTGAACAGAGCGTACGCGTCTTCCAGCAACTGCCATGCATAGGGCGCATCCTCTTCCTTCCACGGGTTCCACGCGTCGGGCGGATCGCTCTTCGTCCGGAGTCTCCGGTCTTCCTTCCACGCGTCGGGCACTTCCTTCGGGGGATCTTCTGTCAGGAAGTCGTCCAAGTTGGCGCGCCTCTGACCGACGACGTCGCGCTCTTTCACCTTCGCTTCGCGGAACATGATCAGATTCGCCAGTGCATCCTCCAGTTTCCGGATCTCGGCAACATCGGAGGTGCATGCGGCAGAAACCGCCGGCAGGCCCCAGCTGCGGTCGAACCACCCGCTGCCGGTGGCACCGGGCTCGCGGTCGCCGTGGTGCAGGACGCGCTCCACGGCCATCGCGACATCGGCAACCCCGTCGGACGCGTCTCGCAGCGCGGCCTCCGCGGCGAACCGCTCGGACACCGCACCCGCGGCCATCGCCGCGAACGCGACCAATGGCACGATCATCACTACCCACAGGCTGATCGTGAGGCCTGACTCGTCGGCGTGAAGGCGACGCGCTCGCCGTCTTCGCCCAGGCATCTCACACCTCACATCGCCGTCTGCCCGCTGTTCAATCGTCGTCGGTCACGGTGACGGTCGTGGCACCCGGCGTCGCCGACGCACGACAGCCCGCATCGTCGCCGGTGGCGCAGTTCGCAGCCGCGCCGGAACCGCCGAGGTTCCCGGCCAGGATCGCGCTGCGCTTCAGGAGGATTTCTCTTTGTAGTGCTCGCGCCAGTGGGCGATCACGTCATCGCAGTCTGCTGAGGCTGGGGGATCCGCCCAACGGGGCAGGTAGTTCTGCAGCAACGAACAGAACGCCAGCCGCAGGTACGAACTGGAAGGATCAACGTAGCTGATGGCATGCCTCAGGTCCCCCGGCTGGGGGCGGCACGCGCGGCCGTCGCAGAGCAGGCGGATCTTGCCCGTTCCGCCGCTGACGATCTCGACGTGAAGATCGAATACGCCCCTCGAGGGAATCCCGAACAGTGAGCGGATGCCATTGCACAAGCCGATCGGGTAGGTGAGCCGATCTCCGTTGGCATCTGCCGAGTCGCCGGCCTTCAGTTCGAGGTACTGAGGGTGCTCCTTGGGGATGCGCAGGTAATCCACGCCCGTCTCCTCGCGGGCCACGCAGGAATCGCCCGCCTTCATCTTCTTGAACAGCGGGTCGCGCGCGTCCTCGGTCCATATGGCGAAGACGACATCGTGAGAGAGCCAGTCGATAACCCATCCGCGTATGCCCAGTCGGTTGCAACGGAGGTAGTAGTTCTGGTCAGGCGGCAGCAGCGGCGAAGTCGAGGGAATCCGACCGGATGTGCTGAACCAAGAGGCACTCTTCATGAGATCGGTATTGCCCGGTCCTCGTTCGGTGGGCCGCTCGGGATAAGGATCTCTCCCCCTGCGGCACAGCATGGGGTCGACGGGCCGATCGCCGGTGTACTCGCCGGGCGCGCCCGCCTTCGGAATCGCACTGGCATCCAAGCCGCCGCCTGCGATGTGCATGCCAGTCGCGAAGCTCACCGCGCCGTCGGCGCCGCTCGCGACGCCATAGTGGCCCGGGCCGCCCTGATCGCATGAAACGTCCACGACCACCGTTTTGGCTGCCGCACCCGATACGCCCCCGTCGCCGTAGAGACGCGTCGCCGCTGTACAGCCCGATCCGGGCTGCGTACGGGCCGCCACCACCTGCTCAGCCACCGCCCGGGCGCAGGCCGCGTCGCTCTCGCCGTGGCACGTCTCCCCCGCTGCCACCGCAGCCTCCGACGCGGCCAGCGTCGACGTCAAGCCCTCCCGGCCGCGGTCGCCCGCCCACACCACCAACAGCACCAGCCCCATCAGCATCGGCGTCGCCAGCAACAGTTCCAGACTCACGGACCCCGAATCGCGCGCTGAGGCCGCATTACGCGTGTCACGCCTCACACCCCCCGTCGATTCCATGACACAGCGTAACCCGCACGAGTACCCCACTGCGACAGCCACCGCCCGTCCGCAGCGTGCCGACGCCGCAATGGTTCGGCCCGGCGGGCCGAGCGGTGCCCGTGCGGTTGGGAAGAGCCGTGATCGCAGGCGTCGCAGTAGGCTCGCCGTCGCCGGTGCAGGGAGACGCACTCGCGACGGAGCGCGGAGTCACAGGAGCACTGCGGGCAGGCGAGGGTGCCATGAGGCTGGATCGATGCTGTGCGCGTCTCAGTCCCGGCAGAGCCGTTCGACAGAGCGCCGGATCGCAACGCCGGGGCCGACGGCGGGCCGACGAGCGAGGCGAGTCGCTGGCGTTCGTGATCGTGTGGCCCGTGCTGTCGACGTTCATCCTGCTGCTGATCATGCATGCCTTCATCGCGTCAGTCGCCCGCGCAGAGGCCGAATTGGCGGTCTCGGAGGGGCTGCGCGCCGCATGGAGATCGACGGCCGCTGTACACCCGAGCGCGGCACCCGGGCCCGGCAGCGAACCCGGCGGGATCCAGCTGATGGCCGATGCCGCTCGCAACGCGGTGGCGCGTGTGGCGGGGAACAACGAAGGGTGGCGCTGGTGGACGCCCGCCAGCCCGGAGCATTGCACGAGCGCACGCGGCGGCGACTGCGAGACCGTGCGCGTGTACAGCAACTGGTGCGCCGGCGAGGTCGATGGCGCCGGCATCCCGCTGCTGCCCGCCGTCGTCGATGAGCACGGCGTTCCGCTCACCGACGACGGCGGGCAGGTCGTCAGGGAACGGGACTGGATTCGCATCGAAGTCGTCGGGCATGTCATCGGCCCGCTGGCGTCGGTGTGGCCGGGGCGACTCGACCGTCTCGCCACCGCAGCGGAAGGGCCGGCAGTGCTGCGAGACCACAGTGCCGGTGCCGCCGTCCCCGCCGACGGGTGGCGTCTGCCGGTGCCCGACCCCGAGCGTGACCTCTGTGCGTGACCGGCGTGAGTGATCAGTGCAACGTCAGCACGCAGCGCGCCCGGACGTCGACGTCGCCGGCTCTCAGCTCCGGCGTGGTCCAACTCGCCGATGCCACGACATCCGGGAGTCTGCGGGGAAGACGCTGCTCGCACATCTGCCTGAACGTGGCATCGTTGTAGGCCGGGGGCGGCGGGGTGCTCGTCTCCTGCGCCGCCAGCAGTGCGCTGTGGGCTGCGGTCTCGATGTCGGTTGCCTCGATGTCTGCCTCGTGGACGCGCACCGACGGCTCGGTGCCGTCGTCACGCCCCAGCGACTCGCCCAGCGCCGACGAGAGCGTCGCGGTGGAGACCGCGGCGATCAGCAACACCAGGCTCACGAGCATCAACCAGTCGAGCGTCACGATGCCGCGTTCGTCGGCGCAGCAGGCGTCAGCACGCCCCGTCGAGGCGCGCCGACGACGAGGCGCCGTTCGCCGCGACGACCGGCGCCAAGACGTACGGTTCACGGCCCGACCAGCACCTGGCCCCCTGTCAGCGCGGTGAAGGGCGGGTACACCAGGATGGCTGCGAGCGCGAAGGCCACTCCGGTGGCGGGCACCACGATGATCTGCGACCGTCGGGCAGCGTTCTCGCGTTCTTGGGCAACGGCTTCGCGCCACAGCGTGTCGGCTGCAATCAGCACCGCCTCGGCCATGCGCGTGCCGCGCTGGTTGGCGAGGCCCAACGCTGAGACGATGGGCGACAGGCTGTGCACGCCGTAGCGCTCCACGATCTCAGCGAGGCCCTCCCACGCCGGCCGCTGCCGCTGCTGAGCACCCAACAGGAACCGATGCAACAGGTGCCACGCCGGGCGCTGCCCGGCTCGGGCTGCGGCAAGCATGGCCGCTGCAGGGTCACGGCCGGCGGTCACCTGCTGTGCGACCAAGGCGATCCACACCCGCATCACGAGGTCAAGCTCGGCGCGCGCTCGGCGCGCGCTGTCGCGCACGCCGAGCATCGGCGCCAGCCAGCCCACGGTGCCCAGCGCGGCGCCTACCGTGAGATTGGTCAAAGGGGTGTTGCCTCCCAGCGCGGAGATGGCTCCCCCCATCGTGGCGCCGGCGAACAGGCCGCCGAAACGCTGTGCCGCGAACGCTGCCGGCCGCATGCCCACCAGCCGGAGCGTCTGCTCGTCGCTGCCGATGGCCAGTGCGACCAACGCCTGGATCGCCCTCGCGCGTCGCATGGCGACATCGCTGCGAGCCGTCGACTCGGGCCGGTTCATCGCGCGCGCGCCAGCCACCGCGAGCCCTAGGCCCGCCACGGAGCCCACTGCGGCAAGCACGGCAATGAGAATCACAGCGGCTCCCTCACCCGGCCGGGCCGACGAGGCGGCACCAGGACCGAGCGGCCCGTCCGCAGCACCGAATGGTGCACCAGAAACGAGATCGACGCCAGCAGGATCGCCGCGATGCCGGCCAGCACCAGCTGGCCGGTGGGGGTCTGGTAAGGCTCGAAATAGCTCGGATTGTTCCGGTACATGAACATCATGATGGCCAAAGCCAGCACCAGCAGCGCAATGGTCTGGGTCCACATCTGCACCACCGCCTCGGTGTTGGTTCGATGCATCTGCACGACGTCTGAGATCCTGCTGGCGAGATCGAGCAGCGGATCGGCGACGCTGCCGCCCGATGTGGCGGCCATCCGCAGCCCTGCTGCCACTTCGGGCTCCCAGTACGTCCCCGACCGGGCAAGGCGATCGAGGGCCTCAAGCACGCCCTCGGCCTCAGCGACCGCGGCAACCGAGGCGATGGTGCCCGCAATCTCCGCCGGGGCATGAGGAACCGTGGCCCGCAGGCCCTGGGTCATGCCGACGCCCGAACGCGCCAGTTCGGCCAGCTGCCTGGTCCACAGCGACCATGCAGTCGCGACGCGAGTCGCACGCCGACGCCGCACCGGAGCCGTGACGAACGGCGGCAGCAGCACGCCGAGACCGCCGAACAGCACCGCCACGCCGACAAGGCCGGTGAGCTGCCACCCCACTGCGGCACCGATGACCACTCCGACAGCCTGCACCGCGAACAGCGCCCCCGCCCGCGCCAAGAGCGATGCAAAGGGCAGTCGCACGCCGCGGACTCGGGGCTTGCGGTCGCGTTCGGAGCGGCTCAGCGGTCCCGAGACAGCCAGCAGCAGTACTCCGGCGGCGAAGATCGCTCCATAGGCGACGAGGGGGGCCATGAGGGTCAGACTCTTCCTCGCACGAGCGCCGCGTCGACCGTCTTGGCCGGGCACCGCGATGTGTCGAACCCGCCCTCGCTCAGCCGCATCACGAGGTCAGGATTGCGCGGTGGCGCCAGCATCTGCAGCGGCGCTCCCGGCGAGATGCGCCCGAAGATGTCGTGGGTCTCGAAGCGCCCCTCATCGGCGCCGATGACTTCGGTGATGGTATGGACCTCGCGCTCTCCCGTCTGAGCGCGCATCCGCATGAACACCACCAGATGGATGACGTCGGCGACTTCCTGCACCAGCGACGACTGCATTCTCGCGTCGAGGCTCTGCAGGCTGTAGCGGACCAGCCGGGCAAGTGCCTGGCGGGCGGATGCCGCATGGATCGTGGCCATCGAGCCGTCAGAGCCGGTGCCGCATGCCGACAGGAACACGGCGGCCTCTGAGCCGCGCAGCTCGCCCACGATCACCCGGTCCGCGCCCGAGCGCAGGCTGCGGCGAGCCAATTCCTCGATGGCGATCTCGCCGGAGCCGTCGCTGTTGGGTTCGCGGGTCTCCACGGCGAAGGTCAGCGGGTGCGTCTCGCTCAAGAACAGCTCGAAGGTCTGCTCGAGGGTGCAGACCACCTCCGACGGGTCGGTCTCTGCCAGCAGCGCCCTCAGCATCGTGGTCTTGCCCGCGCCGAGCGCGCCGCAGACCAGCACATTGCACGGCCAAGGCGGGCGCACTGCGGCCCGCAGGAAGTCGGCTGCCTCGACGGTGACCGAGCCTCGCTCTGCCAGGTCGCGCAGGTTCACCGCCCGCATCCGGTGCAGCCTCACCGCCAGGTACGGGGCGCCGCTGATCTCCATCGCTGCAAAGATGCGCTCGCCGGTTCTCAGCCGCAGGTCCAGCAATGGCGACGCGCTGTCGAATCGCCGTGCGGTCTGTCCATGCGTTGACGCCAAGTGGGCGATGTAGTCGATCATCGCCTGATCGTCGTCGAAGATCGGCTCGGTGAGGTGTTCCTGCCGTCCGCCGACGAGCGACAGCACCAACCGGTGCGGGCCGAACAAGTAGATGTTCTCGACATCCTCGCGGGCGCGGAAGCGCTCTATGGGCCCCGCGCCCAAGAAGCCCTCGATCTGCTGCTCGAGCCACGCGTTGTCCTCGTCGCTCAGCCAGCGACCGCTGAAGTGGATGGCGTGGGCCTCCATCTCAGCAATGACGGCACCTGAAGTCTCACGGCAGATGTCGTGATGATCTTCCCCGTCGGTGCTCGCCTGCAGCCGAAGCTGTCGCATCCGCGGCAGCAGTTCCTGCCAGATTTCTTCCCGGAGGCTCATCTCAGGCGACCCCTCCCGCCAGCGTCGCCTGCATCTCCAAGAGTCGCACCGCGATCTCGGACACGGGACCCGCCAGCCGACGCTGGCGGCGGCTGAGCGTCTGCAGCACCCGGGCGTCGTCGCGCGCCGGCAGCCGTACCACCGCTTCGCACCCGGCCGATTCGATGATCGCGGCGTCGGCGAGAGGAGCATTGTCTGCGACCATCGCCATCCAGCGGGCATCGCGGCGGGGATCGGCACCATCGCCGCCGTCCCCGTCGGCAACGCAGCGGCGCGCGGCTGCGGACAGCTCCGCGCTGTCTTCGCCTGATGCCAGCATCACCACGGCGTCCGCGTCGACGGGCAAGCTTGACGGGCGCGCCTCGAGACCCGCCAGCGAGGCCGTCACCAGCACCACGCGGCCCGAATCGAGCCGACGCAGACGGTTGATGTGCCGGTCAACCCAGTCGTGTGCGTAATGGCGGCCCGCTGTGCTCGCAGGCCCCAGCAGCAGCCAGCTGTCAGTGCCGTCAGGCACGCAGACATGCTCGGAGATCAGCTCCTCGCTGAATCGGCTGCGAGCAGCCAGCAGCGTGGGCAGCCCGCGCACCCAAGGCTCGAAACTGCGACGCTGCGAAGTCCCGAGCCGCTCGGCAAGACTCGCGTCGCCGCCCGCGGCAATGTCGGCATCGATGACGAGCGCCGGGCACTCGGGTGAACCCATCTCGGCCGCGAGGCACAGCGACATCGATCCCGCGTCGTAGCGCTCGGTTGTGCTCAGGACCACCGCGAGCATGCGCGTCCGCCCCTTCGAGTCCGCCTTCTCGAGCCCTCAGCCGGCATCTACGCCTGCTGCGTCATCGCGCCAGTCGTCAAGCCACACGGCGTTCAGCCGTGCCGTCAAGTCCTCGACGTCGGTTCCCGCCGGCACCGGCACGACGAGCACTATGCCTTCCAGCCGTTCGATGAGCAACTGCCATTCGATCCACTCCTCCGGCGTGGAGAATATGACGATCTCGCCGCCTTCGTAATGCTCGATGAGCAGCGGCTGCAGCACCGCACGCGGGCGGCCCTCGTCGCCGGCCGAAGGGAGCGCGCCGGGGTCGACCAGCAGCACCAGATCGCCGGATTCGACGCCTGACGGACTCAGGCTGGTGTCGACGGGCAGGCGTACCTCCAGCTGACCGGCACCCGGGCGCGCGCCGCCGGGCAGGACCTCTTCTTCGGTTCTGGCCGACATCAGCGCCTCGTGTTCGAGCTGCCACGCCTCGTCCAGGTCGGCAGCAGCCGCCTCGGGGTCCGCGCTGAGGGGGATGGGCAGGGCAAGCAGAGGGCCCGCGGCGTCCAAGATGTCGGTCTGCCACCGCAGATACTCCTCAGGCGGCAGCTGCAGCGACATCTGCGATCCGTCGAAGTTCTCGACGACGAACGAGCGGATGACGCGTCGCGGTCGCCCAGCGTCGCCGAGCGAGGGAGCGACGCCGGGATCGATCAGCAGCGCTTCATCGCCGTCGGCGAGCGTCTCGGTGGTGAGCGACGTGTCGAGGGGCACCGATAGGCCCAGTGTTGCACCGAGGCCGGGCTCGGGCCAGTCGAAGGCGGCGTCAGTGACGAGTGATCCGGCAGCGAGCCGCCAGCGGGCCACGCTGCCCGCAAAGCTCTCCGCAGCCTGCTGCGACCAGGGCACATAGGGAATCGAGCCCAGAGAGGCTCGAGTCCAAGTGAGGTGAGAGGCTTCGACGACGTCGCCTCGCTCGATGTCGACGGCGGTCACCAAGACCGGAACGCGTTCGTCCAGTGCGTCGGCTGCGGTGAGGAAGCCGGCCACGCTGACAGCGAGGAGCAGCAGGCCGACCAGCACGACCAGCCGGCGCCGAGCACGCGTCGAGAAGGACCGTCTGATCCGGTGACCGGTCGCAGCCCTCGGCATCGCAGGCTCACTGTTGCTGGAATCCGGCATACGGGCCGCTCTCCACAATCGGCAGGTCTCTGGCAGGAACGATGCGGGCGGCGAACTGCTGACGGCTGCACACGCTAGCCGTCGCCCTTGCCGTTGACACGCTCCGCTGGCCGGCGCTTGCGCGGCGGCCAGCCGCATCATGCCCGTCAGACAGGTCCTGCCCTCCACAGCAGCACACCGACGACGGCTGCTGTGCCGACGACCAACCAAGGTGCCCATCTCAGCTGCGACGTGACACCCCGGTGCACCAGCGCGAGGGCCGCGGCCGGCCAAGCAGCCACCGCTCCGGCGGCCAAGCACCACCACGGCGGCGTCAAGCCCCACCAGCCGGCCAGCAGCCCGTTCGCCGTGATGAGACGTACGTCGCCATAGCCGAATCGGCCGGGGAAGGCCACATAGAGCACGGTCAGCACGACACCCACCGACGCGGCGCCGACGAGCGCCCAGGCGAAGCGCCCGAACTGTCCGAGGCTCAGCGAGGCACCGCACAGCATGGCAGCCATCGCGGCGGCTGCTGGCCATACCACGCGCCGAGCGATCAGCGCCGAGCGCAGATCGGTCACCGTGACCCACGCGCCCATGAGCAGCCACACCGCCGCGGCTGCCCAGACCGCTCCCGCGGCGGGCAGCAGCCAACCTCCCAGACCGCCCGCGGCCAGACCGCAGCAGCCGAGCAGCGCCACCGGCGGGCCGGGGCGCTGCGCATGCGAGCGGTCATCGGGCGCGCCGTGCTCGTCGCACGGCTCCGGTCCGCCGCCCCACGGGCCAGTGCTCGAATCCACGCGCCGCAGGCTAGGACTGTCCAGTGCCGCACGCCGCCCGCTCGGGGCCGCCAACGGCCGTCTGCCCGCTGTTCAGTCGTGGTCGGTGACGGTGACCGTCGCTGCGCCCTG